>JAIFLU010000270.1 GCA_020048915.1 Bacteroidota bacterium | reverse complement strand
TAAAATATTTCTACCGTCCCTGCGTTTAAAATAATCGATAGCGTTAATTAAAAGAGTAATGTTTTTAAAATCCAACCCAATGAAAAGTGAAATAAGTGTTACAGAATTGGATTACTCGAGACTTAACTCACTAATCCTTCGAATGCTTGATGATAGAAATGCAAACATTCACGAGCTGAATTTTTTGAATATTGAAATTAAAAAAGCTAAAAAAATTGATTCGCTGAAATATTCTCCCGATTTTGTTACCATGAATTCTTTTGTTGAAGGTAATATTCCTGAAAATAATAAATCAATGAGCTTCCGATTGGTTTATCCGCAAGATGCCAATAATGACGAAGGGTTTATTTCGGTATTATCATCTCTGGGCTGTGGATTGTTAGGTAAAAAGGCGGGGGAATCGGTTTCGTTTAAAACGCACGAAGGAACACAAACCTTTCGGATAGATAAAATTATTTATCAACCAGAAAAAATCAGCGAGTATTCGAATTGAATTTTCAGCTTACCTAAGTTCTTCCAGTAGAAAGTTTTATTTCAATTTAGTTGTTATTCAGTTTGTTAGCTGAATTTAATTCGGACAGTAGAATTAATTCCCAGGTTAAGTAATTCGGCAGCATTGCCCCTGTAAATAGCTATTTCAAGTAAGTCGAGCGAGTTAAACAGGCCTAATAGCTCACCGGGGCTGGTTTCGTTGTAAAATTGGTTCAACCTTTTAATTTTATAGTAATTGCTTTGTACCAGAATTTCGAATTGTCGTCCTTTTCCAATTCGTTCGAACAGTTCTTTTGTAATATTGGTTATGGCATTTTGGTATGAGTCGATATAAATTACCGAGCCTGAAATTACCGATTCGTCAATTGCCGGACGAAGTGGAATTTGCTTAATAAGGTCTACAGTTAAGGTTCCTAAATCTTCAATATTTCCACCATCGGCCAAATGAGCGGCGGCTGGAGCTAAAACAGATATTCCTGAAAAAGTAGGGGAGGAGAGTAAGGTGTATTTTTCAATATTTACAGCTTTTTCAGGATCCTCTTTAAAAAGTAGCCCAATTATTCCGTTGTTTGCACAAATAAAAAAATGATTGTGATATTTTAAAGCAATATATCCTTTTTCTTCAGTGGGTTCAGCGCTTACATCTACAATATGAACAGAGCCTTCGGGAAAAAAACTGTATGAATTTTTTACTACAAATGCAGCCATCGAAATATTAAACGGAGCAATTTGATGGTTTAAATCTACCACGTTGGTATGGGGAGAGTGCTTAAGAATAGTGCCCTTAACAGCTCCAACGTAAAAATCGTTTTGTCTCCAATCGGTGGTAAGTGTTACAATGGACATACTGGTGAAAACTCTATTTTCAATCCTTAAAAAAATACGTTTAATTTGTATTTTCCAAAAGTAATGATAATCGAACGAAATATATGATTGAAAAGCTCATTTATTTGGAGGGCATCGATCCGGTGATTCTCTACGGAGTGAATAATGTAAGGTACGAACGCATCCGTAATGCCTTTCCAAAGCTTAAACTGGTTGCCCGGGGCAACGAGATAAAAGCTATGGGCGATAAAGCTGAAGTATCTATTTTTGAACGCAAAGTTGGTTTGATTATCACCTATTATCAAAAACACAATACCTTAACCGATCGGGATATTGACCAGATTTTGATTGATGATGTTGAAATAGCTGTTCAATTGAGTGAACCCGACGACGATATTATTGTTTTTGGTAATAATGGCAAGGAAATAAAAGCTCGTACCGTAAATCAGCGGCGGTTGGTAGACGATTTTAAAACCAACGATTTGCTTTTTGCAGTAGGTCCGGCAGGTACCGGTAAAACATATACCGCTATTGCCCTGGCAGTTAAAGCTTTTCGAAGTAAAATGGTGAAACGGATTGTTCTTACCCGGCCAGCAGTTGAAGCAGGAGAGCGATTAGGATTTCTTCCCGGCGATATGAAAGAAAAACTTGATCCATACCTTCAACCTTTGTACGATGCTTTGCATGATATGATTCCTCCCAAAAAACTGGAATCGTTAATTGAAGACGGCACTGTTCAGATAGCGCCATTGGCTTTTATGCGCGGACGAACACTCGACAATGCTTTTGTTATCCTCGACGAGGCACAAAATGCAACGGTTAACCAGTTGAAGATGTTTCTTACCCGGATGGGACCAAACGCAAAATTTATTGTAACCGGCGATGTTACACAAATAGACCTTCCGGTACGGGAAACTTCCGGGTTGGTTTATGCTTTGAAAATACTGACTAAGGTTTCCGGAATTTCTACTATCATGTTTGATAACCGCGATATTGTAAGACACCGACTGGTGAAAGATATTATTGAGGCATACCAGGACGCAAACGATTTAAAAAACGATAAATCTTAAATACTATGACACAAGCAATTACAAAAACTCAGTTTTCCCTGCCCAAACAAAAGGGACTCTATGTTGGTAAAGTAAGAGATGTATACAATATCGACGACAAATATCTTGTAATGGTAGTTTCCGATCGCATATCGGCATTCGATGTGGTTCTTCCGAAAGGAATTCCTTATAAAGGTCAGGTGCTTAACCAAATTGCAGCCAAATTTTTGGATGCCACAACCGATATTGTGCCTAACTGGAAGATAGATTCTCCTGATCCTATGGTAACCATTGGCCATAAGGTAACTCCTTATAAAGTAGAGATGGTTATAAGAGGGTATCTTACCGGTCATGCATGGCGCGAATATAAGTCGGGAAAGCGCACGCTTTGCGGCATCGCTCTTCCCGAGGGAATGCGCGAAAATGAGAAGTTCCCTCAGCCTATTATTACACCTACAACAAAAGCCGATGAAGGCCACGATTTGGATATTTCGCGCGAAGAAATAATTTCGCAGGGAATTGTTTCCGAGGCAGAATATACCCAACTTGAGAAATATACCCAAGGTATTTTTGCCCGTGGAACTCAAATGGCAGCTGATAAAGGCTTGATTTTAGTAGATACTAAATATGAATTTGGAAAAAAAGACGATAAAATTTATTTGATCGATGAAATTCATACCCCCGATTCTTCACGCTATTTTTATGCCGAGGGATATCAGGAAAGGCTTGCAAAAGGAGAGCAGCAAAAGCAATTGTCGAAAGAATTTGTTAGGCAGTGGCTTATCGAAAACGGTTTTCAGGGGAAAGAAGGTCAGGTAATGCCAAATATGCCCGACTCTTTTGTAAGCGAAATTACAGAGCGGTATATCGAGTTATTCGAAAATATTACCGGTGATAAGTTCAACAGGGCCACAACCGATAATGTCCAGAAAAGAATTGAAGATAACATATTGAAATCGTTGGCAAAACTCGGATAGTATGAATTGTTAAAAATAAAAAACCTCATAAAGTTTCTACTTTATGAGGTTTTTTTGTGAATTATGTTTTTACAGACATAAACTGTGCATGGCTTCCAAAAACGATTCTTTCCGTTGTCGAGCTATTGGAACAACCGAGGTGTCGTTCATTTCAATATATCCACCATCGCCTCTTACATATATTTTAACATGTTCCATGTTAATTAGATGGGAGTTGTGAATCCGAAAGAAATTCCGGTCATTTAAAAGGGTATCATACTCGTTTAAGCACCTCGAAACCATTAACCTGCGGCCATTTAGAAGATAAATCATACTGTAGCTTCTGTCGGCTTCGATCCGGGTTATTTCTCTGATATCAATAAACTCCGAACCTTTTGAAGTAGGAATGGCAATTTTGGATGGTATATATCCGGTAATTGTTTCCATAAAATTAATAGTTAAGGCGTTAAAATTCTGGTTACAGATTATTCTAAAGTTGCGTTAATTCCAAAAAATGCAAATACAGTTTTATAATTGGCTTTATCAATTTGCAGGTGATAGTTCCCGTTTTTAAAAACATAATATTTTTCAACCGGTTGCATCGATTTTAATTCCACCGGTGGGTTAAAACTTTCTTCATAGGTGCGATATCTATATAATTTCATACCATTGGTATATTTAAGAAATTCCATAAATACCACACGGTTGGTATTTTTGTCTTTGTAGTACAAGGGAACTTTTTCAAATATTTTACCATCTTTTTTGTAGGCAAGCAATTCATTGTTCATCAGGGTTATTTTGCTGCCATTATCAAGAATTAATTTAGCTTTTGTTGGTCCAAAAGTAATTTTAGAGCAATGCAATACGTCGTTGGTTGTTTTAACATAATTATCCGATTCAATTTTGTTAACATTCATTGTATCGGGTTTTGGTGTATTTGCTTTCACAGTAAGTGCTGCAATTACCAGGGCACAAGTAATAAAATATGTTTTCATGTTTTGTCCTCCTTATAGTTTATTTTAAATTGTGAAGTAAAATTATAGTGTGAAAGGAGCTATCGCAAAACCAATCTATAAGACAGGATAACAATCCGGTGTAACAATCAAATTCCGGTTTGTTTTCCCCAGTTATCCATGATAAAAGTCATGCTATAGCCACAATGGCTAAAGGGCAAGTTAAAAGCGTTATGTCGTTTTTTTTAGGTAATTTACCGACTCAAATAACGAATACATCGATTTGATTATGAATACTCCTTGTGAAATTCTATTTTTTGGTGATTTTTCAAAAATCGGGAATATATGAGGATGATTTTGTGCAGAATTGGATTAGTATTATGGTTAAGTGCCTTGTTAAACTTAATTGTTTCGGGGCAGGAATTAACACCTCGGTTTAAAAGCTATAGTAACAATGAAGGATTATCTCAAAATGTTACTTTAAGTATTTTCCAAGATTCCAAAAATTTCATGTGGTTTGGTACCCAGGATGGCTTGAACAAATTCGACGGATTAACTTTTAAAATATACCGTAACGACCCTGAGGATTCAGCCAGTATTTCGGATAACTGGATTTCCCACATTTTTATGGAAGATAGAGATGGCGATTTATGGATGGTTAATGGCGATGGGATTATTAACGTTTATAGCCCTAAATACGAAAGTTTTAAAAAAATACTTACATCAAGCACCGATAAAGAGGAGTTGCTCCCTTTCCGTTGGATGGGTTTTGTTAAGCAGGATCAAAAAGGATTTGTCTGGATCTCGACCGATAGGGGGCTTTTTAGATGGAACAAAAAAACCTGGAAGGCAGATCAGGTATTTGTGAACCCGGACCCCGAGAAACCAAGATTCTTCCGTACTTTTTTTGAAGATGCGAATCATCATATCTGGTTTGGTTCTACACACGATGTTTTAGTTTGGGATGCGGGAAAGAATAAAGTTGTAAAAGAATATTTCTTTCAGGACCCAAATTCAAAAAACGCAATCAAATCAGTTTATTCTATTTCCGGCGATTCGAAGAAAATAATATGGATGGCTACCGAGAAAGAGATTATTGGATATAATCTTGCATCAAAAAAAACGGAGATAATTTCGTATGATCATTTGCTCGCGCCTCTGCCTAATAAAAAACAAATTACGAATCGCAAGGGCCAATTTGCTTTTGTTGATAAGGACAACCAAAATGGTATCTGGATATGTACCATCCGGGGATTGGTTTATTTTAACCCACAAAATAGAACGTTAAAGAGTTATTTAAATAGTCAAAACCCGAAAAGTATATCCGGTAACGAAATTTCATCCTTTTATTGTGATAAACAGGGTGTGATATGGATTGGTACTACCAATGGATTAAATAAATTTGAAAAGAAAACAGATAGTTTTATTCGAGTTTCTATTAAGCCGGGGTCGGAGATCACATCCGGTATTTTGCAAATATTTGAAGATAAAAACGGGAATATTTGGACTACCGATTTGTTATTCCAGGCAGAAGGCTACCATCTCAGCTATCTTAATAAAAAAACAATGCAATTGGTTCAAGTGCGTTATAATCCCTCTGATCCAAATGGAATTACCACCGATTTAGTATTTGGCGCATTTACCGATAAGCAGCAGAATCTATGGCTGGGTACTTTTGGTTCAGGAGTAATACGCTATGCTCCTTTTCAGAAAAAATTCGGTTTACTTGCTCATCAGCCTGGAAATATCAATTCGTTGGCCGGGAATTCTAGTTGGGCGATGACGGAAGATAATACGGGTAAATTATGGCTTGCCATGCATCTTGAAGGACTTGATTGCTACAATCCTCTTACCAATTCGGTTATTCATTATAAGGAAAAACTAAATACTTTTGTTAAAGCAAAAAATGTGATTGTCATTTCGGTAAATTGTGACAAATCTAATACGTTATGGATTGGAACAATGGGGTTTGGCGTTATTTCTATGGACCTGAAGACCGGGAAGATGAAACATTATTTTGCAGATCCTGCTCGTTCGAATACTCTTTCGAGTAACTTTATTCTGGCAATGAATATCGATCGGAAAGGAAACATACTAATTGCGCACAGCTCTTCCGGTTTAGATATTTTAGATCCTAAAACCGGGAAAATTGTTCATTTTACGAACTCTCCCGGTAATGAAAATAGTTTGGTAAGCAATACCGTTCGTGCGGTTATAGAATCCTCGGATGGTCATTATTGGATTTCGACCGATGGCGCAATTACCCGATTCAATCCTTCCACAAACAAAATGACACACTATCTTTCGAAAAAGATGGGAGGGAAAGGAATTATTGCTAACAAGGCATCCTGTATTCTAGAAGATTACAAAGGTAATATTTGGGTAGGAACGCATGGAGGAGGCCTCTCGTTGTTCGATCCCCGAAAAGACGAGTTCCGCTATTGGACTGACAAAAATGGATTAATAAACAATGTTGTCTATGGAATTCTCGAAGATGAATCGCATAAATTATGGCTAAGTACCAATAATGGAATTTCCTGTTTCGATCCTATGAGCGAAAAATTTACCAATTATTACGCAAACGATGGCTTACAGGGAAGCGAATTCAATGCAAATGCCTATGCCCGGACTCGAAATGGGAAAATGTATTTTGGAGGAATCGAGGGGATCACAACCTTTTTTCCCGAAGAAATAAACCCCGACCCGATTGCCCCTCAAATATCTATTACCAGTAAGGAATTTATGTGTTGACAGTGCTTCCCATAAGCTTATTGAAGAAGGGGGGCGACTTTTCCTGCCTATTAACATTTCGTATACACAGGAACTTGCCTTAGACTACCGTTATAAAGTTTTTACGTTTGAATTTGCTGCGTTACGCTTCGATATGCCCGAGAGGTGTACCTTTATGTATAAAATGGAAGGGTTTGAAGATGATTGGAATAATGCAGGAACTCGTCGGTTTGCAACCTATACAAACTTACCACCCGGCGAGTATGTTTTTAAGGTAACCGCAGCAAATGCTGATGGAATTTGGAATCCCGAACCTGCAAAAATCAAGGTTATTATTATTCCTCCGTTTTATCTTACCTGGTGGTTTATTTCTTTGGCAACGATGATGTTAATAGTCTTTTCCGTTTCTTTTATCCGCAGCCGGGAGCATAAACTTAAGCGCGATAAAACCCTTCTGGAGCGCAAAGTAAAGGACAGGACCCAGGAACTAAATAACAAAAATGAAGAACTGGTTCTCCGAAATATCCAAATTCTTAAGCAAAAGGAAGAAATTGCTTTTCAGGCGAAACAACTCCGTGTCGATTTGGACACTCAAAACAAAACCAGCGAATTAGCTCTTTTACGAACACAAGTTAACCCTCATTTCCTCTTTAATACATTAAATAATATTTATTCGCTTGTTTACCAGCGTTCCACAGAAGCTCCCGAAGCAGTAATGCGACTTTCGGACATTATGCGGTATATGCTTTACGATGCAACCACCGAAAGGGTATTACTCGAAAAGGAAATAACTTACCTAAAGAGTTTTATTGAATTGCAGCAACTTCGCCTAAAGCATAAAGATTTTGTAAAATTTGAAATCACGGGCGACCCTTCCGGAAAGCTAATTGCCCCCATGCTTTTGATTCCATTTATTGAAAACGCTTTTAAGCATGGAAATAAGTCGGTTGCAATACCCGGTATCATAATAAAATTGAATTGTGCTTCCGGTTTATTAACTTTCGAAATATTTAACCGGAAAACAAATATTGGGGTTAAAGACAGTTCGGGAGGAATAGGTTTACAAAATGTAAAGCGGAGATTGGAACTGATTTATCCGGAAAAATATAAACTGGAAATTGTAGATAACGACGAAAAATTTGATGTAAAACTTGAAGTTTCAGAATAATTCCCAAAACGTGAAAATTGATTGCATTGCGATAGATGACGAGCCATTGGCTTTAGATATAATAAGGGACTATTCCCAAAAAATACCGTATTTAAATTTACTCAAGACATTTGATAATGCCCTGGAATCGCTCGATTTCCTGAAGCATAACAAAGTAGATTTGCTGTTGCTCGATATTCAAATGGACGACCTAACAGGCATTCAACTGCTAAATATAATTAAGCAAAAGCCCTTGGTAATATTTACAACTGCTTACGATAAATTTGCCGTACAAGGGTTTGAACTCGAAGCGCTCGATTACCTCCTGAAGCCTATTTCGTTTGAGCGCTTTATTAAAGCCATTGACAAAGCTTTTGACCGGCTTGCCTCCCATGCCGAACCAGTTGTTGTGGAAAATCCAATCATCAAAAACGCAAATGCATCAACCAGTGACGATTTCTTTTTTGTTAAAACTGAATTTCATCTCGAAAAGGTTCGTTTCTCCGATATCCTGTTTATCGAAGGAATGGGCGATTACCTCCTTATTCAAACTACAACGGTTCGAATAATGACCTTGCAAAACTTTAAGAAAATTGAGGATGCTATACCAACAGGGCAATTCTGCCGGGTTCACAAATCGTACATTGTGGCACTCGATAAAATCAATAAAATAGAACGAAACCGCATCTACATTGGTCAAAAGATAATTCCTATCAGTGATACCTATAAAAAATCGTTTTACGATTTGCTGGAAGGGAAGAAGTTGATATAACATGTTAAGGCCAACAAGCTTAAAAAAACGACGTTCATATGCTCGTTATAATCCACTGAATTCATCTTTGTTTTCTATACATAGTAAATTTTTTACAACACTGCTTTATATTCCAGGTATATATTCCAGGGATTAAAATTCTTTATTAAATCTTTTAATTGTTTGTATGTTTTCTCCTTCTTTGCAACTAAAATGCATTTTTGGGTGTACAAGCTTATTGTGAATTGTTGAGTGGTTTAAAAACAGCTGCAGGAGGTGTAAATAATAATTAATTCGATGAATAGAAAAATACTAGTGGGGATTCTGTTTTTGTCAATTTTTATGGTTGATACTATTTATGCACAGTCTGCCAAATCGGATAGTCTTGAAAGGGTATTGAAATTGCATAATGCCGAGGACACCATTAAGGTAAATTTACTTAACCGGCTTGCTTACGATGTTTATAAGGTTAATGCCGAAAAATCGCGGAGTTATGCCACTCAGGCCGGAGAACTGTCAGATAAGCTGAAGTTTTCCGAAGGGAAAGTAGTAAGTATATGGTTAATTGGATTGTCGTACGCCAAAAATGATACATCAAAAGCATATGCTTATTATCAAAAGGCATTGAAACTTGCCGAAGAAATAAAATATGTAAACGGCATTGCTAATTGTTTAAATAGCCTTGGGTTATATTATAAAGCGCAGGGCGAAAATTCAAAGGTAATTGCTACCTATCAAAAAGGCATAATAATGTACGAAGCTTTAAACGATAAATTAGAAACAGCAAACTGGCTGGTGAAAATATCGATGATTTATCGGAGCATTGGTAATTATGATGAGGCAATTGAAGGCTTCCGGAAAGCGCTTAATCTTTTTGAAAAGTTGGATGAAAAAACGGAAGTGGCCAATTGTTTAAATAGTATGGGAATTATATTTGCCTATCAGGGGAATTATCCACTGGCACTTGATCACTTTCAAAGATATTTAAAAATTAAGGAGAAGCAAAGTGATGGCGCCCTTGTTTTTACAGGATTGATAAATGTAGGAAATGTATATGTATCGCTCTCGGATTATCCGAAAGCACTTGAATATTTCCAAAAAGCGCTGAAAATTGCTGAACAACAAAGTGATAATCGAAAGATATCTAATGGATTGGCAAATATTGGCTATGTTTATTTAAAGACCGGAAATCCAAAGGCATTGGAATTCTTTCAGAAAGCATTATTCATAAATAAAGAAGTAGGGGATAAACTGCTTGCAATAAGCACACTGATATACATAGGCGACTTTTACCTTCAACGGGAGAATTATGAGAGGGCCATGGAAAACTATTCAATGGCCCTTAAAAGCGCTGAAGTCACGGGAAAGAAACGTTCAGCATGTGAAGCGTTAAATAAAATTGGCACCATCTTCCTGAAGCAAAAAAAATATTCAGCTTCTCTCAGCAATACCTTAAAGAGTTTAGCCATTGCAAACGAATTGAAGTTATTGGAAAGCCAAAAGGACATTCATTATCAACTCTCTGAAATTTATGCTGCTACCAACGATTATAAAAATGCTTTCCTTAATTATAAACTTTACAAAGATTTAGGTGATAGTCTTTTTAATGAAGAAAATATAAAGAAGATTACCGGTCTTGAATATACATTTAAATACGAGAAAGAGAAACAAGCGAATGAATTAAGGCAACAAAAGAGGGAAGCCATTGGGGCAGCAGAAAAAAAGCAACAGCGTACAATTATATTTTCATTAATACTGGGTATTGTATTGATGTCAATAATTGTTCTTTTTGTATTTAGATGGTCCAGGCTTAAACACCAAACCAATATAATTCTATTCAAACAAAAAGCAGAAATTGAAGAGAAAAATGAAGAACTGCTGCAAATGAACGAGGAGATTTCGACACAAAAAGATGAGATTATATTGATAAATGCCGAAATTGAAACGAAAAACAATAAATTGAAAGAGCTTAATGCAACGAAGGATAAATTTTTTAACATCATAGCGCACGATTTAAAAAATCCGTTTAATGCTATATTGGGTTTTTCTGAAACATTAGTTAATTCAGGTAGCGAGTATAATCAGTACCAAACGAAGGAAATTATTGGCATGATGCATTCTTCGGCACAAGATGCCTATAAACTTTTAGAGAATTTATTGGAATGGTCGAGATCTCAGACCGGAGGAATTGACTATCAGCCAAAAGATATAGTATTAAAAGAATTAGTTGTTGAAAATGAAAGTTTATGTAAGAATCTGGCAAAAGAAAAGAATATTTCGGTCCATATTTTAATACCCGGCAATTTGATTGTTTATGCCGATCCAAATATGCTAAGTACCATTATGAGAAATCTAATTACCAATGCAATAAAATTTACACCTAAAGGAGGAAATATTAAGATTACTTCAATATTCCAAAATAATGAAAATATAATCTCGGTTGGCGACACAGGTATTGGTATGACTGAAAATACTATGAATAAATTGTTTAAAATTAATGAGAGGACATTCATTTCAGGAACAGAAAATGAAAGTGGTACGGGGTTAGGATTATTACTTTGCAAAGAATTTGTAGAAAAACACAAGGGTAAAATCTGGGTGGAAAGTGAATTAGGTAAGGGAAGTGAATTTAGATTTTCTATTCCTGCAAAGTAGTAATACCCAACAGTTATAATAATTATTTAAAAAACTTTGGCATTGTTGCAGGATGATCTAAAACGAACGCATCCAATTCACCAAAAGTTGTATAACCGCTTTTGCTTTGTTACATTTGCGATCGCAAAACAGTTAGCCATATTATTTATTGATAAACAGTGTTTGAACAGGTTCAACATCCAATAGAATTAGGTCACTGAGGTTGTTGAAGTGTTATTAATAAGAGCGGTTTTATAACGAACTAGACTCATAAATAAGTATTCAACAAAAAGAACAATATGCTTCACGATATTGCCCCGCACATTTTTAGAAATGAATTTTCGACTGTTACCGAAGTAAGAGAAAGCGATTATATTTTATACTATAAAAGCAATAGCCTGCTGGTAGTAAAAAAGGAAGATGAAAATGAGATCCCCCATAAAAGCGATTTGCCGGAGTTTAGTTCCATACAGGATGCCATCTTTTTATTTACCCTGGATGATAAAGCCTGTTTTTTGCTTTTAGAGTGCCCTGTTGTTAACGAAGATGGATTTGTTTACGAGGAAATTAATTTCTTTCGGAATTACAAACGAAGAGAAATTGCCTGGATAAGCATTCTTGGTCATCAGTTGATGAGTTGGTATTCGAGTAACAGGTTTTGCGGCAATTGCGGTAGTAAAACAACCCTTAAAACTACCGAAAGAGCAATCCAGTGTACCGATTGTGCAACCACCCTTTATCCTAAAATATCGCCGGCAGTTATTGTCGCCATCACTTGTAAGAATAAAATTTTACTTGCCAGTGGAAAAAATTTCCGGTCGAATTTTTATTCGTTGATTGCCGGATATGTCGATATTGGCGAATCGCTCGAAGAAACCGTTGTGCGCGAGGTAAAAGAAGAAATTGGGATTGATGTAAAAAATATCCGGTATTATAAAAGTCAGCCCTGGCCTTTTTCTGGCTCCATGATGATTGGTTACTGGGCAGAAGCCGATGATTTACAACCTCTCCGGCTTGACGAAAACGAAATTTCGGAAGCTGGTTGGTACTCCCGGGGGAACCTTCCCAACCATCCTGTAAATATTAGTATTGCTGGCGAAATGATTGAGTTGTTTGAGAAAAATATGATGTAAAGAGGGTATGTAAAAAGTCAATTAATTATCGCATTTCGACTCCGCTCAATGTGACAATTAACTGACTTTCAAAGATCATTCTGGTGAAAACGAGATTTTATCTCACTTTTTACAAAGACTCAACTATACAAAAACCTTTATTTCTTCCAGAGTTTTTCCATTTCTTCTAATGTTTTGCCTTTGGTTTCGGGTACGAGTTTCCACATAAAAACTGCAGAAATTATTCCCATTAAACCATAAATCCAGTATGAAAAACCATGGTTAAATTTCTCGGTTAACCAAACATTGTCGTTCATCATCGGGAAGGTTAAAGAAATAATCCAGTTGGCAATCCATTGAGCAGCAACTGCTATTGACATAGCGCCACGGATGCTGTTCGGGAAAATTTCAGCGAGCAGAACCCAACATACCGGTCCCCAGCTCATGGCAAAAGCGGCAGTGTATACAAGCATAAAAATAAGGGCAGCCAGGCCTTCACCTTTAGTGAGTTCACCACCCGATTGGCCTAAAAAGAAGGTCATTCCCAGGGCAAACATACTAACAGCCATACCTATGGAGCCAATAATCATCAGCGGTTTACGTCCAAAACGATCCACAGTGAGAATGGCTACTACTGTAAACGTTAGATTCACAATTCCCACAATAATAGTTTGGAGTAACGATGAATCGGTTGATGATCCCATATTTCGGAAAATATTCCCGGCATAGTAAAGCACTACGTTTATCCCTACAAATTGCTGGAATACCGAAAGCATAATACCAATAAAGATTACAAAAAAGCCATATGATAGCCAGGGGGCACTTTTTTCGTGAATGGTTTCTTTAATTTCTTTTAAAATAGCAGAGGCATTATCGTTTCCGGAGATTTTCTTAAGCACTTGTAGTGCTTTTTCGTCTTTTCCTTTCATTACCAAATAACGGGGAGTTTCAGGAACAAAGAATAACAAAATAAGGAATATTCCTGCAGGAATGGCTCCCGAGAAAAACATCCAGCGCCATCCTTCTTCTATCAGCCATTGTTCGTTTCCTTGCTTGGCAATGAAGTAATTAACAAAATAGATAACGAGCATCCCAAAAATGATAGCAAATTGGTTGAGCGATACTAATTTCCCTCTCGATTTTGCTGGAGCAATTTCGGCTATATACATGGGCGAAATCATAGAGGCAATACCAACACCTATTCCTCCAATAATACGATACACTACAAACGAATATACCGGAAGAGTACCGAAAACATTAAATGCTTCGGGGTTCCATGCTCCAATTGCCGATAGGAAAAAGGCTACCGCAGCAATGATTAAACCGTTTTTGCGACCCAGCGATTTGGAGATAAAGCCTGATAATGAACCGCCAATAACGCAACCTATCAGGGCGCTGGCAATTACAAATCCCTTAATAGCATCGGCAGTATCCTGCAAATTAGCGCTTTCGACAGGTATGGCTTTGCCTAAAAACCTTACCGCCCAAATGGTTAAAATAGTCCTGAAATTATAATAAATACCACATAGAGCACAATGGTCATTAATAATTTATATTGACCAATGAGTAATGCAGCATATTCGTAATTCCCCGGAGATAAAATTTTTGAGATGTAGAATTCTACCAGCGACTTTTCAGCGCCGTTTACAACTGCGGTGTCGTATCCAAATAATAATCCTCCCAGCGTAGCAACCAGGGTTAATGCCATAATATACATCGGGTTTCCTTTGGTAAAGGAACTTGCCGATGACTTTGAAGAAGTATCGATGAATGCCATAATTTACGATATTAAGTTAATAGTTGTAAGGTGAAAGTTAAGAGTCTTGAACGAATAGTTTATAGTCCATAGCCGATAGACTTTAGATGCTGTCTATCGACTATTGGCCGTGGACTATTAACTGATAATTAACTAAATATACATATTAATCATTGCCTCATAAAGTTCTTGCTTTCCACTGATAAGCTTTGGCTCACCATTTTTAAGGGCAATATTGCGCAGGTCTTCCAGCGTTAATTTACCTTCTTCGAAAGCTTTACCATTGCCGCTATCAAACGAAGCGTAACGATCTATCCGCATTTTGCGATAATCCGATTTCTCAAGAATGTTGTTTGCAACGGTCATAGCGCGGGCAAAAGCATCCATAGCAGAGATATGAGCAATAAACATATCGTTCAGGTCGGTTGAGTTACGGCGAACTTTCGCATCAAAATTCACACCACCCCCTTGTAATCCGCCAGCTTCGAGAATTACCAACATCGCTTCGGTTAGTTCATACAGGTCAATTGGGAACTGATCGGTATCCCAGCCATTAAAAGCATCACCACGGTTAGCATCAATACTTCCAAGCATTCCGGCATCAGCCGAAACCTGAAGGTCGTGCTGGAAGCTATGGCCAGCCAGGGTGGCATGGTTTACTTCAATGTTTAATTTGAAATCTTTGTCCAGGCCAAAATGACGTAAGAAACCAACTACGGTAGCTGCATCAAAATCGTACTGATGTTTGGTAGGTTCCATAGGTTTTGGCTCAATAAAGAACCATCCTTTGAATCCGTTTTTACGAGCGTAGTCTTTAGCAAGGTGAAGGAATTTTGCTAAATGTTCCTGTTCACGTTTCATATTGGTGTTGAGAAGTGACATATATCCTTCACGACCTCCCCAGAATACATAGTTTTCGCCACCTAATTCAATAGTTGCATCCAATGCATTTTTTACCTGAGTTGCAGCACATGCCAATACGTTAAAATCCGGATTGGTAGAAGCACCGTTCATATACCGCGGGTTTGAAAATACGTTGGCCGTTCCCCACAGAAGTTTTACCCCTGAAGCTTTTTGTTTTTCTTTGGCATAACTAACAATACCTTTAAGGCGTTTTTCGTATTCTGTAAACGAATCGCCTTCGTCAACCAGGTCAATGTCGTGAAAACAATAATAAGGAATACCAAGTTTGGTAATGAATTCAAAAGCAGCATCCATTTTATCTTTGGCAAGTTGATTAGGATCAGTACTGGTATTCCATGGGAGAATACGAGTTCCTGGACCAAAGGGATCACCACCGGTTCCGCAGAACGAATGCCAATAGGCAACGGCAAAGCGGAAATGATCTTTCATAGACTTACCGCCAATCATGCGGTTTTCATCGTAACACCGAAAAGCCATTGGATTTTTCGATTCGGGTCCTTCAAATTTAATTTTCCCAACTCCTGGGAAATACTCTTTGTTTCCTACTAAAACACTCATGATAATAATTTTTAAGTTATGAATTAATTATTTTTTGATTTGTAAAACAGCACTTACAGATTTAAAGCATCCAGGGCAATAGACCGATCCGTTGGATAACTTCCAATATATTTATAGTTCATTTTCCCAGTTTTTATAAGCTTCATCAAATGCTTCCTTTTTAGATGTATCTGGTTGAATGGTTTTGATTTTCTTTAACCCTGCGAAAGCTTCTTCGAACGATTTATAAATACCAGCGCCAATTCCTGCACCTTTGGCAGCTCCCTGAGAGCCGTCGGTGTCGTAAAGTTCAATAGTTGCACCTGTAATACCCGCCAGCGTTTCGCGGAATATAGGACTTAAAAACATATTTGCTTGTCCGGCTCTAATGATCGAAGGATGAATTCCGGTTTCTTTCATAATTTCCATACCATAATGGAAGGCAAAAACAATTCCTTCCTGCGCCGCACGAGCAATGTGTTTATTGGTGTGTATGTTGAAATTGATGTTTGAGAATTTACTTCCCATATTGACATTGCCAAGCATTCGTTCCGAACCATTCCCAAAAGGTAGAATTGCCAGACCTTCTGAGCCAATAGGAATTCCTGCTGCAATCTCATTCAGCGCTTCATAACTGCTATCGGCAAACCCGGCATTGCGTTTTATCCACGAATTCAATATTCCGGTGCCATTGATGCATAAAAGAACCCCTAATCGGGTTTGTTTTTCGGTATGGTTCACGTGGGCAAAGGTGTTTACACGCGATTGAGGGTCGTATTTTACCACATCCGAAACACCATAAACAACTCCCGATGTACCTGCCGTGGCAGCAATTTCACCAGGATTTAGCACGTTCAGGGAAAAGGCATTGTTTGGTTGGTCGCCTGCACGATAGGAGATAGGTGTTCCGGCAGCTAAACCCAGTTCTTCAGCAGCAGCCGTTGTTACTTTACCTTGTTCAGAGAAAGTTGGCTTAAGCTCTGGTATTATTTCTTTATTAAAACCGTAATGGTTTAGCAGAAAATCGGCTAGTTTATTATTCTTGAAATCCCAGAATATTCCTTCGGATAATCCTGATATTGTAGAATTTACTTCTCCAGTAAGTTTCAGGGCAATATAATCGCCTGGGAGCATTACCTTATATATTTTCGAAAACAAATCGGGTTCGTTTTCTTTTACCCATTTGAGTTTAGATGCTGTAAAATTTCCGGGGGAGTTAAGCAAATGTTCCAGGCAGTGTTTGTCACCCATATCTTTAAATGCCCGGTCGCCATAAGATACAGCACGACTGTCGCACCATATAATAGACGATCTTAATACTTGATGGTTTTTGTCAATACAGACCAAACCATGCATTTGGTATGAAATTCCTATCGCTTTAATGTCTTCTCCTTTAGCCTGGGCTATCTTTAATACTTCTTGAGTAGCCAATTTCAGGTTTTCCCACCACATAGCAGGATCTTGTTCAGCCCAACCAGCTTTTAGTGCTGTAATATGCATTTCCTGTTTTGGGTAAAAAGCACTGGCAGCGCAGGCTCCATTATCTATACGAACCAAGCTTGCTTTTACCGATGAACTTCCTATGTCATAACCAAGTAGATACATAATTTTTAGTATTTAGTAGTAAGTATTTAGTATTAAGTATTTTATTCTCCTTAAGAAAAGAGAGGATGAATTGAAAATGAGGTTATGTAACTGATTCATAATCTATTTTTC
Source organism: Bacteroidota bacterium (assembly GCA_020048915.1). Classification (GTDB taxonomy): domain Bacteria; phylum Bacteroidota; class Bacteroidia; order Bacteroidales; family JAAUTT01; genus JAAUTT01. The sequence continues at coordinate 9,024 of JAIFLU010000270.1, read as the reverse complement.
TAATTTTAAAAACTCGATGAAATTTTTCCTTTACCTATTATTTAACAACCTGCAACCCTTCTTCTTTTAACTTGTAACCCTTAACTCGCAACCTTTTCATAAATTAAACCCACTGATTTCTTTTCGATGACGGGCATATAGTTTCCTGTCGAACTTATAGAGCTGGGCCGGTTTGTGACTTACCCCTCTCTCTTTTTCTTCCAAGGGGATTAAAAATTTCAAAGGCATAATTTTCTTACGGAAATTCCGGTTGTCCAGATTTTCGCCTAAAATAGCCTCATATAAATTTTGCATTTGCCTGATGGTAAATTTTTTGGGAAGTAACTCAAAGCACAAAGGTTCGGTTCGAATCTCCCGTTGAAGGGCTTCCAGGGCCTTTTTAACGATTGTATTGTGGTCAAACACCAATTCGGGAACATTATCCACCGGATGCCAGATAGTTTTATCGGTAAGGTTGCTATCCTGTAGCTTTATCAATGAATAATAAGCTATGGTAACAACCCTGTCGACGGCTATATTACTCGAAGTTTTCAGCCAGATTAAATCTTCAATGGGCGATAACCGGTTGGGAGAGCCAAACACCTCGAACTGCTTCAGGAAAATATTATCTAAACCGGTTAATTCCTTCAGGGTACGATAGGCGGAATCGTCCAGTTCCTCATTATCAAGGATAAGGTTTCCCGGGAGTTTTAATTTATGACCACTAAGTTCGTTGTTGGCAATTTTTTCCCGTTCGATGAGTAAAACCTTTAATTTATTGGAATCAAATCCAAATATTACACAGTCTACAGATACATGAGGATTTAAAGTTGCCATTGGTAGTTATTTGAAGCAAACTTATGAAGAAAGAAATTCAATTCCAAACTTAGCGTAAAAAATACGCTAAGTTTTTTAATCTTTTTTATTTCCCCAATTGAATATCATTTTCCCCCAACTGCAAACTCATACCTGCCAACGGTTAAAACAACCTATGCAAATACCTATAAATAATGGTAATTGCGCAATAATGGATAAAGTTCTTGTAAACCTAAAATGAAATCTGTATGAAAAGATTTTTACTATTGATGGTAGCGATACTTGTGTGGTGGGGAGGGGCTACTGCACAAACGTTACGTATAACCGGAAAAATTACCTCTTCGGAAGATGGCGGTCCGCTGCCAGGAGCATCCGTTGTGGTAAAAGGAACCACTATTGGAGCAACTGCCGATTTTGACGGCAATTACTCATTAAATTTGTCCCCTGATGCTGAAATTTTGGTTTTTAGCTATGTGGGTACTAAAAACCAGGAAGTTGCTATTTCCGGAAGATCGGTAATTGACATTGTATTGGAGCCTAATGCAACAGGCCTCGAAGAAGTTGTTGTGACTGCTTTGGGAATTTCGACAAAGGAAAAAAACCTGGGTTATTCAGCGACCAAGGTATCGAGCGACGACTTAACCAAAACATCGAGCAGGAGCGCATTAAATGCACTGCAGGGAAAGGTGGCAGGAGTCAATGTATCATCGGCATCGGGTCAGCCTGGCTCATCTTCGCGCGTGGTATTGCGGGGTCTCAACTCATTGGGAGGCGCCAATCAACCATTATATGTTGTAGATGGTGTTCCAATTAGTAACCGTGTAATCGGCGACAAAGATTTTAATAATGGAGTAGCAGACCTAAATGATATGCTCGATTTTGGAAACAGGGCCAATGATCTGAACCCGGAAGACATAGAATCGATGACCATATTAAAAAGTGCAGCCGGTACAGCTATTTATGGCTCCAGAGCAGCAAATGGCGTAATAATTATTACTACCAAAAAAGGAAGTGACAGGGGAGGCAAAGGAGCTAAAATTGATTTTTCAACAGCTACAACCTTTGAATCGCCTTTGCGGATTACCTTGATGCAGAACGAATTTGGCCAGGGATGGTTTGATGGGACATTGGAAGCAAACCTGGAAGAGAATGGAAGCTGGGGTCCAAAATTTGATGGGAAAACCCGTGTTTGGGGGCATATTATTGATAACCAGCAAAAAATTAAACCCTATAAAGCGCTTGAAGATAATGTGAAGGATTTTTACGAGCGTGGAGTTTCCCTGAATAATTCACTTTCTATTACCAATGGTAATGAAAAAACAAGCTATTTCCTGTCATTTGGGAACATCACTGCCGATGGTATTTTGCCGGGAGATAATGATTCTTATAAACGAAATAATTTTTCGATTCGGGGATCGACAAAATTTGGAGAAAACCTTACTGTTTCCGGATCGTTCAATTATATTAAAAAAAACAGTACGGTAGTTCTTTCGGGCCAGGATCAATCTGTAATGGATGCAATTTACCAGGCTCCCCGCGATATCAGTGTTGTTGATCATAAAGATTATAACAACAAATTCAATAACGTAGATAATTATTATTCTATTTATTCGCAAAACCCTTATTATGTGCTCAATGAGCATGGAAATAAATTCGGCGAGGAGCGTTTGCTAGGAAATATTGGCATTGATTATCAAATTGCCCCTTGGTTAAAAACTACCTTTCGGGTAGGATCGGATGTGGCCAATTCAACCGTAAAATCGTGGAGAGCCGTTACACTGAGTACCCGTGCCACTTATAACGACGAAATTGGAAGAGTTCGTGAATCGGCCTTTTATAATGCCGAATTGAATACCGATCTTATTATCTCTGCTAAAAAAACATTCTTCGAAAAACTGGATGTCAATGTAATGGTTGGACATAACTATAACCAACGCGATTTACGCGACCAGTCTTCACAAGTATTGGGACTGGATATACCCGGATTCTATAATTTGTCGAATAGTTCTTCTACACCTACCGTATCCGAAAGTACTTCCAAAAGACGTATTGTTGGTGCATATGGCAGCATGGATCTCACCTGGAACCAGTATCTCACATTAAGTGTCTCTGGTCGTAACGACTGGTCGTCTACATTGCCGGCAAATAACCGTTCGTTCTTTTATCCAAGTACCAGTTTGAGTTTCTTATTTTCAGAGCTTTTGGGTGATAACATAAAACAGGTATTATCCTTCGGAAAAATTAGGGCAAGCATTGCAAAAACTGGAAATGATGCTGCTCCTTATCAGGTACTGTCTGTATTTCGTCAGGCAAACCTCGGTGATGGGTATCGGAATCTGAACTTCCCGCTGGCTGGTGCTATCAATGGTTTCCGCTTAGGCAATACTATCGGAAACCCTGAACTGCAACCCGAAATTACTACCGAGAAAGAAATTGGCGCTGATATCCGTCTTTTTAATGGCCGCTTTAACATTGATGTTGCTGTTTACGATAAAACAATTACCGATCTTATTTGGGCGGCAACACTTCCTGCATCTACCGGGTATCTTGCTCAAACAATGAATCTGGGAAAAATTACCAATAAGGGTATTGAGCTAAACCTAAGCTTTTCTCCAATTAAAACCCGAGATTTTGAATGGAAGTTGAATTGGAATTATACCAAAAATAACAACGAATTAGTGGAGCTGATCCCAGGGCTTAACCAGATTGATCTTGGCGGAACTTCTACAAATACATATATTGCACGCCCCGGTAATCCTTTAGCCTTATTTGAAGGGCAGGTGGCAGCGACTACTCCCGATGGAAGAATTATTGTAAACGAACAGGGGCTGCCAAGTGGGGACCCGGTTCGTAAAGTTTTAGGTAATTCCCAATACGATTATATGATGGGAACCGGGACTGCAATTGCCTGGAAAGGATTAAGTATGGCCGTTCAGTTCGATATCCGGCAGGGAGGTTTGATGTATTCGCGCACCAAAGAAATGCAGTTCTTCTGCGGTAATGCTGTTCAAACAACCTATAACGACCGTCAACCTTTTATTATACCAAATTCTGTTCAACTAGTGCCCGGAACAACCGATACATATGTCGAAAATACAGTTCCTATTGACGGTCCTTACGGAAACATGTATCAGTATTATAACCAGACCTACGGAGCTTACATGAACAATGGATTTTTAATTGACAAATCGTTTGTGAAACTCCGGGAGCTTTCTATTAATTATAGTTTGCCCAAGAAACTGCTGAGCAAAACGTTTATTGCCGAGGCAGATATTTCGCTTATTGGCCGGAACCTGCTTCTATGGACTCCGTCGAGTAATACATTTATCGATCCTGAAGCTACAACTTTTGGAGATAGCAATGGATTAGAAGCCGATTTTGGTGAATATGGAGCAATCCCTTCCACCCGCAGTTATGGCTTTAGCATTAAACTTTCCTTTTAATCCTAAAAAATTAAGTTTATGAAATACAAATTCTGTTTGATAATCACCCTCATTACATTACTACTGGTTCCAGGCTGTGACGAAGGGTTCTTTGATATTAATACCGATCCGAATAATCCTGAAAAAGCAACTCCGGCGCTTGTTCTGCCAAGTGGAATTGCCGGGAGCGCTTATGTAATTGGGGGGTACTACCAGAATATTGGTGGCTTCTGGTCGCAGCATTATACTCAGGCAACTGCATCGTCGCAATGGGTTGAACTTGAGGATTATTCCATTACCGAAAACGATTATGACGGATGGCAGTACCAGGTTTTATATTCTGAGCCATTAATGGATTTAGAGTATATAAAGAAGGAAACTGCTAAAACTGAAAATTGGTCGTATTACCTGATTGCTACACTTATACAATCGTACGATTTTCAGATACTCTCCGATTTATACGATGAAATACCTTTCTCAGAAGCCCTTTCGGGAATAGATAAACTATCTCCCCGATTTGAAAAAGGAAAGGATGTCAGCGATAGCCTTATTGCCCGCATCGATTTGGCGCTTTCGAAAGATTTTACCCGAAGTTCAGTTACCCATCCGGGAGCCGAAGACCTGATTTTTCAGGGAGATATTCAGCAATGGAGGAAATTTGCAAATACGTTGAAGCTAAAGATATACCTGCGTTGGGTTAATGTTGACGCTACTAAGTATAAAACGCAAATAGAAGCTTTACTGGCAGAAGACAATTTTCTGGAAGCACCAGCTCAAATGACGGCATTCAGAAATGAAGAGAATGGAAGAAATCCTTTGTACGAAACATTTGTAAGCCGTTTATCCGGAAATCTTTCTGCCAGTGCAACATTACTGGATACTTTAAGGAATGCAGGCGATCCTAGGCTAAATGCAATTTTCGATTTCCCGCTAACCCCGGCAGGTGGTACAAATCATATAGCGATTGCTCAGGGAACATATAGGGATGCTATTACTGATTATGCAACTGTTCAGGAATTATCGACCCCGAATTTGAATCCATTAGATCCCGTTTATTTCTTTACCGTTCCTGAAGTTGATTTTTTAATTGCCGAAGCGCAGTTACGCTATGGCACAGCAGCTAAAGCTATAGAATATTATAAAAAGGGAATTGACGATTCGTTTGAGCATTTTGGAATTACCCCCGACAGTAAATTTTACGATGCTGGAGGCGCTTACGAATACAAAGGCCTTGCTTCTATAATCACTCAAAAGTGGATTGCAGCAGCAAATTGCAGGGCAATAGAATCGTTCTTCGATTTTAACCGGACTGGTTATCCTAATTTCTTTACCGTTACTCCGGTTAGTACTATTGGAAGTCAGCGCCCTCAACGGTTGCTTTATCCGCTGTCTGAACGGCAGACGAATCCGAATACCCCTGAGTTTAAATATGTGTACAATAAAGTTTGGTGGGCCTTGTAAAACGCTTAATATTAGAACGTATGAAAAATAACTATATAATAATTCTATTGAGTGCGGTTATGCTTCTTTTTTCATCATGCGAAAAAGAACTAAGCACCGAAGGAGTTTCTAAAACAACAACGTATGCAATATTGTCTCCCAAAGGAGATGTTGCTGTAACAATTCTGAAAGGGCAAGCCTTTACCGATCCGGGTGTAAATGCTACAATTGGAGATTTGGATGTAGCTTCTAAGGTTACGACTTCTGGAAGTGTCGATGTTAATACTATAGGTGTATATACTATCACCTATACGGTTGTAAATGACGATGGATTTCCTGCATCTGCCAGCCGGTTTGTAGGGGTGGTCGATCCTGCTGTTGTAACAATGGATCTTACGGGCACTTATCACCGCGTTTTAGGGGGTGCTCCTGATATGACCAGGGAAGTGATTGTGACCAAAACTACTTATCCGGGATTGTATATTAATAATAATCCGGGAGGCGTGCCAGATAACGACGAAACCAATACTTTATTCATGTTCCATACAGAAGCTGATGTGGTAAGTGCTCCGGCGCAACCTACAGCTGCAGGTACTTTTGAGTGTATTAATGGTTCATACGATGCTGCAGGCAAAAACTATTCCTGGGTTTGTGTGGCAGCTGGTTTTGGAACAGCGTTGCGTACATTCCAAAAACAATAAATATTTATCTAAAAATAGTGCGGATATGAAAAATAAAGCAATCTATATAATACTATTTATAAGTGGAATAGTGTTGAATTCGTGCCAGAAAATGGAATACGAAAAAGAATATAACTGGGCTTATCCGGTATCGGGCGATTGGGTGGTAAATGTTCAATATGGTACAGATACTTATGGGCCTGTATATCTTAAAACCTATAATACTTCAATGGGTCAGGATTCGATATGGTTAGATGATCATCATGATTTTTGGCCGATGAAAGTCAAAGCTAAAGTAAATATGAAAGCGCTAAGCTTCGAAAGCGCTAAATCAATTTCCTACCCCGGAGAAGGGGTTGAAGATGAAGTGAAAATTTCGAACGGCAAGGTAGTGGGTAAAGATAGCATCTATTTTGAAGCTGAATTTGCAAGCGATCCTGGTACCATCTACAAATTTGGTGGCCATCGTAAAGTGAGTTACGAAGAATATCTGGATGGATTGAACTAAATCTGCAATTCTAAAACCTTTAAAGGCTGCATATTTTGAAAAATTTGCAGCTTTTTTTTTGGAAATATCTCCAACAGGAAATTCAAATCCTTCAATGGAAAACTCTTTGTGATTTAACAATTTTTGAACCTGTATTTTTATATTATAAGATATTCATGCTGTGTGGTGCCTAAGAAATTTTTTAGGTTTACAAATAGTTATTAATTATTCCAACTTAACATTTACAACTAGCTGCACAGTAGACTATTTTTCTTTATCCCATCCTCACATGTTTTTGCTGGCACAAATTTTTATATTTCCTGCATTGTGGTTTATTTTTCCGGATATGAATAATGAGCTTAGTCTATCCACCTGGAATAATTGTCATTATCTTTAGCCCTTTAATTTCTAAACAATTTCTCCATGTTAAAAATGTTTCTGAAAATATCTTTTTTGGCCTTTCCGTGCATACTATTTGCTCAAAATCAAAGTCTTCAAACTTTTTTTGAGAAATCAGATTATTTGGAAACACCCCGATATTCTGAGACTATTGATTTCTGCAAAAAACTAACTCAGGCATCTTCCATGGTGCATTATTCGAATTTTGGAATTTCCCCACAAGGTCGGGAATTGCCTTTGGTGATTGTGGATCAGCATAAAAATTTTAGTCCCGAATCGGTTGCTAAATCGGGCAATGTGGTAATGATGATTCAGGCAGGGATACATGCCGGAGAACCGGATGGCAAGGATGCCGGGCTTATGCTTATTCGCGATATTATTACCAAAAAGGAAATGCAAAATCTGTTGGACCATGTCACTATTCTATTTATACCGATATTCAATGTGGATGGGCACGAACGATTTGGCCCCTACAACCGGATAAACCAAGATGGCCCGAAAGAAATGGGCTGGCGTACAACTGCCACGAACCTGAATTTAAACCGGGACTATGGAAAAGCCGATGCTCCTGAAATGAAAGCATGGATTAAACTATTCAATAACTGGTCGCCCGATTTTCTTGCAGATTGCCATACTACCGATGGAGCCCATTATCAATACATAATTACCTATTCGTCCGAAATATTCGGAAATATGGAAAAGGACATGACCGATTGGACCCGGGATGTTTATCTTAAAACTATTACAGAGAATCTGGAAAAAAAGAAAATTCCAAATTTTCCCTATATAGAGTTTCGCGACTGGAGCGACCCTTCGAGTGGGATGGAAGCTTTTGTTTCTCCGTGCATGTTGTCGCAGGGATATGCAGCATTGCGAAATCGTCCCGGATTGCTTATCGAAACACATATGCTCAAAGATTATAGAACCAGAGTGTTGGGAACCTACCAAACCCTTCTCGAAACGTTACTGCTTTTAAATAAGGAATTCGCCACCCTTCGCAGGTTGAATAAAAACGCCGATGCGTATATTGGCAGTAAAGAATTCAGAGACAAGGAACTCCCTTTAGATTTTGAGACGTTAAAAGATAGCACACTAGTTGAATTTAAAGGGTTTGAATATGAAAGGGTTAAAAGCGAATTAACTGGAGGAGACTGGATAAAATACAGCAAAATCCCCAAAACATATTCCATAGCTTATTTTGATAAACTGAAAGGCATTTCGTTTACAAAATTGCCAGAGGCATATATTCTTCCTCCCGAATGGAGTGAAGTAATACAGCGGTTAGATATCCATGGTATAAAATATTTTACGCTAGGGAAATCAGCTACTCTTACAATCAATTCCTATAAATTTCGGGATGTTAAGCTTAGGGAAAGCTCATTCGAAGGCCGGCAGTTGCTTCGAAAACTGAATTTTGACGAAATTACCGAACAGCGAACCTATCCGTCTGGTTCAGTGGTTATAGAAATGAACCAGGCAACCGCCAAATTAATAGCCTATTTATTTGAACCTGCTTCTTCAGATGCATTTGTAAATTGGGGATTTTTCAATGCTATTTTCGAACAGAAAGAATACAGCGAATCGTATGTGATGGAAGTAATGGCTCGTGAAATGCTTGCCAAAGACGAAAATCTGAGAATTGCCTTTGAAAAGAAAAAAGCAGAAGATAAAGACTTTGCCAATAATTCATACGCAATTTTGAACTGGTTTTACAGCAAAACTCCCTACTGGGACAATCATTTGAATATGTATCCGGTGGGGAAAATTTTGGATTCGAAAATTTTGGATAATTTAAAGTGAT
>JAIFLU010000153.1 GCA_020048915.1 Bacteroidota bacterium | reverse complement strand
AATAGTGTTTATTAAGGTATCTGTTGTTCCGATAACCACCTTATTATGCCAGGGAATTGCAAAAAGTACGCGACCGTCATCGGTTTTGGGAATCATTAAGGAAACATCTCCGGGAAGGAATTTTTTATCGAGCACAATGTGCACTCCCTGGCTGGGTCGTACTGTATTTTTAGAGAGCGGATTATCCATTTTTAATATAGAATCGACAAATACGCCAGTGGCGTTTACAATAGATTTTGCTCGGATTGTATAGCTTTTTTTATTTTCAACATCTTCCACCTTTAACCCTGTAATTTTATTGTCTGCGTCTTTTTGAAGAGAATCAACCTTCATATAATTCAGGATGCATCCTCCATTTTCGGTGCACGATTGGGCAAGATTAATTGCCAGTCGTGAATCATCAAACTGGCCATCGTGGTATAATATTCCACCTTTAATATTCTTTGGATTAAGTGTTTCTATTTTTTTAATTACATTTTTGGCATTAAAATATTTAGAACGGCCAAAACTTAAACTTCCTGCAAGTAAGTCGTATAGAAATAATCCAATAAAATAGAACGGACCTTCCCACCAGGAATATGCCGGGATAATAAATGATTGATTTTTCACTAAATGAGGTGCATTTTTCATCAATAAACCTCTTTCGTAAAGGGCTTCGAGAACCAGTCCAACATCACCTTTTGCCAAATAACGAACCCCTCCATGAACTAATTTGGTACTCCTGCTTGATGTTCCTTTGGCAAGATCAGAAGCTTCAAATAATACTACTTTTAATCCTCGAAGTGCAGCGTCTAATGCTACTCCTAATCCCGTAGCACCTCCTCCAATAACCGCTATGTCCCAAATTGTTTCGGGGTTTTCTATTTGTTTGAGCTGGTCTTTACGATTCATAAGTGGTAGTATAATATCATTATTAAATAGCCTTTGGTTCGAGAAAATACTAAAAATAAAGTAAGACTAAATATAATAAGATAAATATGAAAATTATCAATAGATTATAAACCTTATTAGTCTCTGTTTTTAAAAAGTACTGTTTATTGAGTATTATGAGATGTATCATTCTTTTTTTTCGCTTTGGCTTTTAATTATCCGTAAAATATAATTTCTTTGCACGCTGTTGTAGAACATAAAAAACCTTTATATGGTAACTGTTGAAAAAATTGGTGGTACTTCCATGTCAGCTTTTCAGGATGTACTTCAGAATATAATAGTAGGCAAGCGTAACCCGGATGAAATGTATAGCCGCATTTTTGTAGTTTCGGCATATAACAATGTTACAAACTGGCTTTTAGAACATAAAAAAACAGGCGAGCCCGGAGTTTATGTTAAATTTTTGAATAAGGGAGACTATAAAACTTCTTTGGATGAGCTTTTAAAAAAGCTTTTGGAACTGAATAGAGTATACGCCAATATAAAACTTGATATTGGATTAGCAGATGAGTTCATAAAAAGCAGGATTGAAAGAGCCAAAAACTACTTAAGCAGTATGGCTCAGGTGTTAGCTTCGGGTTATGTCGATAATCAGAATATTTATTTGGCAGCCCGAGAAATATTGTCTTCCATAGGAGAGGCACATTCAGCTTTTAATTCTGTAAATATCCTGAATAATCATGGCATTCATGCTACTTTAGTTGATTTGTGCGGTTTTGACGATTCGGAACCATTGACTATCGATGAACGAATTCACAAAGAATTTCAGGGCATTGATTTTTCTAAAACAATTGTAGTTGCTACTGGTTACACAAAGGGGACAGAAGGGATTATGCGCCAGTTCGACCGGGGGTATTCTGAGGTTACTTTCTGCAAAATAGCTGTAGATATTAAAGCTGACGAAGCAATTATCCATAAAGAATTTCATCTTTCTTCGGCAGATCCTAAAGTGGTGGGAATTGAAAAATCGATACCGGTTGGACATACTAATTTCTTAGTAGCTGATCAACTTGCCGATATAGGTATGGAGGCTATTCACCCAAAAGCTGCAAAACCTTTGGAGATGGCCAATATTAATATTCGTATAAAAAATACGTTTGAGCCGGAACATCCGGGTACCCTTATATCGAAAGATTATGTAAGCCCGGAATCGAAAATCGAAATAGTTTCAGGAACCGATAAAGTTATAGCAATTGAGGTTCATGACCCAATGATGGTAGGGGAATCGGGCTTTGACTTGGGTTTAATGCAGGTGTACAAAAAGTACGATATTAGCTATATTTTGAAAGCGACTAATGCCAATTGCATTACATGTATTATTTGGGATAACAAAAAGGGGCAAGCTTTAATTGAGGAGTTAAAAACAAGCTTTTTTGAGGTAGTTGTAAAACCCGTAGCAATGGTTTGTGCAATGGGGACCAACATTGCGAAGCCTGGGTTTTTATATAAAGCAGCCAAGGCTTTATCGGATAATAATGTGAATATTGTTTGTTTTTCTCAATCGATGCGACAGGTGAATATGCAGTTTGTGATTAATAGGGAGAACTATCATAAAGCGATAATAGCATTAAACGATGCCCTTTGTTATAAACAATAGATTCGAAAAAAGTAGAAACTAATTGAAGTCAGGACAATATTTTGTCCTGTTTTTTTTTTATGGTAATTGCATAAAAAAACTCCGGAGGAACACGTCCCCCGGAGAAACCCTAAAAATTTACCTAAATTTAAAACTACTAACCAAAAACCTATGAAAAGTAAACTAAACCCTCAAACTAACTAGACTAACCCTATTACCTATGTACTATTTTTATTCGATACAAATATACATTCTCCCAGAGGCAAAATCTATGGTTTGGTAATGAGATTGCTTAATGATATATATGAGATTTATTACTAGAAAGAAGTGACTAGCATCACCTCAATTTATTAAGCACGTAATGTATTTTAAGTTGCTAAATAGTAATATGTTATAAATTAAAATATTCAAAATTTTCAGATAGGCTTGAATAATCAAACTATCCCTGATATCAGCTATTTTAAAAGGATAAACCTAACGGCATCTTCTATAATGGTATCTATTCCTTTCGAAATATCGGAAGATCTGAGAATTTTTACCCGATCGGGAGGCATGCCATCTTCAAAATTTATTCCTGAAGGACTCAGCGTTTTGGTGCATGAAAACCGGAACGACCAGCCATTTGGCAATTCCCCTCCTGTAGGCGCTCCTAAACCACCACCGGTAGTATCTCCTACCGTTGTTACATTTGGAAATGCCTTCATCGCCAATACAAAAAATGATGTAGCGCTATAGCACCCTCTGTTAGTTAATATACAGACAGGTTTTGTAAATGGCTCTTTGAGACTTGGGTCCAGGTATACTTTATTTGGTTCTGAAAATTCTTCATGACCGGGACCGGTTTTTATAAAGGATGTGTAAACATGTCTTCTCTCATCAGCAAAAGCACGGCATATTGTAAATACATTGCTTACATATCCTCCGCCATTGCTTCGAACATCAAATATTATCCCATCCAGATTTTTATATTTATTAATGATGAAATATATCTCGCTTTCAGTTACCTCCGTCGAGAAGCTGGCAAACCTAACATATCCTATTCTGCCGTTTGAAATTACCTGGTGTTTAAAAGGGCCGGTTATAAAATAATCGGATTTTAAATAATGTGTTTGAATAAGGCGGTTATCATAATTTTCGGCTCCTTTAGTAAAAACATCTTCATACCGCGAAACATTGAATGGAGAAACCAGGTTTACATGTGCGTCTCTTAATTCTCCAAGCATTTGAAAGAATATATTAAACAATTCAATGTCGGTAGTATTATCTTTTACTTTTGACGAATATTTTAAATAAACTTCGTCCCAATTAATGTTCTTATATGCAAAAAAAGAATATTTCTGATCCAGCGTATTCCACAAGCTATTAAAATTTTCCCGGGGAGTATTTTTTACTTCTTCTCCCAAATAAAATTCGGAACAGGAATTAAAGATGAATAAAAGAATCAATACGCTAATTTGTCTCATGTCAATTATTTGAAAATCTGAAAACAATTGAAAATAGAAGAGTTGAATGAAATCCTTTAACCGGATTTGCAGAAGTGTGGTAATTATAATATCCAACTTTGTAGTCGAATTTAAGCATATTATTGTTGTGAAGTATGTAGTATAATGAAAACCGGCTATTTACCATAAACAGCTTGTTAAGGGAAGCAAATTGAAAGTCCTTTAAATCGATTGTATAACTATTGTTATCGACAAAATCGCTAATAGTTACATAACCAGGCCGGAGAGTATTTGAAACAACAGGGAGCCCAAGCTCATATTGAAAAAGAATATCCCTGTTCCGGCGGTTAAAACTAAAGAACCCAATTCGTAGCTTTTTAGCTTGCCAGGATGTTTTGTAGGTTAGGAGAGCAGATGGGGCCAAAAAAGTTCCAATTTCATAATTTAAACTGGCGTTGTTAAACTTGTCATTCAAACGGATATTGGTAAACCAACCAAATTCCCCTCCGGCAAAAAAAGCAAACTTTGAATTGATTGATTGAGATACTCTGAAATACGGGCGAATAGATAGTGTGTTGTTAACTGAAAGTGATTTATTACTGTCGTAAATTGGGTAATTTCTGGTTTTTAGATACCCAATTGAGAAATCGTTTTCGATGATTCCAATAAAAGTGTTGTTTTTTAAAAAATATTCGAGATGCACTGTAGGTAGATTTCCGGAGTATATCAGCGGAGACGTAGACTCATCGCGCACTCCGTGAAAATTATTCCCAAATCCAATTTCGAGGTAATGGTTTGACTTATTTGGAGGCTTCGGTTCATCACCCTGTGCAACTATTTTGATAGTGAAAAATGAAAATAAAGTAAAAACAATAATGCTATTTTTCATTTTAATAGTAAATTCAGTTGTTTTGTCATTTCACTAGCACTTGCAAGGTATTAAAGGGCTTTTTTATGTTAATGATATGGATTTTTCCTTCTTGAAGAATGAAGTGTTTTCCATTTATAATTTTAGGAAAAAAAACAATACAAAGCGCAACCATTTTTAGTTTATTTCATCTCTACAAAAGTAATTCGTTTCTAATTGCATTTTATGCTATTAAAAATACTAACTAAGTTTAATTTTTTAATCGGAACGTTATGAGAAATAAACTTTTAAGCATCGGAATAATTTTATTATTTGTATTATCAGGGCTAACAGGCCAAATTCCAAAAGATAGCTCCTTTTGTAAGGCCGATTTTACTTATAAAATTGATTCTTCCATCATGTCTATTTTACCATCTTTGGCTGTTCAGTTTTCGAACGAATCACAACCCGATTCCGCTAAATATTTATGGGATTTTGGAGATGGAAATACCTCGAATGAAAAAAATCCCTTTCACATTTATAGCTTAATCCCCAAAGATCCTACCAGAAGTTCATTAGTAACCAAATTTACTGCATGTTTAACTATTTATACTTCGACCGGTTGTGCTACTCAGGTTTGTAAAACAGTTAAAGCAAGCAGCGATACTTTTCCCGAAAGCTGCGATGTTTACTTTAAATATTACAGAAATGATAGTGTTATTAGTATTCCCGAGTTAATTCCATTCAAATTCATTGGTATTTCGAGCCAGGAAGTTGTAAAATGGGATTGGGACTTTAACGATGGTACTTTCAGCAAAGAGCAATTTCCCGCGCATTCGTTTAATTTTTTGGATACAAGCCATAATGTTTGCCTTACTATTGAAACTGCTTCGGGTTGTAAAAATACATTTTGCGATGAAGTAATAATTAACCCTGTAACATGTAAGGCGAATTTCAACTATTCCATGAGCAAATCGTTACCTCCAATATTTGGGTTTTACGATTTGTCGGAAGGGGAAAACCTCCAATGGAATTGGTCCTTTGGGGATGGAACGTATTCGAATGAAAAAAACCCACAGCATGTTTTTAAAAATCCTCCTGCCAATATTTTTGATTCGTTAGGTTATAAAACAAATATCTATAAGGTATGCCTTTCCATTAAGGGGTTAAATGAATGCTATGATACTCATTGCATGGAAGTCAGTGTTCCAGGTTATGATACTGTTCCTCCAACAGATTGCCAATATAATATACTTTTGAATTATAGCAAGGTATTGGGAAACAACAATTGCGACGGAATAGCTAAAGCCAGTTCGGTTGATAATCTGGGCAATGTACATTCAGGGGTTAAATATTACTGGTCCAATGGATCAACCGAAAATTATACAAAAGGATTATGTTCGAATTTTCCATATTATGTTATTATTAAAGATTCTTTAGGGTGTGAAACCGCCGGATCTTTTGCATTGATGGATTATAATTCGCCGTTGCCGTATATCGGAATTTGGGAGTACCACAAAAGTGGCGATAGTTATGAATTTATAGCGAATAATCAGAATAACAGCATAAAGTTTGAATGGGAATTTGAAAATGGTCGGGTTCAAACCGGTAATTCAGTTACTTATTCTCCTGAAAATGCAGTTGTAAGCAATAAGGTAATTCTTAGAGTTAAGGATGAAGCAGGTAATTTATTGTATACTGAAAATATTTACCTGGGACAGATGGATATTCAAAGTGATGTTCCCGGAATTCATAAAAATGCTTCTGTTAAAAGTTATCCTAATCCGGTGGAACATACATTATATATTGATTTGGATAATACAGCTACAGGAGAAAAAATTATGGCAGAAGTGTTTAATTCTGCCGGGAAAATGATAATTCAAAAACAATATGAGAGTGGGGATATTCAATCGCAGATACAAATAGATGTAAAGGATTTAACAAAGGGGATATATATCGTTAGGCTCAATTCAGATACCAAACCGATTGGTACGGTTCGATTTATTAAATAATGGATCATGCCCTTGTTAAAAAGGCTGTCAACTTCCCTGACAGCCTTTATTATTTAAATCCTCGCTGACGCATGGCTTCAAATGTTATGATTGCAGTAGCAGTAGAAACATTTAGAGAATCTATTTCTCCACGCATGGGGATTTTTATTTGAGCATCGGCATTTTTCAACCAAAATTCAGTTAAACCATCGGCTTCTGTTCCCATAATTATTGCTGATGGAGTAACGAATGATGTTTCGTGGTAGAAAGCCTCCGCAGTTAATGCGGCAGCATAGTTTTTTATTTTTTTGTTTCTCAACCAAAGCAACGCTTCTTCTGAGGTGCAGCAAACTACCTGATTTGTAAAAACACATCCAATCCCCGAGCGAATAGCATTTGGGTTATAAATATCCGTTTGAGGATCGCAAACCAGCACGGCATCAACCTTTGCTGCATCGGCAGTGCGTAACACAGCACCAAGGTTTCCTGGCTTTTCAACTTTTTCCAGTACAATTATAAATGGATTATCTGTCAAAACGATGTCTGCTAATTTTAAGTATTTTGCTTCAGCAATGGCTAGTATTCCATCTGAATTTTCGCGATACGCTACTTTTTCAAATACAGCGCGGGTTACTTCGTAAACAATCGATTGGGAGGAGGCCTGACGGATAAATAATTGATATTCATAGCTATTATTTATCTCAGGACAAAAAAAAGTGTATTTGAAATTAAATCCTGCATCAAATGCCAGTTTTACTTCTCTGAAACCCTCTGCAATAAATAGGTTTTGCTTTCTTCGTTCGGAAGCTTTTTCCAAATGAAGGACATTTTTCACCTTAGGGTTTTGCGGACTTGTAATTTTCTCAAACATCGTACTTCCGTTTTTTGCAAATATAAAGGAATAGGATGGTCAGTTTATATTACTCAGAAAAGATTACGATATTTGCCATCATTTTTATGGATGAAAAAACTCGAATTACTGGCTCCGGCTAAAGATCTTGAACATGGCAAAGCTGCAATAAATTATGGCGCCGATGCTGTTTATATAGGCGCTCCCAAATTTAGCGCACGACAGGCAGCAGGGACCGATCTGATTCAGATTGAAAGTTTGGCCACCTACGCACATTTATATTATGCGAAAGTATATGTTGCACTTAATACAATTCTTTTTGAAAGCGAACTAGGAGAAGTTCAACAACTCATCCAGAAGCTTTATGCAGCTGGTATAGATGCGTTGATTATTCAGGATATGGGCATTCTGGAGATGGAGTTACCTCCATTGCCTTTATTCGCAAGCACCCAAACCCATAATGCTTCCGTTGAAAAAGTACAGTTTTTGGAGAAAGTAGGTTTTAAACGAATCATCCTTGCCAGGGAACTTTCGTTAGAACAAATAACTCAAATCGGTTTAAATACTTCCGTAGAATTGGAATCTTTTGTTCATGGGGCGCTGTGCGTTTCCTATAGCGGACAATGTTATATGAGTCAGGCTATTTGCGGAAGAAGCGGAAACCGAGGGACATGTGCCCAGCCATGTAGATCTGCTTACGACCTGGTTGATGATTCAGGAAAGGTAATTCAGAAAAACAAGCATTTGCTATCGTTAAAGGATATTAACCTTTCGAACGAGATTCCCAATTTGGTTAAAGCCGGAATTTCTTCTTTCAAAATTGAAGGTAGATTGAAGGATATGGCTTATATCAAGAATATTACTGCCCTTTACCGGAATAAAATTGATTCTTTTCTTGAGAAAGCCCCGGATTATAAAAAAGCTTCGTCGGGGAAATGCAGTTTTGACTTTATTCCCGACCCAAACAAAACATTTAATAGGGGATATACCAACTATTTTATTAATGGCCGAAAAGAAAAAACAGGATCGTTTTTAACTCAAAAATCACTTGGAACGGAAGTCGGTAAGGTAGTTAAAGTTACTGTTCGCGAATTTATTTATGAGGGGGACCCCTTAAATCCGGGTGATGGAATTTGCTTTTTTAAAGAGAATGGCGAGTTGGCAGGTTTTTTGGTCAATAAAGCTACTTCAAATACCATAACTCCAAATAACATTACTGAAATTTTTAGTGGTGCCGTTTTGTACCGGAATTTCGATTTGGAGTTTGAGAATAAACTGAAACGATCAAACGGGAATAGGAAAATAGATGTCTCCATGACTTTAAAACAAGAACTTGAAGATATTATCCTTGAACTTGTTGATGAGGATGGCAATAATATTAGGTCGGTTTTTAAAGGAGATGTTTTAAAGGCAGATAATGAGGAAACGGCTCGTCAATCTATCGTTTCACAATTAAGTAAATTTGGAAATACACCTTTTCAGTTAAAGGAGTTTCTTTATCAGGCAGATTTACCATATTTTATTCCACTAGGTCAATTAAATCAATTCCGGCGTGAGGCAATTGATTCGCTCATTCAAAAAAGATATTTGCACAACCCTAAGTTTTTGGAGAAAATTGAACCGACTACTTCTCCCTATCCAACAACTTCGATAGATTTTAGAGGGAATATTTCCAATTCGTTCGCCAAAAAATTCTATCAACGACATGGAGTTGAACATATTGAGTCAGCTTTTGAAATCGAGAAAGAATCAAATCTTTCGAATCGGGTTGTTATGACAACCAAACACTGTATAAAATATCAATTGGACGCCTGTCCAAAATTTCAGGGGATGAATTCTGCATATAACAAGCCACTTTTTATTAGAGATCAGCATCATACATATGAATTAGAATTTAAATGCTCCGAATGTATAATGGAAGTGAGGATTTGCAAATAGGTTTCTAATTTTAATAACATTCTACCCCAATTTATTAACAGTTTGTCAAATTTTGTTTCTCTTTTAATATTCCTTCTTAATTTTGTCCTGAAATAAACCCTAAATAACATGAAATTTATTAACCGCATACTATTGCTATGTTTATTTTCGATCATAGCATTTCAAAATGTTCAATCTCAAGAATTTTTAGTTCGCGACGAAACCTTCACCTGGGAGACTGCGGAGGACTCTTATTTTGGTGGTAATGGTTTCCATTGGTGGCGCGATTATAGCACATATCCCTATAATTGGGTTTCACCGCATAATTATAGTGATGGGAAATTTTATTATCGGTACGAAGTTATTAGTCAACCTACTACAAAAGATTTTTCTTTAATGTTTCTTTTATGGCAATTTCAGGAAGATGGAATTCACAGGGAAACAGGTGATGTTAAAGTCTCGATGAGTGGGGGTGCTGGCTCTGTAACCGAATACTCCGGCAGCAATTCGCCTAATGAGTGGTGGGATTATCCGGGCAAACCTTTGGTAGATTTTTCAAAAGTTGGAGCATACAGTAATCAAGGGCAAAATAGAATGGGTCTGGCACTTTGGTCCGATGCAAATTGCATTCCCTCAAGTTGGGGATCTGGTGGAGATTTCTGCAATGATAGAAAATCAGATTACTTTCCGATGCAAATCCGAATTACTATTGTGGCAGTTGCTGACGGACACTCTTTTTCGGGCTGGAATAATTATGTTTCTGGTGGAGGGGGGGGCACAGATATCACCTTTACTATTGATTTTTATAATGAAACAACTTCACAGGCTGTT
Source organism: Bacteroidota bacterium (assembly GCA_020048915.1). Taxonomy (GTDB): domain Bacteria; phylum Bacteroidota; class Bacteroidia; order Bacteroidales; family JAAUTT01; genus JAAUTT01. Next base: position 23,201 of record JAIFLU010000153.1, on the reverse strand, counting down.
CCTTCGACTTACGAATATAGCTATAACCAATCTTCCTGGACTGCAGGTTCCGGTAATAAATTAAATCTTACCCCCGGACAAACTGTTTATTTTAGAAAAGAAGGAACTACCGATGTGCAAACATTAACTGTACCATCACGTCCATCCACTCCTTCCTTCTCTATTGATTATTATAATGAAACTACGAATCAAACAGTTACCTCAGCTGTAGAATATGATGATAATTCTGGTTTTTCAAATAGTAATAGTGGAAATGGATCTAAAGTTGACTTAATTCCGGGAACCGATTTTTATTTCCGACAGGCTGCTACGGGTTCATCTTTTCAGTCAAATACTTTTCAATTAAATGTTCCCGATAGACCTGCCGCCCCTGGTTCTTATGGCATAGACTTTATTAACGAAACAACTTCGTCTAACGTGCCAGTAACAATAGAATATTCTAGTGATGAATATTTTAATAGCGTTCAGGATGCTACTGGCATTAAATTAGATCTTACGCCTGGCGAAAATTTATACTTTAGAATTAAAGCAACCTCTACTGCTTTTTATTCAACTTCCACATTTTTAGAAGTACCAGGGAGAACAACACCGAATTATGGGGTTGATTTGGTAAACATGACTACAAACAAACCTGTTGATGCAAATGATGAGCACTCTACAAACTCTGACATGAGCGGAGCAGTTTCGGGGACTAATGTTGTTCTTCCTTTAACAACTGGAGTAGATGTGTATTTTAGATCGAAGGCCACCGCAAGCAGCTTTGTCTCCAATATACAGCATCTTGAGGTTGCCGGAAAACCGGATGCGCCAAGTTTTGAAGTGGATTATCTTTTAGAAAAAACAAAAACTATAATACCCTCTACTGTTGAGTACGATGATAATATTGATATGACCAGTCCATCGTCTGGAAATGGTTCAAAAATAAACCTAATACCAGGGACAGATTTTTATTTTAGAGTAAAAGAGACGCAATCTGCCCCACCATCGAATATTTTTCAATTGGTAGTTGATTCTCGTCCTGCGGCACCAACCTCTTTTGGAGTTAATTATATTGATGAAACAACCCAAAATAATGTTCCAGCTACCATTGAATATGCAACCAATACGAACTTCTCTGGTGCAAATCCAGGCAGCAATTCTCCTATAGACATTACTCCTGGAAGTACATATTATTTTAGATATAAAGCAACTGCCAGCGCATTTGCCTCAGAGGATGTAAGTCAGATAATTCCTGCAAGACCTGCGGCTCCTTCAGTTGGAATAAACTATTCATTGGAGACCAGTAGTGTAGTTATCCCAGATGATATGGAATACGCTTCTTCTTCTAACTTTAGTGGATCTCAAATTGGAACAGGAGTAACAATCCCTATACTGCCTGGAAACGATAAGTTTTTTAGGTATATAGCAACAGACGGTCATTTTAGTTCAGCCACTTATGCGCTGGATGTACCTGCAAGAGGAATACCAGATTATGGGATTAATTTTATTAATCGAACAACCAATAAGGCCGTTTCTGCAAATGATGAATATTCTTTAAATAGCGATATGAGCAGTCCGTCCAATGGGAATAGTACAGCTATATCATTAACACCAGGAACAAGTTTGTATTTCAGGTCAAAAGCTTCCGCATCTGCTTTTAGGTCAAATGTTCAAGCACTGCAGATTCCCGAATTACCTGCAACCCCAAGTTATTCTATTGACTTTCCCGGGGAACAAACCAGTACAAACGTACCTTCCACTGTTGAGTATTCAATTAATTCAAACATGAGCCAGCCAACAACGGCATCCGGAACGAAGGTTAAATTAACACCCGGTACTGATCTCTATTTTAGAGTAAAAAGTACAGGTTCTTCTTTTGCTTCTGAACCCTTCTTCTTAGATGTTCCTTCACGAAGTGCAGCCCCAGGACCATATACCATTGATTATGCAAATGAACAAACCAGCAATGTTGTTCCTGCAACAGTTGAGTATTCATCAAACTCCGAAATGACCGGTGCAACATCTGGAAATGGGACTAAACTTAACTTAACCCCGGGAACAGATTTGTTTTTTAGAACAAAGGCTGCTTCAGGCTTTGCTTCTGCGAATTACCTTCTTACGGTTCCTGACAGACCGGATGCTCCTATTATCGGGATAAGTTATACTGATGAAACAACCAACGTTACTATTGGTTCTGGCACAGAATATTCTACTGCTGCTAATTTTTCGGGTGCTTCGAGTGGAACTGGAGTGAAAATACCTATAGTGCCAGGCTCAACCTATTATTTTAGAATTAAATCGATTTCAAATGCTTTTAAATCGCAGATTAAAACTCTTTCTATTCCCGCGAGACCATCTAATCCGGTTTTTTCTGTAGATTTTGTCAATGAAACTACCAAAGAAGTTGTTTTAAACTCGGTGGAATATTCCGATAAGAGTAACCTGGCAAATTCTATTGTTGGAGCGGGTACTAAAATTCCTTTAAATCCTGGAATAAATATGTACTTTAGAAAATTAGCTACAGTTAGTACTTTTAAATCTGGCATCGAGACATTGAGCGTTGCTAACAGACCTTCAACTCCTGGTTTTACAATAAATTATTCGACAGAAACAACTGTTGAGAATATTCCTTCAACGGTTTTGTATTCAGTAAATTCGAATTTTACAGGTTCAAATTCTGGAACAGGAGTTAAAATTACGGTTACACCTGGAACTACTCTTTATTTTAAAACAAAGGAAACCGCTAATTCTTTTGCATCTTCAGCTCAGATGTTACAGGTTTCATCGAGACCTGCAGCTCCTTCTGTGACAATTGATTTTCTTAACGAAAAGACTAATGAGAATATTGATAATACAATTGAATTCGCAACTTCCAATAGTTTCACAGGGGCTCAAATTGCAACTGGTAATAAAGTGAGTCTTACACCCGGAACTGATCTATATTTCAGAAAAAAGGCTTCTACCAGTTCATTTATAAGTAGTGTTACTTTTCTTGATATTCCGGTAAGGCCGACGATTGCATCTACTGTTGGAGACACAACAACTTTAAACCCTATTAAGGTTGATATTACATTTCCGTCTGTCGTTTCGGACTTTACAATAGGCGATTTATTGCTAACGAATGCATCCGCTCAATCTTTGACTGGAACATATAAAGTGGATATAATTCCAGTTGCCCCGAGAAATGTTACAGTTAATATTTTGGCGAATGCTGTTCCTACTGGAAATTTTGCTTCTGCCCAGTTTAAGACTTACTTTAAGAAATCGACTAATGTTTCGGATAAAATCTCTAATTCCGGAATTAGTATTTATCCTAATCCCGCTGGTAAATATTTCTATGTTGAAAGCACTAAAAAATCAGAACCTTCTATTCGTGTTGACATCTTCAACGCGTTAGGTACTCTTGTACTTAGTGCTACGATTGAGAATTCATCCAATAGAATTGATATTCAAAATTTACCGGTTGGAGTTTACTTTGTTAAGCTAAAAAATGGAGTTAATATTCAGACTATTAAGTTAGTTAAGGAATAATAAAGAAGATTTCTTCCAGAGTCTCAAATATAGAGCGGAGAGTAATATAGTAAGATATATACTTTCCGCTCTTATTTTTAACCCGTTTAATTATAAATATTCGAGATAATATCACAAAGTATTTCATTTTAATGTACTTCAAATCGTTGAAAATTTTACTTTCAAAATTGAATTATGTTAGACCCATCAATATCGAAAACATGCATTTTTATTAATTATTCAGGTTAGAGGGTCTTATTTTGGCTATATATAATGATGTTTGCATATACAATATGCTTTTTTTCATCCTCCTTGAAGAATAATAAATTCTTCAACCTTAATGGATATTCAAAACATTGCGATTGCTCATAAAATTCTGATATTTGTCTTGAAAATGATTGTAAAAAATAAAATTGAGAAACCATTTGGGCCTTCGGGAACTACTATGGGTTTATTTTTGTTTGTGGTCGGTATTGGCATCACATTCTTTTCGTTAGTTGGTGGAATAATTTTCATTATAGTTGGAGGTTTTGTTGGTTTTACCTCGACAATTACCCTGGTTGATAGCAGCCAAAGAAGAGTAAAATATGCCACAAACATATTTGGTACGCTTCCTATTGGTAAATGGGTCGCAATTGAGGATGGGATGAAACTGGGGTTGAAAAAATCGCATCAGGGCTTCCGGATATATACCCGTGCGAATAGCATGGATATCCACATTCAGGATATTCGAATTATGTTATTCGGACTAGATAACAAGCCAATTTTACCTGTCAATACATGTGATTCAATAGAATCAGCTAAAAGTGAATTAGAAAAATTAAGCAATCAATTAAAGTTAGGCATAATTTGACTTTGAGGCTCTCTATAATAATCTGTCCCTCGATGAAATTATAGTTATACAGACGCCAAGGAGAATACACAAAGTTGCACAGAGATAATTTACACCCAAATTATTCTGTAATATGCCTTTATTTTTAAGTGTCTTTCAATTCCAGAATCAATATAACATCCTCTTTGGCTTTTAATGAGACACCTTGCACTACAAGCGTATTGTTAACGTTTTGAATTATCGAAGACTGTTTATCAGCGCTTATGGATGGGAAAAACATTTGGGTTTTCACCACCTGCGCATTGGACAGATTTAGGTTGATATCGTTTTTAAGCGGTGACAATGTATTGTTCAGGACATAAACAAATACAGTTTCGCCGCATTTTACGGCATACGATTCGAGATTTCCCGATTGGGAGGTAACTTCTTCAAACGAACCGTTCCCGGCCTGAAGCATCTGATCATTTATTTTCCGCACATGTTGAAAATAAGAGGTCATGCCGCGTTCATCAAAAAATTCCCACCACCAGGTCATGGGCAAAATAGGAGTAGGGCTGAATAGGCCATACCAAAGTCCAATTTTGTAATCGTGATCCGATTCCTTAGCAATGGTCTTAAAATCGATATTCCAGTCCCATTCATATCCAAACTCTCCGATTACGTATGGTTTATTGAAGTTTTGAGCATACGTCTTTATAGTGGAAGCCAATCGGTCGGTATGTTTGTAGATATGTTTCTGATTGAAATCCATATAAGCCGAAGAGTTCATTCCCATAATATCGCGGTGCGAAATGCTGGTGGTAACGAGGTGGTTGTATGGATCGGTATTCTTAATGTACATGCCCATTTCGTCGTGCCACTGGGCAACTGCCGCATGAGGTATCAGGATGCTGTCGCTTCCGTTAAAAGCAGCATTGTCTATTTCGTTAAAAAATTCCCAGGCAGCAATATGAGTGCTATATCCCCAGCGGGCAATTATGTACCTCAGCTTATTCTTGTATTGGTTTTGGGCCTTTTCGAGTGTGAAAAATTCGGTAGGATTTTCAGCCTGACCGCCGTTTGCTTTGTTATAGGAGCTATGTTTCCACTCAGCATCCGAAATCAGTTCCCCGTGCCAATCGAGGGTAAGCATCACATATAAATCAAGTGAATCAATCATATCCATCAGTTCGTCCATACGTTTAATGGCATCGGGATTGAAATACTGATCGGTATTTTTATAGCGGTCGGTGCTCGAAATAGTTTTCCACTCCAAAGGAAGGTTCCACGAGCACATCCAGGTGCGAAAAAAATTGGCGCCATTTTTCGAGAGTGTGGGTAAAAGATAATCGTAAGTATACTTTGGGTCTTCCCATTTCCGAAATTCCCAGCCTACGTTCTCACCAATTCCGCGGAAAAGTGTTCCGTTGTCAAACCTAAAAGTCCACAGATTGTTTTTGCGTAAAAAGCCTGGGTTCCCCGATTCCTTTACAAAGAAAGTTCCGGTTTGCGATTGAGTTGAGATTCCTTTGGCATTGCACTTGAAAACAAATGTATAAACTCCGGTTTCCTGAGGAGTGAAGCGGGCTTTCCAATCGGATTGCTGTTCGTTTCCCTGAACATAGAAACAGGGCATAGCCACAGTCTTTCCAGATGGGGATGTAAGTACCATATCGAGGGTAATTTCTTTTGAGTTATAAGGATTGGTGAAAGGTGCTGTAAGACTGATATCCCATTCGGTCTTTTCATAAAGAGCGCCCGATTCCTTTAGGTTTTTGAAGCTGTTTATCGTATTTTGGGCATTGGTGGTTGTACAACCTATAAATGCGATAATAAGCAGTCGTAAAATTTTGTTTATTAAGTTCATGATTTTTGTTAATAAGTTTATTATGAGCGTATAAGATTCAATGTCGTTTAGTTAAGGATATTCGACCCCGGCTGGGGTCGCCTGTTTGTAGAAAAATTGAACATTCTATAAATATCTGACCCCGGCTGGGGGCAAACATCGATTCTTAACTAAACGACATTGGTATAAGATTATAAATTCTCTGTATAGCTTCTGTAAATTTTTTTACCTGGAGAAATAAAAAACTTAACAGGAGCCCTTAAATTTGAAGCCTGCTCAATGAAAGACATCGAATTATTTATTCCAAATATCGGGTATTGTCCCATGTCCACGCGGTTTAATAGGAGCCTGGTCAAATGGCTTAATTTTATTGGTGTGGATATCAAAAAGCTTTTTTGCAGTTTCCATCGTTGCCTCTACCTGATATTTATAAGGTCGGTCGGTGACATCTACAAAACCGCAATTGTAATTTTCGCCATCGTTACGCCCCGTAAAATCCTGGTCGGCCCACTGAAAATATGCAACACCAATTAATCCTGGATGTGCAAAAGCCCGTTCGGTATAGTAACGGTAGGCTATTCCACGTTCCTGTTGTGAGTTTACCTGCCAAAGCGATTGTGCCATTCCCCGGTCGACTGTGCCAAAATGGTATTCTCCAATTATCATAGGTAAATCTGTTCCTTCCATAATTTTATCCATAAAATCGGTTTTTGGATATAAATCATAGCAATTGAAACTAAATACATCGAACACTCCTTTGCAAATATCCAGAATTTCCTTACCGGGAACATGTCCAAAGCGCATACCCAGGTTTAGGTGGTTCGGATCGAATTTTTTAACGGCCTTGTTTACCGTTTCCAGAAAAGTGCGGAATGTGGCAAAAATAAACTGCTTACGACGTTCGGGGGTATCTCCTCCGGCCATGTATTTCTGAAGTGCAGTTTTAATTGGTTTGTCTCCTTTCTCGGCAAGTATCAGATCGCATAAGCGTACCTCCTGTTCCAGCCAGGATGGTTCGTTTCCTGTAAAATAGCCGATCACCCATGGATTATCCTTGTAAGGTTCAACAAAAGCTTTGCAGGCGGCATCTATTTTAGTTGAAAAATCCGGAGCGTATACATCAGGAAGTCCCATTAATCCGCTTTCGATCCCCAAGCCGCGCAACTGCATCATAAAAGGCTTTTGGTTTAAATTGGTCACCTCGCTGCTCGACCAGTTGGCAATCGTATTCAGTCCCCACTTATCCATTCGTTTAAAAACCATTTCTTTTGATTTTATTGGATAATCGTTGCCATAACGGCGGTATAAATTCCAGACCCCAAACGATGCCGAATTTGGGCGGTTAGGATTTGTTCCGATCCCTTCAGGGGGTAACTCTTTGTATAAGTTTCTGCGTTTATCAATATTTAAGGCATTACCACCACCACCAGGGTTTACGCAATCTACTCCTAGCGAAAGAAACAAGTATCCGTCGGGATCGACGAACCACCAGCGGCCCTCTTTTTTTTCGGTTCTGAAAAAACCGGTTCCCTTTTCTTTAGCATTCAGGTAGCCACCATATTTAGAGTAGTTATATATTTTTGTCGAAACGGGTTCAGCCTCTTCGGCAGCCCATTCTTTTTTCAGTTGTTCTAACGATTTTGCTTTTCCTTCGTAATCTCCCAGGTTCCATTGTCCAAATTCATCTACCAATGGGGTTGTCTCCATATACAAATCGCCCGGATCGTCTACCGAGAGTGCAATCGATTTTAGTTCAATGGTTGGATTGTTGATAGGAGCCCACATGCGAATTCCAATCGAATCGACCCCGGTAAGCGGTCCGCGTTTTCCTCCGAGGTTTATCCAACCTGTGTATCGGGGTTGATTAAACGTTGCCGCCAAATCCATGGCCGCATTCGGTAAAGCCCTGTAGAATCTTAGCGGTATGGCTAGTTTTATCCAGCCATTAGCGGCATAGCTCATTACCCGAAGTTCGTTGTACCCTGCCAATGTTGTGAATCCCACCTGAAAACGCTGCGAAGTGGTCGATTTAAATTCAAGTACCACAAAATTATATTCCTCCCAATTGGTGGGAAGTCCAGGAGTAATATCGCGAATAGCGATTTTTTGACCCGACACCTCTTTATTGCTGTCGAATTGAATTTTTATGGATTTTTGAGCCTGCATAGGATTGATAAATGCAAAACACAGAAATAAGAGGAAAGTGATAAGCAGTCTTGACGATGTTTTCATTAGGTTGAGTTGTAGTGATTAGATAGTAGTGTCCTTGTAAATATACTTATTTTATGCATTGAACCGGATGAAAGCTAAAATTTTAGCTAAGTACTTAATGACGTTCCGAATGATAGTTAAATACGATTGGAAAAAGCCTCTGCTTTTTGATTATCAAACGATTTCTCCCACTTGGCCATTACCACGGTTGCGGTGCAATTGCCAATAACATTAACGGTGGTGCGGGCCATATCCATCAATACATCAATTCCAAGAATCAGAAACACGGGTGTTAGCGGAAGACCAAAACTTGTGAGTGTTCCCAATAAAACTACCAGCGAAGCACGCGAAACACCTGCAACACCTTTACTGGTAAGCATTAAAACCAGGCACATGGCAATTTGCTGCGACAGGGGCATATCCACCCCAGCCACCTGAGCTACAAAAACACATGACAGCGACAAGTACAAAGTGGTTCCATCCAGGTTGAAGCTATACCCGGTAGGAATAACAAAAGCGACAATTTTACGGGGAACCCCAAATCGTTCCATCGATTCGAGCGCAGCTGGCAGGGCCGATTCGGAATTTGCGGTAGCAAATGCAATGGAGGCAGGTTCGCTTAAAGCAAGTATAAATTTCTTAACAGGTATTTTCAGGATTAAAAGGAGAGGAAGAATTACGGTTAACAGAAAAACGATTAGTGCAACATATAACGTAGCCAGCAATTTAAATAGCCCTGCAAATACGTCCAGTCCCATATGTCCTATCGTATAGGCTATGGCTGCAAAAACAGCTACTGGCGCAAAATACATGATGATATTTGTGAATTTAAACATTGTTTCGGCTAAGCCTTCAGTAAAGCGAAGCATAATGTAGCGATGCCGTTCATTCAATTTGGCAATTGCAATTGCAAAGAGAATACTGAAAACAACAACTTGAAGAATGTTGCCATCAAATATGGCTTTTGCAATATTCTCAGGAACCATATTTGTCAGGAACTCGGACCATGTATGTACTTTGGAGGTTAAAACCGGTGCATTTGCTGCAACCGGCAACGTCATCCCCACACCCGCTTTGCTGATATTAATGGCTATAAGCCCGATAACCAAAGCAATGGTAGAGACAATTTCGAAATAAAGGATCGATTTCCAACCCAGTCGCCCAACTAGCTTTAAATCATTATGTCCGGCAATTCCATTCACTAAAGTGGCAAAAATTAAAGGTGCAATAATGGTTTTAATTAATCGAAGGAAAATTTCGCTTAAGAACTGGATATTTTTGGCAATTTGCGGAAAATCATATCCAAATTCGGCACCCGCTAACATGCTGATCAATATCCAAACGGTTAACGATTTACGCTGAAATGCCAATAATATGAATAGTAAAACAGTAAAAACACGAAAAAAAGTAAAAAGCTGCGGATTAAATTGAATAAGCTTATAAGAGATGAGCACAAAAAGGATAGCATTAATGCTAAAAAAAGCCGCGCAGGCAATATTCAAAAATCGGACAGTGAGTTTCATTTTTTCAAGCTCATTAATGTAAAATGTAGAATAAACAGATTGATTATCAGATTGCCAAAGTATCTTCTAGTTTAGAACAATTAATAATTCTGTCGCTCTGCCTATTAACGACCTCAAGTTAATAATTTATGTCATATTCTGAGCATGTATGGGATTTTCCCTAAAATAAGCCAAATAGGTAGGCAGCTACAAAGTACGTTTGTAGGTTGTAAAATGCTTTATTTTTTAAATTATAAGTTACTCCCCTTTTGAGTTATTTAAAAGCGTACCACCAAGATTATAATCCTGGGCAGCAGGTAAATCGGATTTTCCAACGCCTTTGTTCATCAGTTCTTTGAGTTCCGGAAGGTATTGATTATAAAGATCGCGGGGAAGAATCTGATGTTTCATACAAACAGAAGCAGCCATTCCAACCACTTCGCCCATCATACCTGTAGTACGCATTACCCTTACTGTTCCCAGGGCAACATGTGTAACACTAATGTTGCGCCCAGCCATAAAAAGATTGGGAATGTTTCTCGAGTAAAAACAACGGTAAGGTATAGGATAGGGATAAATTGGTTTATGTTTGGCAATAGATAGAAATTCGTTTTCGGGGAAATGTTTGGTATTTTCAGGATCGGGGTAATGCAGGTCGATGGTCCAGGATGTTGATGCAGTGCCATCAGGATATATCGTTTTGTCTGTTAAATCCTGTTCCCTGAGAATAAAATCGCCGGTTAAACGACGCGATTCGCGTTTACCTGCTATATATGCTACCCATTTCAACTCGCTGTTTTTATATGTATCCTTAATGGATGAACGATTTTTCAGGAACGACCAGTTTGAGAATACTACCATTAACCCATAATCGCGGATACGCTCAAAATCTTTAATCTGATTGTACTGCATGCCTGTTTCCCAGGTCCATTCGCCCAATTTTACCTTTTGAGCACTATTCTCAGTGAAAGGAAGTGCCCAGGTAATTTTGGGGAACGACGAAGGTTGAGAAGTTTCTTCCGAATACCACTGCACAGATGATCCCATAGTCATACTATCTTTCCTTTCGGGAGCAGTAGGTTCATTAAATTCGTTACGGCTTTCGCGACCCATCATAAAATCGGCACCTGCAAGGGCACCAATGGTTCCATCACCCGTGCAATCGGCAAACAAAGGTGCCGAAAACGAAAGTACTTTTGCATTTTCGGTATTGATAGCTATAACCGAAATAATGCTGTTTCCGTTTTTGGTAATGGCATTTGCCCTGTAATTTAAAAATAGGGAGATGTTCTTTTCTGCTTCAACAGCAATATATTTTTTCTGATCTTCGTAATAGGAAGCTGGTTGAGCATTTCCACCTTTAGTCGGACCAATTTCGTTTACCAGGTTACCTAAAGCAGGATATGGTTGCAGATTAATTCTTCCTCCCAGGTGAACCCTAACTTCCGAACTGTTGTTGCCCCCCAGTACCGGCCTGTCTTGAATCAATGCAACTTTTAATCCTAATCTTGCCGCCGAAAGTGCAGCACAGGTACCTGCCATTCCGCCGCCAACCACTACCAGGTCAAACTTACCTGCTTCTATGGGTGTTTGCGGCAATTTCAATACTTTTTTGCGAAAAGCCGCTAATTCGATCACATTATTGGATGGTTTGAAATAAGGATCGGCTGAAAAGACTATTGCATCGCATCGCCCGTTGAAACCGGTAAGATCATGCAAAGTGAGGGTGTTATTACCTTTATTAACCGGGATTGTTCCTCCGTATTGCCAGTTCCACTCCCTATCCTGGGTTCCGAATTCAGATGGTAAGGCTTTACCGTTAACCAATACCTGAAATTTTCCAGGTGCATCTTTATCAGTCCAATATCCAGCCCAATTGTGGGTGCGAACAAATACACTATATGTTCCTTTAGCAGGAAATGATAAAGTGGTGGATGCATCTTCAACAGGTTTTCCCAATCCATGCGCCATCAGAAAAGGCGAACCCATCTGATCCATAAACTGCTGATCGATTACCCACCCCCCTTTCTTTTGAAAATTTTCGGATTCGATGAGTATCACTTTATTTTGAGCAATATTACTAGAACAGAGCGATATTAACAAAATCAGAAGAAATATTTTATTCATTAGGTTTTTTTAGATTTTGAAATATAAGGGAAATAGGGTAAAGATTGATTTATTGATGCTCATTTTTTTCTCACTAAGAACTCTTTTGTTTGATACATTCCACTAAATTGGTTCATTTTCAGGCCAAAAAAGGAATACAATGACCTTGGATTTTCAGGATCGTTGTATTCGAATACTATTTGAAGTTGGGGATTTTTACACGAATAAGCAACCCCCTAAGCCCTCCGTTTCGTAGGCGCTTTGAAGCTTTCAGGAAAAAATAAAACCAGAATTTTTCCAAGTTTTTTAATAAAACCCGATAGTCATATTATTTATAAAGCGCAGATGGTTTGTAAGAAATCTAAAGTGTTGAATAAATATACTTTAAAACCACTCTGCGAGCAGTTTTATCTGCTTCAAAATTTAATGCTTCTCCCGAAAGCTTACTCCAAAAATCTAAGGTGGATTTACCTGCCGGTTGATCTAAACTGGCGCTCCATTCAGGGATATAGCCTTTCAAACCCATAAATTCGGCCATAACAAAATCGGGATCGTTGGGCTGAATATCTCTGAAATATATTAGTGTTGCTTTTTGTTCGAGTAAAAGGGCTTGAAGTTTCCCTGCAGAAACATTTCTGAGCTTCACCTGTTCGTCAATAGCCAGAGAAGCAGCAATTCCGGCAGCTTGGCCAAGTGCCATCCAACAGGGTTCCATTCGTAGTGTTGAAAACCCAATATGACTGCCTGATACAGGTACGGGTATCAAGAGATTATCTACAAATTTTGGAACTATAACTCCGTAAGGAACTGTATATACAGCAGTAGGATAGCTTAAAAAGCCATCGAGGTGAACGCGGCCTTCTTCCCGTTTACGAACAGCATGGGAGTCGAGGGCATAATGACTTGCGGTAATACTCGTATTGTGCAGTGGGGGACGACTACCGGGGGTTACCGGAATAGCATCTTTGGCAGTAAAGAAATACATTCCATCGAATCGTCTTCCCTCACGTATATAAACTTGTCGGGGGAAATTACTGTTATCTATATATTCATCTTTAGCAAAGCCCCATTCCTGACATGCTTTGCGAAAATGTTCCGGTAGTTCTTTATCATTCTGCGAAAACCAAATTAGTCCCAAGGTATATTCCTTCAACCGTTGAGCATATTTATCTCGCCACTTCCAGTCCGATGTTGGCCAGGGCCAGTTTTCCTCCGGTAAATCGGTTGAAAGAAACGACTGATGTTGATTATTGGCGTCGGTTTTAGAATTCGGTAGCGGAACCATATTTGTAATTTTAGCAATTCCCCATTTGTCGCCAGGGATATTTGAGGGATTACCTTTTGCTATATTTTTTCTATTTTCTTCTATCATGGAAGGTGTCACATTCTTCATTTCTATTCCGGTATGATTACCTGTCCAAACATCGTTAATTATCGATACATATTCGTTCCGGTTAAAATTGACCGGTTTGTTTATTGTTGTTCTGTTAGCAATATTGTTTGTCAGACAAAGTCTGTAATTATAAGCCTGAACTGCATTGTCGGCCTGAAAAGTTGAACCGGTACCTTCGGAACCGCCCCAATATTTATAAACACGACCGGCTCCAGGTTCTTCAAACAGCTCTTTACCCTCTCTGCCTGTAAAAAAAGGAACATTTGCAGCTGCTGCTAAATCGCCTTCATAAGTTGCATCGATAAAAACCTTACCCAGATATATTTCCGTCGCGGAAGTTGAACGGTTCAGAATTTTGATGGAAATAATCCGATCATCACTTTTCTGAACATTTACAGGATCGGAATCAAATTGGCGCATTTTAAGCACCGTAATTCTGTTTTTCTGTTCCTCCAGCATTTGTTCAAAAATCATTTCGGCAACCGATGGTTCAAAATGATAACCTTCGCTGCATGCTTTCACCTGTTCAGAATTTTCTCCGTAAGCCTGAATGTAATGCTTACGGATACGTTCAATAAACTCAAGGAATAAACCTGTTGTTGCTCCTCTGGTAGCAATGTCGGTAGCGCCAAGACCATTGGCAGGCAGTCCACCGATATGACTCGTACGCTCAAGAATTACAGAGCTCTTTCCCTGGCGGGCTGCCGATATTGCCGTCATAATACCACCCGGTGTACCTCCCACAATTACAACATCGTATTGAGAGAATGCTGTATTCTGAATCAGAATCAGAAAAGTTGCAAATAATATTTTTCGAATCATTTGTTTGAAGAGTTATAGATTTTATTTTGTTGCTTTCAGTAATATGGCATCTACCACTAAAGGGCTATTTTCATCGGCCGATTTAATGGATATTAATGCTTTTCCGGGCTCGAATAAAAATGTTCCAATTGGAGCAAATTCTCCATGAAATTTTCCGGGATCAAGTTCAAACGTAGACGTATTCTTTTTTCCCTGAAGCTGAATGATTACTTTCCCACTTTTGTTATTGGAAAGGCAATAAATAAATACGTCGTACTTCGCAGTTTTTTTAATAATAGGATTAAAAGTGACCAGGGTTTTCTCATCCGGCTTGTCAGACACTAAGTACGAGGCTCCATACTGTCCCATCCACGAACTCTTTTTCTCAAACGTCCCCATTTTGTTTATAAAGGACGAATCGGCATCATCAATAATGATGTCGGGAATGGAACCATCCAGCAAAGGATCTTCAGTTAGTTTCGCCTGAATTTTTTTAACATCTATATCCTGGATTGCCTTTTTGGAGTTTATGGCTTCAACTGCTGCAACTGCAGACGATTGTGCCAATACCATAAATACTGGTTCCATACGAATTGAACCATAGGCAATATGACTGGCCGAGAGGCATACCGGAACAAGGAGATTCTGGCATTCGTTTCGTTTGGGAATGATAGCCCGATATGAAACCGGATATGGCGGAAAGCCTCCTATTTCAACATTACCTTCGTTTTTAACTTCGCCATTTACCACTATCCTTTGAATGTTGTGCGAATACATGGTATAGGCAGCCATACCCACTTTATCGGTTATCTTTTCTTTACCGGTACAGTTGTGTTCGGTCATTACATATTCTCCAATCATGCGTCGGGCTTCCCGAATGTATAACTGAGGCGAAAAATTTTCGGTGGTGATGTACTCATCTTTTGGGTATCCCCATTCCAGCATTTGTTTTCGTAGCGTTTCGGGAACCCGTGGATCGTTGCCAACAAAATAGAGCAGGCCCTTTGTGTAATCTGTGTGGAAATCTATAATCCTCCGGCGTTCTGCATAAGATGCTTCCGGATAATCCCAGTTCATACCAATCGCATCCGTCGAAAATCCATTCCGGTTATTAATATCTGTTTTCTGGTTGGGCATAATGCTCCAGATAAAATAATCGTTCAATGTAGTTTTGCCGGTTTGCTTCATTTGCCGAAGCAGCAGCTCGTACCGGGACGAATCGTAGTTAACCGGTCGGGTGATCGGAATCAGGTTTTTTGGATTATTGGTAAGGCAGATTCTATAATTGTATGCCTGTACTTTTTTATCACCGCTGCCATGTGGTGCCAATGTTTCATTCGAAATACCCCAAAGAAGCCCACTGGATGGATCTCCCTTAATTTTGTAAGGATCGATGCCATCGGGAAACTGATGCCCCTTCATCAACTGCACTCCATTATAGGTTTCCCCGTATACGCTGTTGGCTTCGCGTCCCAGGGTATAGGATACTTTAGCCTGTGCCATCAGATCGCCTTCGTAGCTGCAATCGATATACATTTTGGCAGAGATAACCTGATATGTGATCTTTTCAGTGTTTTCTGTGTCTTCAAGCGTAATAGACTTAATCCATGTTCCTTCTTTTGTAATAGTATGCAGCCGATGGTTTTTTAGTATAGTAATTTTTGCTTCGTTAATATAATCATTAAATATCTGAGAAGCCGCTTTGGGTTCAAATTGCCATGCTTCCAGTTTGCCGTAATATGATCCCAGGCGACGGTAAAAATCGCGCGCTAATCCGGTGATAGCATTCTTATTGCCGATATCGGTTTGCCCCAGCCCGCCTGTTGAAAGTCCACCAATGTTATTATCGGGAACAATAAGAATGACCGACTTTCCCATCTTAATAGCCGAATAAGCAGCAATAACCCCGGCTGAAGTTCCTCCAAAAATGCAAATATCATATTGTTGCTGTTTAACAGGTGCTGTTCCGAAAATGCTAATTCCGGCGCAAATCAGTAGCATTGAAATTTTCTTTATCATAAATTAGGTGTTGATGGTTTGCTTTTATAAAGTAAAGCAGAAAAACAAGGACCTGCCGAGGCAGACTCTTGTTTATAGTATGTCTTTGCATTTTTTCATCGATATGTATTCAATGATTGCTAATAGCGTTAAAATTTCTATTTTTTAGGAATTGGTTTCCAGTTACCAGGTATTTTAAAACCATTGCTTAAAATCCCAATCCCGGTAATAGAACTGAGGATTAACAATCCTCCGGAAATAATACGAAGCGATAGTTCCTCGGAGAAAACGGTTACTCCTAATAGCACAGCAAAAACAATTCGTGCAGCAGAAATGAGCGAGCCTTCACGGGCTGAAATATGCTTATAGCCTACCGTGATAAAAACCTGTCCCAGAAAACCGATGATTGCAGACAGTGCCACATACAATATATTTATTCCGTGAGGAACTACAAAGTTTGGAATTATCAGCAGCGAATTTATAACTAACCCAATCCCCATAAGATAAAAAAGAATTAAAATGGCCGAATCGTGTTCCCGGGCCATACGTAAGGTAGTGACTCCAAAAGCGGCCACAATGCCCGATAGTAATCCCCAAACATCTCCCTGGTTAATATGGTGAAAGTCGGGATGAATAACCAGGTAAATTCCTATAGAAGAAATAATTAAAAAAATATAGTTGATTTTTTTCGTTTTGTTTTTTGAGAATAATGGTGAAATTATAAAAATAAAAATAGGGTAGGTCATGTTAAGCATATTGGCATTGGTAATAGTAGTATGCTGCACTGAAATAAAAAACAGCAGTACTGCGGCAGTATTTAGTATTGCCCTCCAAATGACAAGGTTTGTATTAAAAGGCTTTAAAGGAATATGCTGCTTATAAACGGTATAAGCAGATGCTATAAACCCGATTAAAAACCTGAAAAATGTAATTTCAATGGCCGAAATATCGGAGCTATTCGTAACTAGTTTTGCAAATACCGTTGCAGAGGCAAAACATAATTCGGCCAGCAACAACAAACCTATCCCTTTTAACATGTATATCCTTCTCTTTCTTTGAAGTAATCAGGCAATGGTCAACAATATCAACTTAGGATTTCGATGTAACTCGTAACCTGTAACCTGTAACATGCAACAATCTTTATTTCGTCCCAATACCTGAATAATAGCGCATAAACTGAATTCGTTCGTACGATGAAGCATCTTTGCTTTTATATTGATTCATGCTTCCTGCAAACTGGTCGATATAATTATAACGGTTTTGTTCCATCCAAAACTCAATTTCGGAAAGCATTTTTGGGATTACTTCAAATCCGTTTTTATAAGTGGTAGAAACAACCTGAACACCTTTTGCACCTGCTAGTAAAAGTTTAATGGCGGTTTTTCCATCGTGAATTCCTGTAGCACCGACCAGATCAATAGAGGTTTTCCCCGAAAGAATTGAAATCCACCTTAAGGAGTTCGTAAACTCAGTGGGTGAGCTGTAAATGCTTCCCGTCGAAATTTCCATGGTATCGATATCAATATCCGGTGAAAAGTATCGATTAAAAAGGACCATTCCGGATACCCCTTCTTCCTGCAATTTGCCTGATAACTGAGCCAGGTTGCAAAAATATGGGGATAGTTTTACTGCAACGGGGATATTAACAGTCGCTTTAATTTTACGAATCAGTTCAATATGCAGTTTTTCAACATCTACAGCCGATTTGTTCGGATTAGCATTAAGTACTGAAATATTTAATTCGATCGCATCTGCTCCTGCTTCTTCAATCTTTTTTGCAAAATTGATCCACTCGCCCGATGTTATACAATTAATACTGCCTATTACAGGTAATAGGGTTTTTTCTTTCACTTGACTAATAAGATTCAAAAATTTGGAAACGTAATCGATTTTAACGTGATAGTCAATGTAATCGAGACTTTCCGATCTTTCAGTATATATAAATTGATTTTTTTTAGCTAACCGTAATTGGTTATCTGCATCTAAAATTATTTGTTCTTCAAAAATCGATTTCAGAACTACAGCACCAATACCGTTTCTTTCCAGATTTTTAATGCTTTCAATATTGGAGGTTAAGCCAGAGCTTCCTGCAATAATGGGGTTGCGTAATTTGAGCCCCAAATAAGTCGTGGTTAAATCAGCCATACTTTTTATTATATTTCCTTAACATATTGTTTTACATATTCATTCATAGCGGAGGCGGCTTTTCTACCATCGCCCATGGCCAAAATTACTGTTGCTCCTCCACGGACAATATCTCCTCCAGCAAACACTCCGGGGATACTCGTTTCCAAGGTGTTTTCGTCCACAACTAATGTACCCCAGCGAGTAGTTTTTAATTCGGGTAACGATTTGGAAAGGAGTGGGTTAGGCGAAACCCCCACACTAACAATTACCGTATCTACATCTATAATATACTCTGATCCTTCAATTGGAACGGGTTTTCTTCGACCAGAACTGTCGGCGTCTCCCAATTCCATTTTCTGAACTTTCACTTTTGAGACCCTTCCATTTTCATCAGCAAAATATTCCGTTGGGTTTTGTAAGCAAAGAAATTCAATTCCTTCTTCCATAGCATGTTTAATTTCTTCTTTACGTGCCGGCATCTCTTCGAGCGACCGTCGGTAAATAATCATAGCTCTTTCGGCTCCGAGACGTTTAGCTGTTCTGACACTGTCCATAGCCGTGTTGCCGCCTCCAATTACGGCAACATTTTTTCCACTTAAAACAGGGGTATCAAAGCCCTCGCGCGAAGCCCCCATCAGGTTTATCCGAGTTAAGTATTCGTTAGACGAAAAGATTCCGACAAAGTTCTCTCCCGGAATATTCATGAAATTGGGCAAGCCGGCCCCGCATCCTATAAAAAAGGCTTTGTATCCTATATTGCGTAGTTGTTCGAGGGTTGCTGTACGACCTACTAAAAAATTCGTTTCAAATTTGACTCCCAGTTTTCGCAGGGTTTCAATTTCAACATCGACAATTATATTGGGGAGGCGAAATTCGGGTATACCATATTTTAATACGCCACCAATTTCATGCAAGGCTTCAAATACGGTCACATCGTATCCCCATTTGGTGAGGTCGGCAGCTGCGGCAAGCCCGGCAGGCCCACTTCCAATAATGCCAAGTTTTATGCCGTTGCTTTTCTCTACTTCCGGAATTGAAACTGAACCTGAGTTGCGCTCAAAATCGGCAGCGAAACGTTCAAGGTTTCCAATAGATACAGCTGGTTTATTAAGTTTTAGGGTGTAAAAGCATTGCGATTCGCATTGCACTTCCTGAGGACATACACGACCGCAAACAGCAGGGAGGGTATTTGTTTCTTTCAGGACTTTTGCCGCTCCCAGAAAATCTTTCGCTTCAATTTTTTTAATAAACTTGGGAATATTAATATTTACCGGACAACCATTTATACAAGTTGGATTTACACAGTCGAGGCATCGTTTTGCTTCAGACAATGCCATTTCAGATGTCAGACCGATATTAACCTCTAAAATATTACGATTTCGTATGTTGGCGCTTTGTTCCGGCATATGAAGCCGCTCTATTTTGGTGCGATCGGCTTGTTTAATAGTTTTTCTGATTTCTTCGCGCCACGGTTGGTTTCTTTCTGAAGAAATGATATCGGGTGTAATCATAGGATTTGGAATTATTGAGTCAATGAAAAAGGTCCTTTTACGATGGCGTTGCGCTCAAGATCGCGGTAAGCCCCCAGTCGGAGTAATAACTCGTCAAAGTCTACCTGATGTGCATCAAACTCAGGACCATCCACGCAAACAAATTTTGTTTTTCCGCCAACAGTCACTCTGCAGGCACCGCACATACCGGTACCATCTACCATAATAGAGTTAAGGCTGGCCATTGTAGGGATGTTGTATTTCTTTGTAAGTTGCGATGCAAATTTCATCATTATGGCAGGCCCAATAACTACTGCTTCGTTTATTTTTTCTCGACCAATAAATTCTTCCAGTCCATGTGTAATAAGTCCTTTTTGACCATATGAGCCATCGTCGGTCATTATAATAACCTCATCCGATGCGTCGCGCATTTCATTTTCCAGAATAATCAGGCTTTTATTTCGGGCCGCCAAAACGCTAACTACTCTGTTTCCAGCTGCTTTTAAAGCTTGAGCTATTGGTAGTAAAGGTGCTACTCCAACACCGCCACCTGCACATAAAATAGTGCCGGTTTTGGCGATATGGGTTGCATTTCCTAATGGCCCAACCACATCTAAAATGTATTCGCCCACTTTTAGTTGGGCTAATTTCATAGTGGATAAGCCTACTTTTTGGACAATTATAGTAATAGATCCGTTTGTGGAGTTGCTTCCCGAAATAGTCAAAGGTATCCTTTCCCCATTTTTATCCACCCGAAGAATGATGAAGTGTCCTGCTTTTCTCGCTTCAGCAATCATGGGAGCTTCTATCTCCATTTTAAAAACTGATTCGGACAAAAATTCTTTCGCTAATATCCTATACATAGATTTGAATTCTTTGTAAATTTAATTTGGCCAATCTCAAGGTTCGAAAGTATTAAAAATGCCGAATTTACAGAACATTGTTATTGAATAATATTTTTTTGGAAGTTTTTTATTCAATTTAGATAAACATCCTAAGATGAAAAATGTATGATATTCATAATTATCTGATTATATTAAACATAATGTTTATTTGGCCTGTTTTTGAAATTATTTTATTGGTCAGATGTTTTGAATATTTAGACATGGAATTAAATACTTCTACCAAAACATTAGGGTTTTTATGTATCTTCTGGAAACCTACCCGAAGAAGTCGCGTATTAAGGCAATAATAGTTTGAACTTAAGATAAAGTGAAGTCGTCTAACGGAATTTTAAAAATATGCAGATAAAAATAAACATTTCAGAAGGTTATAACGTAAGAGAGCTTCAAATGAATAAAAGTGAGCTGGTTTTATCAGATTTTAAATCAATTAATCTGATTTCATCACCCAATAGGTTAAACTAATTACTGAAAACAATTAAAAATAAAATAATTAAAAACTCGGAAAAATGAAAACAACTTTATTGAAACTGACAGTCTTGATAATCGCAACCTTTTCGCTAACTAATATGTTTGGACAGCAATTGGGTACAACTGGCCTATACAAACATGGAACAAACAGCGCCTCAGCAGGAGCCGCAGTTGCCTCGGAAGCAACCGACTCAGTTACTGTTGGTGCAGTAATGGTTTACTATGTTGCTCCAGATCCTCTAATCAGTCCTTTGTACAATTTTACAGTTAGTCCAACCGCTGACCTAAATTCTACTTTTGGTTGGGTCGCTACACCTAATACAGGCGTATCCATAAATGCAGTTGGTGGATTTTCAACAAACTATAAATCAATTGTGTGGCCCGGAACACCCGCTTTAATTGGCCTGGATGTGGTTGAAACAGCTACCGCTGGTACTTGTCCTGGTTCAACCACTAATATTCCTGTTAGGGTAATTGCCAAACCTACTGTTACAGGTGGAGCAGCTCCTGCAGCGCAGTGTTCATCTACTCCGGTTGTTACTTTTAGTGTGCCGTTATCTATGACCACTTCGGTTGCCACACCAACAGCCCTTACTATCAACTATACTGTTTATAATCCTGATAATACCGTATTTAAAGCAGCATCTGATTTAAAGTTAGCCAGTGGTGCGACTTCATTCAATTTAACCCTAACAGGAGCAACTCAGTATGGCGCTTATAAAGTAACCATTAACACCGTGAACGACCATATTTCACTAAAATCTGCCGTTCAGGGAGTTGTAACTACCCCCGATATTTTATTAACAGTTAACAGGGTACCATCAACAGGTCCAATTTATCACGTACCTAATATTTAATAAGAACTTTATAGTAGAGTATAAACAAGTATATATCGTAAAAAATAACATATAAAATAATATACCATGAAATTAAGAACTAGAATTTTAATGTTAGCAGTACTTTCCATGTTTGGATTGCGTGCCATTGCACAAAATGTTGCCACACCTTCCGCAGGTGCTGCGAATGTCGAAACAGCAAACTCCGACTATGTAACAGTTGGAAGCAGGTTGCCATATTTCGTGAATACGGATGCAACTATACAAGGCATGACAGATGCAGGTACAATGAAAGCTTCAATATTCAGTTGGAATGTGACTAATGCCGCTGATGTTAATGTTGCTGGTGCTAGCATCCTGAATTACGCTGGTGCTGCCGCCGCACAGTACGATAAATTTAGGGTTCCAACAGCAGGAACCGGATATTTTGATAACGAAATCAGCATTTTATGGGGAGGCCCAACCTTTACTGCAGGAACTGCTTATAAAGTTAAGGTTGCTGAAAAGAGTGTTACCAATAGTGCAACCATTGAAGGTTGCGAAGATGCTACTCCAGAGGTAAAAGATATATTTGTATTGGCAAGACCAACTGTTGCTTTTGTTGGTACCGAAGGAGGTGGTTGTGCTACAGCTCCGGGGAGTAGTTTTAATGTACCTCTTACTGTAACAGGTTTAGGTAATTGGGATGTAACCTATACAGTATCTTATAATGGTGCCGCAGCTTCAGGTCCGGCCACTTACACCTTAACACTGGCTGCTCCGGCTGTAACTGATGCAAATGTTATAACCGAATCAACTTCAGCAAGAGTTACCGGTGCAACCGAAGGACTTTCCTATACTTTGCCTGCTGCTCAATTTGGATATTACGATGTTACCATCACAAACATTACCGATAGAATTTCGCGTAAATCAATGGTTCCTTTGACCGCAGCAGGTGCAGCCGGGACATTTAGAATCTATGTAAGCCCAACCCCAGCAACCAGTCCAATTCAACATATACGTAACTTATAATTTCTAGCGAATTGAAAGTGAAAATTAAAATAAAAGAATGAAAATATTAAGTAGTAAGTATTAGAACCAGCCGGGGAAATACTTACTACTTTCATGTAAAATTTAACACAAGCAAACGAGGATACTTCCAAAAACGGCCATCAGGCAAAAAACGAGGGATATCAATAAGGCAGATGAAAGTAAGGCACACACTCATATCAACTTTTT
>JAIFLU010000288.1 GCA_020048915.1 Bacteroidota bacterium | reverse complement strand
AGCGTAGCTGCGAACTGTTTGTAGACAAATGAATACAACAAATGGCTCTAAGCCGCATAGCGGCGACCTGTTTTTTACCGGACAACAGTGAAAAAGAAATAAAAATAAGCATTGAAAGTATGCAAAAAATTTTTGAAGTAAAAGATCCGGACATTGAATTGAGTCCATTTACCGGAATGGCCAAAAAGCATTATATCGAATGCGCTAAATACATTCTCGAAAGAGCCTTTAAGCATGTCGGTTCATTAGAAACACCCTTATCTTTTCCCATAGTTCCCGGCAAAACCTATCCGGAATCAAATGCTCCCCAATGGCGTTATCGCGCAGCCGATTTTGAAGCGCTTGAAAGGACATTCAATATAGCAGGGCCACTAATTCATATTGACCCTGAAATTTCAATAAATAATATAAAATTGCGGGAGTATTATAGCCTGCATATTTATAATGCATTCACACCGGGCCATCCCAACTCATTGCCCCTCCCGGAAGAACTTCCTGATTCAACATACCAGTTTACCTGCGAATTTGGAGGTTTGTTTAAAACCCTGCTTTTGATGCCTGATACTATTTGGGCGACTTATACGCAAAAGCAGAAAGAAGAGATGGTAGATTGTATCTCAAAATGGGGACACCACCGAACAACACAAAATAACTGGCGCATTTTTAATGTGGTTACCCTTTCCTTCCTTAAAAAACATGGGTATGAAATTGATGATGAATTATTAAAAAGCCACCTCTTGTGGATTGCTTCGTATCATTCGGGCAACGGTTGGTACCTGGAACAAACCTATAATTATTATACCATTAGTTTATTTATCGTTTATTTAACTATCTGGAACAGGACGTTTGGAGATGAATTCTACCCCGAAATAGCCGAAACCATTGAAAAGTCGGCTCAGGAATTATATAAAACATATGTTAATTTCTTTGGTAGAGATGGTTATGTAAATATGTGGGCCCGAAGTATCACCTACAGAACCTGGATATCCGGGGGATTCCCGGTTTCTTTTATGTTAAAGGGCGGATCTCCATTGGATCCCGGGATGGCCAGGAGGCTTTGTTCCGGTTCGTTGCTCCAGTTTGTCACCCGCGAGGAGTTTTTCGAAAACGATATCCCTAGCCTTGGTTATTACCGACATACCGAATATATTTTACAAAACTATAGTTGTGCAGGTAGCCCTTTTATAATGTTTATCCCTTTTATTGCTTTGGCTTTGCCCGACGATTCACCTTTTTGGACAGCCAAAGAAAACGAAGGATTTTGGGAAAATCTTGGAAACGAATCAAATGTTGAGGTCTTAAATAATCCGGGCATAGTACTTGCAAACCATGGGAAAACCGGCACTTCCGAAATAATACCCGGGAAGGTTTATTACAACGACCCTAATTACTCCAAACTTGTTTATAATACACATTTTCCTTGGGAAGACCATAATCCGCAGGGTGGAACTGCCATGGAATACAGTTTTCGAAGCCTTGACTCACGTGATGTGCGTGGAGATGATATTAATTTTTACCTCACGGGGCATACTTTGCAAAACAGCGCTTCAAAAAATTCGGAATATACTACTTCCCAAAGCATGCTCTATAATGGTGTAAGGAAGGATGTAATTTACAGGCAGGCTATTATGCGAAAGCCACCAAATAATGGAGTAGGCTACATTATTGACCTGGCAGAAATTATAATTCCGGGAGGTATAATCAGAGTAGATCGATCGCGCATGGCTTTTGAATACGAGCTTACCTTGGGGCACTATGGTTTACCGCACCTTAAAGGGGCAAAGGCAGATGTCAGACAATTTGAAGACGATAACAGGAAAGTGATTACGGCATCCATATCCGGAAGAAGGGTGGCATTGATAACCTATAACGGTTGGGATGAACTTAAAAGCCTAACACATACTGACAGAAATGCGGAAGCGGATGAAAGTACTGTTGTTTATGCCTATAAGAAAAGAATGGATAAAAACCCTCGTATGGAATTGATGATATCGGTTTTACTTCATAAAATGGATGATTCAGAATGGAGCGAAGCAGAATTATCTCCCATCAAAAACATCGAAATTATGGACATTACTCCTACATATTCAGCATTGGGAGCAACTATCATCCTTAATAATAACCAAAAATATGAAGTGGATTTTATGGATATTGATGGTTATAGGTCTTGTTAAAAATTCAATTTGAGTAATATAATAATCTTATTTGTTTGGTGTACTAAAAAATTCCCTTTTCATATTTCGTATTCTGATATTGTTCCATATAGCAGCATAGTGGCTAACTGTTTGTAGAAATAATGTGAATACAGATATTAAGCTCCGTTAGGAGCGACCTGTTTAACGGTGCAATTCGCAAGCGAACATGGATGCCAATTTTTTATTCTCAGAACAAATAAATACTTTTAGTCATGAACATTAAAAATCAGGGAGAGCATCACAGAAAGGCTACGTTTAAGGATGAATATCTGAGACTGTTAGAAAAATTCGATGTGCTGTATGATGAAAGATATTTGTTCAAGTGGTATGATTAACAGGTCGTTCCTACGGAACTCTGTTGTAGGCAATGTCATGTTTTTCTACAAACAGTGCGCTCCTATCGGAGCATGTTTGCCTTAGCACTGATTATCCTATTTAACAAACAGTACGTCCACCGCGATCGCCTTCAAGTAAATGAATTAAAACCGAAGTAAATTCTAAAAAGGAAACCCATTGTTTGGCTATCCTGCATTAAAAACTGGAAGGATTTGGCAGGATACTGAAAGGACAAATTAAAATAAGTTGGGTGTACAGCCCGCAAAACAATTTAAAATATTCTCCAGGGCAATGCGGCTTGCTGGAAGATATATTAAGTTGTCTTTTCAAGTCGAAAAAACTAAATTTAAGCAGTTTATACGGTCAATACATGTAGATATGAAAATTGCAATTTTAAGAAACCTCGCCTTATTTCTCCTCCTCTCGCTAACGGGATCAGCTTATGGAACAATCAGGTTGCCAAAGCTGATTTCGGATGGAATGATATTACAGCGGGAGACAAAAGTAAAGATTTGGGGATGGGGCTCACCCTCCGAAAAAATTACCGTAGAAATTGCCGGTCAGCAGCTAATATGCGAGGCCAATGGAGCTGGGGAGTGGTTTGTGTTACTTTCGCCTCAAAAGGCCGGCGGCCCTTATTCTATGGATATTAAAGGCGAAAATGCCATTAAAATCAACAACATTCTTTTCGGGGATGTTTGGCTTTGTTCGGGTCAGTCGAACATGGAATTGCCGATGTACAGGGTAAAACCGAGATATGAAGAAGCTATTAAGAATTCAGAGAACACGAATATCCGTTACTTTCTTGTTCCCAAGAAATATGACTTTAAATCCGAAAGCAACGATCTTGACTATGGAAACTGGCAGGAAGCCAACCCTGAAAAAGTATTGAACTTTTCGGCGGCAGCTTATTTCTTTGCACTGGAGTTGAATAAAAAATACAATGTAGCGATCGGACTGATCAATTCGAGTCTTGGTGGTTCTCCGGTGGAGGCATGGATGAGCGAAGAGGCTCTGAAAACATTCCCAAATCAATTGAATGAAGCATATAAGTTCAGAGATGACGACCTGATCAAACAGATTGAATTGGCCGACAAAGCAAGATCTAAAGCCTGGTACAATGAATCGTCCGATAAGGATGAAGGTCTGAGGAATGCATACCGCCTGCCGGGTACAGACGATTCCGGGTGGATGGCGATGAATGTTCCGGGTTACTGGGCCAATACTTCGCTGGGAGAAGTAAACGGGGTAGTTTGGTTTCGAAAGAAATTCCGGGTATCGCCCGAAGATACCGGAAAACCTGCATTTCTGAACCTCGGACGTATTGTCGATGCCGATTCAGTATTTATTAACGGAAAATATACAGGCTCGGTATCCTATCAATATCCGCCCCGCTGGTATAATGTTCCGCAAGGTATTCTGGTTGCTGGGGAAAATACAATTGTAGCGCGTGTGGTCAATAATTCGGGAAAAGGCGGATTTGTTCCGGATAAACCTTATGAACTAAAAGTTGCCGGTAAAGTTATTGATCTGAAAGGGGAGTGGAAAATGAAACTCGGTTGTACCATGCCTCCGCTGGCTGGCGAAACATTTATCCGCTGGAAACCAATGGGACTCTACAACGCCATGATTGCTCCTTTAAAAAGCTATACTATAATGGGAGCGATTTGGTATCAGGGAGAATCGAATACCGGAAATCCTACTGCCTATGGACAAATGTTTCCGGCAATGATTCAGGACTGGCGCAAGCATTTCGCCCAAGGTGAATTCCCCTTTTTATTTGTGCAATTAGCAAATTTTATGGAGGCGAAAGATATACCTTCTGAAAGTAATTGGGCAAAAACCCGCGAATCGCAACTGAAAACGCTTACTGTTCCAAAAACCGGAATGGCAGTGATTATCGATATTGGCGAATGGAACGATATTCATCCGCTCAACAAGCAGGATGTTGGAAAACGGCTTGCACTTGCTGCTCAAAAACTGGCATACCATGATAGTAAAGTTGTTTATTCCGGACCACTCTATGAATCGATGAAGGTAAAAGGAAATAAAATAGAGCTTTCATTCACTCAAACCGGGAGCGGATTATTTGCCAAAGACCAAAAAGAGCTGAAACAATTTGCCATTGCCGGAGCTGATAAGAAATTTGTTTGGGCAAAGGCCGAAATAAAGAACAATAAGGTCGTTGTCTGGAGCAATGAAATACGATCTCCTGTTGCGGTTCGTTATGCCTGGGCCGACAATCCCGAAGGTGCAAATCTTTACAACCGGGAAGGATTGCCTGCATCCCCTTTCAGAACGGATTCGTGGTGAAAAAGTAGTAGCCCATAAAAAAGGTAAAAAATGGGCTGAAGATTTGGTCAAAACAACTGATAAAGCATCTAAACTTGAAAGTGCTGTTGACCGCGAAATCGTTGAAGCCGACGGGAAAGATCTTGCTTTTATTACCGTAAAAATAACAGATAAGGACGGGCTCATGGTGCCCCGAACGAATAACCTTATTGAATTTAGCTTAGAAGGCCCTGGCGAAATTGTGGCCACCGATAACGGCGACCCAACTAATATGGTGTCGTTTGCTTCAAAACAACGAGAAGCATTTAATGGACTTTGCCTGGCGATTGTCCGTTCTAAGGCAGGCATTCCCGGGACGATTATTGTAACAGCTAAATCATCCGGTTTGAAAGATATTCGGATGAATATTCAAAGCAAATAGGTGCATTGAATATTAGTTTTGCAAAATACAATTTGAGAGTTGAATTTGATCCTTTGAAGCTTTCATTTTATGCGATAACTCTTAAAAGTATTCTTTAAAAAATTACTTAATGTACAGGGATGAACCGACCGGACATGCTTTATTCTTAGTAATTTTTATCATACAATCAGTAATTTTCTCAATTAGCACTTTGAATTTTGTTAAATTACCAGATTGCTAAAGATTATAAAAGATATTCTTGAGATATATTTGAAATAATTAAAAGTTGCCTCTTGGATTAAAAAATGCCTAATAATTAGAATAATAAATAAAGATTAACTGAGAAACTTTGTTGTTTTAAAATACATATATATTTAATCCGAGATTACGCATTTGAAACATTATGTACTGATTTTTAAATAGTATCTAATGTATAGCAATAGAAAATTTTTAAGGACGAGCTTCTGTAACCTATATTGAAAGGGCTCTTCAGGAGACAAACAAACTTGGATTTTTGTATAACATAATTTGGGTTAATACTATTATTAATGATATATTTAAATTAGTAAAGACTGTCACAAAAAATAACAATATGGGCTTTTTTGACTTTATAAAATCTGGATCTATGAAGCAAGAAGAATTAGACCAGAAGATAATTATAAACCTCTTAAGAGTAATATTCCCTGGTGGGGACGATCAGATTAATACTGAAGTAGAAGAATTACATAAACTATATGAAAAAACTCATCACAGATTTACAATCAAGGAGTTATTGATAGAAGTGTCCATTTCATATTATTTAAATGAAGATAGAAGCTATTTAAAAATCTCATCCGAATTTTATAATCCTATATCTAAGGAATTAGGATTTTCAAGGAGCAGTTTCATAATATTATATGATTATATTCAATATAAATTTAGAGATCTAACTTTTTTGGATAATAAAATATCTGATACAGAAAAGCTCTTTGTGGCTTCAAAAAGTGCTGTTAATGAATTAAGAAAAACATACGATAAGAAATTCTCTGGAGATCAAGGATTAATTGAAGTTATTATATTTTTCTCAATGTTTGTTTTAAATGATTATAGTCAAAAGTATCCTGAAAGATACTCTTTAACATTTAAAAGCTATTTTGAAATAATATATGAACAACATAAAATATATGCAAAATATTTTGGAGATCACAAGATTTATAGTCTTGATTCTTTTTCTAAACTTGTAAATGACAGATTTAACTATTTCGCAAAGGAAGTAGAATATATTTATACAAAATCCAATTACATTCCTGATACTTTTTATCGTCTCTTTTATAATTTCCGAGGAAGTACTAAAGTTACTGATCTTGCAGAAATTACAAAGTTTACTGTTGCATTAAAATATACTATTAATTGGATAACAAACGTTAATTCTATGATTTGAAAAATCCAATTTATCAAAAATTTCAATAGATGGGTTTCGGCATATACGACTATCTATTCGTTTGGAATTATATAGAACAATCATTCTCACAAACCAATAATTCGTTTTTATAGTGTTTGAAAAATAATGGCTAATTTATATTATAAATTCCAATCTACTATTAAGCAGATCGCATGACTCTTATCACTCATCTTGTGAACAAAGATTTTGCCGTTATTGCTGGTGAAGGGTGCACCATGACTGATAATAAATTATTTGATTCCAAATTACGAAAGGTATATTTGAATCATTTATGTTGCGTTGCATTTGCTGGTGATGTTTGGATTACTGAGGATTTAGCACAGCAAGGAATTTATGTTCCAAATACTATTGAAAAATTTCTTGCGGATAAATTGCATTTGGAAGATTGTTTGTCGTTTGGACAAGCACTTACTAATGTATTAATTCAAAATAATCAACAATTGGACACAGAGTTATTTATTTCAATGAGGTTGAGTGATAGAATAGAAAGCGGCTTTATACAAACTAAAGATAAGACATTCTGTCAATTGGCCTCAGAAGATAATTCTTTGATTTTAAGGTTCTCAAAACATACTCAGCTAGCTTCCAAAGTTCTATATGATATTTTTTATGATTTGTGGCATTACAATTCGCATACTGTTAATAATAGAACTCTAGAGTTTAATCCTGAAATCCATACCTCTGCTTTTATAAGCAATGTTATAGATAAATTTTATGAGAGAATCCTTAAAATATCCATATTGTTTGATGGCTTTACCGTGGGTAAAAGTTGGGATATAGTCTTAATCGAAAAAACTCAAATTAAGTTTCTCAAAAAGAAAACTTAGCAATTAGCGAAGCTATATGATTTAAAAAAACTATTTCAATCAACGGTTTACATATTAAGCTTAAGTTAATGGCTATGGATAAATATCAGAATGCCTTACAACGAAGGGCCAAGAGCGCTGGCCTAATTCAAATCAAAGCTGTATTTATAATCAATAATCTTTTTTTCGTCTTTATTTTCTTGCCATGCTTTTTCGTTATGGCTAATTTCAATTATTTCGTTAGTAGTAGTATTTTTAAACCTTTCAGCTATATTTTCTAATATTTGCAGTTCATTTTCAGTAAATAATTCTGAATTAAACGCTCTTTTTGAATTTGGTTTAAATTGTTCTCCTGTTCCCCCATCGGAGAATGCAGAGTAATATATATCTACATCATCTTTATTTGCTAAGTACTCAAATATGCTATTAAAGTTATTAGGTACAGGACCCATTGGAATAGCTCTGTATTGAACTCCGCTAATCGAATAACCTGATTGTTTATGCATAGCAAAATCCGCATAAAATAGGAGCTTATTTAATTTTGTTTTCCAGGGTTGCATTCGCTCTGTAAAGAAAACTACCATTTCTGTAAACTTCTCTAAACTTGGCATTTTATAACCTGTAAAAGTGTCTGGCAAACAAGCGTTAAAAAAATACTTTTCGAGCTGTTTTTCAAACTTTGTATTTTTTTGCTCCTCAAGTACTATCTGAATTTTGTGTAATAGTTTATCTTTTACCTTCGATTCTATGGTATTGCATAAATCCACTAATTTTTTAAATTCATGCGGGTCGTCGGCTAGCTGAATTAGCCGGGCATTGGATTGACTGGGCACTTCACCGCTCTCATATTGACGGTAACTATTGGTGCCAAATCCTAATATTTCAGATATTCGCGATGCTGATGTATTGTATTTTTCACGTATGGCTATAATTTGTTCAGGGAAAGGTATGGAATACTTTTCCCTGTATTGATTTACCAATTGATTATAATTCAATTGAGCAAATGCATCGTCCTCGAATTGCTCTCCTGTCTCACCGCATTTATATGAATGAAACAATACGTTGAATTCGTCCTTACGGAAATTCAGGGTACGCCATTCTTTTTGAATGCTCATTTCTTTACCTGTAAATGGACTTTGCATAATTTTAATTTTTATATGAATAGTTCATAGGGTATTCGGCTACATGAAACGAGATACAAACGGCTCTATTATTTTCTAATCCCATACTAATCTTGATATACACTTCTTTTTGCTTCACTTCCTTGCCAAATATCCACATGGGCAGAATGCCCCTCATCGTTTCTTCCAATGGACCTTCGCTGTAATTCTCCGACGTGAGATTTGTTATTATTTCTTTGCGTTTAGCAGGTGAAATTTCCAAATCGTGCAGTGTCTGCTGATTCTTTCCTCGGTCATCGAGAAACAATATGCCAAAAACTTCCGTTTTCACCTTTAGTTCCTTTAAGAATTTTTCTACTTCCTGCTTCGATGCCATTTATTAAAAAATGATTGTAAATATAGGTCGTATTTTTACATATTACAACTTTAAAGTTGATAAAATGTTAATAAACAGCAATTAAATTTACCTTGAAGTTATGGTTAAATTAAACAAGTGTTAATCCTGTCAACTTGGCCTTCCCATTTTTCAAAAACTCATATGTCATGCGGTCGGCCTGGCAGTCCACAAATTTAATATTTTTAAGTGTCTTACATTTAAAGAAGGTGTTCCTAAGTGTCGAGCTTTTAAATATTACCTTTGAAAAAGAACAATACTCAAACGAACAATCTTCCAGGTCGCTTGTAAAAATCAGGTCGGCAAGATGCGTTGTCCTGAATGACG
Source organism: Bacteroidota bacterium (assembly GCA_020048915.1). GTDB lineage: Bacteria > Bacteroidota > Bacteroidia > Bacteroidales > JAAUTT01 > JAAUTT01. The sequence continues at coordinate 3,235 of JAIFLU010000288.1, read as the reverse complement.
TTAATTTCCAAATTGCCGATTCAATTAAGTTGTTTTGAAAATTTCCATTTGAAAATTCCGTACCTGAAAAATCAGTATTTGTGAAATTGCAATTTTTAATTTCACTTGCTTCAAATTTAGTGTCGATAAGCGAACAGGCTATGAAACCACTTTTTGAGAAGATTGAAGACTTAAATTGGCTGTTTCTCATATCGGTGCTTGCGAAATCGCAATTATCTATGCTATTTCCTTTTAAAATAAGTCCTGTCAGTTCTGAACCTATAAATTTGCAGTTTTTCATATTGGCACCACCAAATTTTTCTTTCAAGTTTTTCAGTCCCGAAAAGTCTGCGTCAACCCAGTTACCTGAAGACATATTCCAACTTAAGCCTGAATTTTTATCAGGCTTTGTGTTTGAAGGTTCTATTGTTTGCCGGTCAGGTTTCCTGTAAGTTGTTGTTGTAAGTTCCTCGGAATGAAAACTGTCAGAGAAATAGTTAAGGTCAACGCTAAAAATTTCTGCCAGTCGGTTTAGGGTGGTAATGTCGGGCATAGACTCTCCACGTTCCCATTTACCTATTGCTTGTGGGCTAATTGATACTTGCTGTGCTAGTTCGGCTTGCGAAAGATGTATGTTTTTTCTTGCTGCGGCAATCTTATTGCCTATTGATTTTGAGTTTACCATTGTTACAATTTTATATTTCAGTTCAAAATTAAAATTTCAAACCTGGGTTTATCTCAATTGCTAAAGCATTAATTGAATTTGCAATAGTCTTAAAGTCTTTGGAAAGTATGCTTTCGTGGTTGCTTGGTACTTTTGCAGATACTTTTAGATTTCGGTTTTTTATAAGAACCGGTTCAATACTTTCTCGCATTGCAGTAAATTCTTGCTCTTCGCCACCGCGACTTGCCCCGGTAGCTAACACATACCTAACCGGAATTTGCATATCCAATAAAACAGGTTCCAAATTGGCTGATATTTCATTGATTTCAATGTTAATTTCAGCGTGTTGTTTTGCACTCATTCTTGCGGCTAATCCAAAAAATGAGAAAATTGGTATAAACCACTTAAGTTTGTTGAATAATTTATAAATTCTTTGTTTAGCGTCTTCGCCTGTTAAACCATAGGGAACAGCGCTATCAATAGCCAATATCCCTGATGCTATATCAGGGTTATTGCGAACCCAATTTACAGCAAGGATAGTACCATACGACCAACCAACCAAAATTGGCTTTTCAATTTGCCTGTCTCTAATTATGGCACTCAAATCCCGAAGACAAGCATCGAAAGAGTAATCTTTTGACTTCCTGGATTTTCCGCGGGCACGTTCATCGTATAAGATGTGTCTATAATCAGACCCTAATTCTTTTACTACCTTTTTCCAATGTCCATGATCAGCATAGGACCCGTTGAGGTAAATAATTGTTTGTTTAGTCCCGCCCGAATCTGTAATGAATAATTCCGTGTCGTCAACAGGAATAAAGCCAGTCCACCCGCCGATTGATTTGTCATTTAATTTTGAATTCTGCATCATACTTTTTGTTTTAGTGATGCTGCAAAGTTATTATGAACCAAAAGCTTATTGCATATAATATCGCCTACTTACAGTTGTAAATTCGATACATTCAGTTGTTTTACGACTACTAACAGTTGTTCTGTGGTTTATTTTTTGGTCAACCTATTTGTTTTTTCAAAATCAATCTGAAAAATTAAAGGATTTGAAAAATGGAAGGTGGGGTCAATATGATCCGGATTATCCACTAATGGTGACTGCCCTATTTATAGCACCAAGATTTGGACCAACATCTATTAGTACTATTTCTGCATTGAATCTTTGAGAGGTTTTATCTATAATTGTTTTAAAGGTAATTCTAAATGAATATATTTCACCACTTAAACATTTATGCTAAGCATCGCTTAATGTATCTTCAAAAGTAGACAATGCAAGGTTTCCTAATATTAGCCCTAAATTGTCATTAATTTCCTAAATATGCACAGGTATTGCTTGGTCTCCGTTTACAATTAGGGTAATTGCATCCAAAATAGTAACAGGTAAACTCTTATCATAAACTGATTCTAACCTTTCATCAGTTAGGAACATTGAAGTTAAATTCGATTAGGGGTTTAAATCAATCGCGATTGTTTTTATGCCTAATTCCGACAACATCCAAGCAACGTGATACACAGTTGTGGTCTTACCTACACCTCCTTGTTCGGCTGAGGTTGCACCTCAGTCGAATATATCAAGACAGGTTGAACCTGTAAACATAAATCTGACGAAGGCGCAGCCTTCGCCAAACAGTGAAATATCCAGTATATTTAGCCAATCCTATTTTAAGCTCAAACGCTTAGTGAAATTTTAAATAAAACGTCTCGTACAACGATCACCAAATATAGGACTGAACTTGTCGGAGCAAATGTTTTATATCCCAAAAAAGAAGGTTCGAAGGTATTTTATCTCAACCAGGAGCTAATATGAATTCTGCAAAATAGCTAGATGGGGGGAGACAGAGTTAGCCCAATTAATTGTTGAAAATCAACTTAAGTTATATGTCAACTAAATGGTCTGGTTCTTTTTGATGTAATTGTAGAATCTGGAAAGACTTCTTAACATGGTAATACCATCTTGATAATTTAGCTGATAAGTAGATTCATTAACTGAAAAAGTGAATCCCCACTTATTAGTCTCAGCGCTATCTATATCGTAAACCATTCCAAACTCAAATTGTTTTCCTATCGAAATTCTGTACATCGTAAACTTATTCTGCACTTGAGCTGTAGCCCCAATTATTCCATTTAAAAAGACTGTAATATCTTCAAGATCGTTACTGTCTAGAAACACAAATCCTTTGTTTCTTATATTTCTATATGTTGCACCTGATGAAACGCCCCATAATTTACCAATTCCACTAAATGCAATTGAACTTGATGTTAGCTCTGTTTCAAGTGTATTTATGTTAACCTCTACTCCCAAAATGGCTTCATTGGTGTCTAAATTTTTTAATTCAATTAGTTTAAAACTTATTTCGCCACTTTTTGATCCCAAAAATGAATGAAAGCTTTTTGTGTCTTTATCTAAGATTGAGTACTGAATTTTAACTACATTTTTTTCATCATTTTTTTCTTCTATATTTTGCCCATATATGGTTATTATAAAAATTGACTAGACATTATATAGATTAAATTTTTAATAAGTTCTTTTACATATATTTGTAACCCATAGAAACAATAGCTATGGGGTTAAAAGCAGACAAA
>JAIFLU010000051.1 GCA_020048915.1 Bacteroidota bacterium | reverse complement strand
ATACTTTATATTCAATTTTTGACATTTCAAAATGAACCATCCCATTCTGTTTAATCGAAAAAGTGTAATCTATACTCTTGCGATCTGGGTAGTCATTATAATTTCGCATACAGTAATACTATCGTTTTTTTATAAACAATCTTTCAATTATTCTTTTACCGATAGTTTTATCTTTAATATCTATTTTGGAATTCTAACGCTGGGGATTTGGTATCCTGTTAGGTTTATTAACCTCAAGCAATCTTCTTCTATCGATATACTATTGAACCATTTGGGAACAGCAGCTGTAAGTATTATCATATGGTATATTGCTGCTTATGCTACGCTTAGTTATATATTTTCGGATAATCAGGAATATAATGCATTTCTTAATAACTCTGCTCCCTGGCGATTTGCTATGGGCATCTTTTTTTACACCACTACCATTTTTATTTATTATCTGTATATTTCTTTTCGGAACATTGAAGAGAAAGTTATTCAGGAAGCGGAACTTAAAGGATTAATCCGGGAAACCGAATTAAACTTGTTAAAGTCGCAAATTAATCCACATTTTTTATTTAACAGTTTAAATTCTATAAGTTCCTTAACCATTACCAATCCCGAAAAAGCTCAGGAGATGATTATAAAACTTTCCGACTTTCTCCGCTATTCAATTGGAGGTAAGGAAAAACAAATGGTTACGCTTAAGGACGAACTTCATAACATTTACCTTTATCTGGATATAGAAAAAACACGATTTGGCGATAAACTGAATTTTGAAATTGATGTTCCTGAAGAATGCGTTAGCAAAGAACTTCCCAATATGATTCTTCAACCGCTTGTTGAAAATTCAATCAAGCACGGGGTTTACGAATCGACTGAACCCATTACTATTTGGGTTGTTTGCAGGGTTGAAGGAAATAGTTTGAATATTATTGTTAAGAACACTTTTGACCCCGAATCCAAAAGTAAAAAGGGAACAGGAATGGGGCTAAAAAATATCCAAAACAGGCTTAAAATAATTTATCGAGCCGATTATTTAATGCAAGTTTCGAGTAAGGACAGCTTGTTTACTGTTTCTGTAACTTTTCCTCAAAACATCTAATTCAATCACAATGAATGCTATTATTATTGAAGACGAACAACCAGCCCGCGAATTGGTAAAGAATTATTTATTAGCATTTCCTGATATTACGTTATTAGGAGAATTCTCCGACGGGTTTTCAGGGATTAAAGCCATTAACGAACTTCACCCCGATTTGGTTTTTCTGGATATACAAATGCCTAAACTTACAGGTTTCGAAATGCTCGAAATTTTAGAAACCATCCCCGATATTATTTTCACAACTGCATACGACCAGTTTGCAATAAAGGCGTTTGAAATGAATGCTGTCGATTATCTTTTAAAACCATTCTCGCGGGAGCGTTTTGCCCAGGCTATTGAAAAAGCAATGGACAGGTTTTCGAAGAAGAAAAGTAGTGCGGATAATTTAAAAGAACTTAAAAAGCATATTCAGGAACATACCGATAAATTGGAACGGGTAGTTGTAAAAACCGGTTCTAAAATTAAGGTTATTGCCATCGAAGACATTGTATACCTTGAGTCGCAGGATGATTATGTAATGATTTATACCGCTTCGGGCAAGTACCTGAAACAGGAAACCATGAAACATTTTGAGGAACATCTCGATCCGGGGCAATTTATTCGTGTTCACCGTTCTTACATTGTTCGGCTCGATGCCATTACCCAACTCGAATTGTACGAAAAGGGGTCCTACCTTGCGGTTCTAAATACCGGGGCTAAAGTAAAGGTAAGCGACTCCGGGTATAAAAATTTGAAAAGTAAAATGAGCTTTTAAAGCTCATTTTACTTTTTTTTACCAATCCTCTCCAGGTCAAAGTATAGAGAGAGTTTCTAATTTTAATTTGAGCAAACGTTTGCGCATTTCGGGTGAATTATTAGTTTTGTGAAACCTATTAATTATTAAAACTATCGAAATGAAACAACACTCTTTTTTACTAATCATTGCCCTATTTCTCTTCAATTCCCTTACGGGGCAAAGCGATGAAAAAAAATATTTTAAGCCTGCTTTTATAAAAAGCTCTATGACAAAGGCTCTCAACTGGCAATTGGCTAATCCGAAACATGCACTTTGGGATTGGACTAACGGCGCTTTTTATACGGGAGTATTCTCGGCCTATGAAACATTGAAAAAATCCTATATACTGGATTCATTGGTTGCAATGGGCGAACGAAATCAATGGAAACCCGGCCCCAGGGTTCATCATGCTGACGACTGGACTATCTGCCAAACCTATATTGATATCTATAGGATTAAAAAGGACAGACGAATGATTCAGCCATTTATTGATACGTTAAAAGTTTTTGGAAATTCGGTTAATAAAGAGGTTGCTAAACATGGCATTACCTGGTGGTGGTGCGATGCATTGTTTATGGGGCCTCCTGCGCTTGTGAAGTTGGGAATCACCCTGAACGATAAGCAATATTTTAAAATGAGCGATACCCTTTTTAAACAATGTTACGATCGGCTTTATAATAAGGAAGAGCAATTATTTGCGCGCGATGCAAAATATCTATGGAAAGGTGAAGAAACAGACGTAAAAGAAAAAAATGGTCGCCTGATTTTTTGGAGCCGTGGAAATGGTTGGGTAATGGGAGGTTTGGTGAAAATAATCAGTGAGCTCCCTGCTTCGCATCCGGTTCGTAATTTCTATATTGAGTTGTATAAACAAATGGCCAATAAGATTGCTGCCATTCAGCAGGCCGATGGATTATGGCGGGCAAGTTTACTCGACCCCGATTCTTATCCGGGAGGTGAGGGAAGTGGTTCAGGATTTTATTGCTATGGATTGGCCTGGGGAATTAATCAGGGGATTTTAGATAAAGATAAATATCTCCCAATTGTTAAAAAAGCCTGGATAGGATTGTGCAGCTTACAACAGGAAAACGGAATGATTGGTTGGGTTCAGCCTATCGGAGCTGATCCTCAAAAGAATTTTTCACCTGATAGTTGGGAAGTTTATGGTACCGGCGCTTTTCTGTCTGCAGGAAGCGAGGTTATTAAGCTGAAATTATAATGAAATAACACTTCGACAGGCTCATCGTTCTTTTAATGTTTTGGACGTTGAGCTTGCCGAAGTATTATTTAAGTTGGGAGTATAATTTTTTTCTGATATTTAAGATTTGAGCAATGTATAGGTGAGTAATTTTTCTTAATTTTCCCCGAAAGATGAATTTATCGCTATGCTCAAAAATATTTTTTCATTAATAATTTGTTCTGTTATTGTCGCTAATTCCTTTGGGCAGTATTTAAACATAGCAACTTATAATATCCGCTACGATAATCCGGGCGATTCGCTCGATTTATGGCAAAAGCGGTATCCTTCTATTGGTGGGATAATTCAATTTTACGATTTTGATATTTTGGGAACCCAGGAAGGGTTGATCCATCAGCTCAACGATTTAAAAAGCCTGCTTCCGGAGTACAATTATATTGGGGTTGGCCGCGACGATGGAAAATCGGCTGGAGAACATGCCGCTATCTTTTACAAAACAACAAAGTTTAAATTATTAGAAAAGGGGAATTTCTGGCTTTCTCAAATTACCGACACCCCCAATAAAGGCTGGGATGCTGCATTGCCCAGGATTTGTACCTGGGGCAAATTTACCGAAGTCGCTACGGGATTCACTTTTTATATGTTTAACGTACATTTCGATCATAAAGGGGTAGAAGCCCGTAAGGAAAGCGCTAAGTTGATATTATCTAAAATTAGTGATATTGCGGGAAAAACTCCGGCGATTTTAACCGGCGATTTTAATGTCGACGAAACCAATGAAAGTTATACCCTACTAAATGCATCAAAGAATCTGAAAGATGCCTACGATTTGGCTAAAATTCGGTTTGCACCGAATGGTTCTTTTAATAGTTTTAGCCCCACAAGTAAACAGGTTGGGAGAATTGACCATATTTTTCTTACGCCTCAATTTAATGTGCTACGATATGGCATTTTAACAAATACTGTGCATGGACGCTATCCTTCCGATCATTTTCCGGTTTTTATTCAGGTAGGGTTTAAAAAATAAGTGTACAAACCATATACTCTATCTGTGCAAATCTGTGGTATTTCTCATTTACAAGTACGATAATAGTTAAAAATGAATTTAAAATTAGCCCTTTGCTCAATTGTTTTAATAAACTTGTATACCCTTTGTTTTAGCCAAACTATGGAACCGATAAAGCCAATGATTATCGCTCATCGAGGAGCCTCCTTCGTTGCCCCTGAAAATACGGTTGCTTCTGCTAAACTTGGCTTTAGTCAGGGTGCTGATGCAGTTGAGATCGATATTTATCTTTCGCTCGACAAGCGTATAATGGTTATGCACGATTCGGATACCAAACGAACCGCTGGAGTTAATTATATTCTCGCCAAAACCCTTTCCGACACCCTTCGGAAACTGAATGTTGGGAAGTGGAAAAACGAAAAGTATACTGGGGAGAAAATTCCATTTCTGGAAGAAATACTGCAAACCATTCCGGATGGTAAGAAACTTATCATCGAAATAAAATGTGGAGTCGAGGTTATTCCATATTTAAAAGCTATTCTTCTTAAAAGCGGCAGAATTGAAAACTATGTAATCATCTCCTTTGATTTTAATGTTCTCGCCGCTGCTAAAGTTGCAATGCCAAATATTCCCATGTATTTTTTGAGCAGCATGGTTTCAGTTTCATCATGTAAGGAACTCATCCTTAAAATTAAAGAGCATAAAATGGAAGGGTTGAATTTGAGATACTCTACCATTAATACTGAAATTGCTGAATTGTGCAAACAAAATTCGGTTCCTCTTTATACATGGACAGTTGATGATATCAAGGATGCCGCCAATCTGGTTAAACTTGGAGTAGCAGGAATTACAACCAATAAGCCATTGGAAATAAGGGAGGGGCTTGGGTTGTGATGCCCTTTAAAATGGAGTTTAGATTTATAAATCCTTTCAGCAATAAAATTTGAAAGGATTATTATTTTCCCACAATAGCCTCTACTTCTTTCACAGTTTTTGGAATAGGTTTCCCTAATACCCTGCAACCAGTATTGGTTATCAACAAATCATCTTCGAGGCGTATTCCTCCAAAATTCCGGTATGCTTTAAGGGCATCATAGTTGATAAATTCCGTGAATTTCTTTTCGGCTTGCCAAAGGTCTATCAACGCAGGAATAAAGTATATGCCGGGCTCATCTGTAATTACATTTCCTGTTTCCAGTTTCTTGCCTAACCTTAAATAGGCAAGTCCAAACTGACTGCTTCGGGCAATGGTATTATCGTATCCCACATAATTCTCTCCAATATTTTCCATATCGTGCACATCCAACCCCATCATATGGCCTAACCCATGCGGGAAGAACAAGGCATGAGCCCCTTGCTGAACAGCCTCCTGAATATTTCCTTTCATCAACCCAATTGCTTTTAATCCTTCCGCAATAACAGTAGCAGCTTTTAGGTGAACATCTTTATAAAAAATACCCGGTTTTGCCATTTCGATAGCTGCTAAGTTCGCAGCCAAAACCAACTCGTAAATTTCTTTTTGTTGGGGAGTGAAGGTTCCTCCAACCGGGCTGGTACGGGTAATGTCGCTGGCATAACCCAATTCCGATTCCGCACCAGCATCTATTATTAAAAGGTCGTTTTGTTTTAATGAATTTCCGTGGTGATGATTATGCAACGTTTCACCATGCATAGTGGCAATAATAGGAAATGAAACTCCAGCTCCCTTTGACAAGGCAATTCCCTCAATAATTCCTGCAATTTCCCTTTCAATAATTCCGGGCATGGCCATTCGCATAGCGGTTGTATGCATTATGCCGGCAACATCTACTACTTTTTCGATTTCCACAATTTCCCGGTCTTCCTTTATCGATCGCATTTGAGCAATTACTATTGCCAGTTCTTTCGATGAATTTTCTTTCAGTTGCACAGGATTTTTATCCAGCAATGCTTGCAGTTGCACGATGGTTTCGCCCCTGTATGGATTTAAGAAGTGTATGGGCCGTTTTTTATTATCGGGATGTTGAAGGAATGTAGCTAAGTTCGCTAATGGCAATGTTTTGGTTACACCTGCCAAACTTGCTCTTTCGGCAATGCTGGGTAGATTTCCCATCCAGATAATATCTTCGATGTCGATATCATTTCCAAAAATAGAATCTTCCCCTTTGTCTATATCTATAATTCCGAATAAATCGGGCTGATTCAGTCCGAAATAGTATAGAAAACAACTGTCTTGCCGAAAATGGTATGTATTGGCTTTGTAATTCATTGCTGTTTCCATATTTCCGGGAAACAATAATATGCCGTTTTTAAATTTCGAGCGGAGGGAATTTCTGCGCGATTGATATACTTTTGGATCAAACATAATCGTAAATTTTAGTTTCCTAATATACACTTTTTATGAAATGCCCTTGTAATGTTGTATAGCTTATATTGTGGATACAATAAAAAATTCTCTAACTAATAAATCATTAAAAATCAATTGATAATACGTCAAAAATAAGTACGAATAGTACTAGATAATTAATTATTATTTATATATTCGCATCGTTCGTAAAGTTATTAACACATTTCATTAACTTATTAACAATGCCCTACAGACGTCTCCCCAATACCGATGTAGCCCGACTAAGGGCCCTGAAAATTGCCTTTTTAAAAGGTAAAGACCTGCCTCCCTTTAAATTAGCATTTAGTCAAGGGTCTTTCAGTAAAGTTCAATCGTTTATGCCTTCTTATGAACATGCGCTGTTATTGCATAAAAATGCTTTTGCCAATCAGGTGCATAAAAGCCGTGATTATGCGAATGCTTTAAAGAAAGCGAAACTTTATATCTCTCATTTTATTCAGGTGTTTAATATGGCTATTATTCGGGGCGAAATAGCTTCGAGTGCCCGTTCATTTTTTGGACTGGAAGATTCGGATTCCAGAGTTCCTGTTTTAAATACCGAGAGCGATGTTATTAAATGGGGAGAGGCGGTTATTAAAGGGGAATCGGAGCGGATTAGAAAGGGAATGGCTCCCATTACTAATCCAACAATGGCTGTAGTTAAAGTGCGTTACGAAAATTTTCTTGAAGCATATAATTTTCAAAAAACCCTGCAAAAAACGAATACCCGTACTTTAGGCGATCTGGCGAAATTGCGGAAAGAAGCCGATGAAATAATTACCAAAGTTTGGAACGAAGTGGAGGCTACCTATGCAGAACTCCCGGATGAAATTAAACGCGAGCGTTCAAAAGAATATGGACTTGTTTATGTATTCCGGAAAAATGAACTTCGCCAAATAAGGGTACTGAAAAATGAATCGGCTGAAAGCCAGGCATGATCATTCTTCTTCTTGTTCTTTCTTCAGATTATTATCAATTTGAGCTGATAGAACAGATCTTTTATAAAAATACCAAATAAAAAATCCGCTGATTGCCATTGACAATAATACTGCGGGTAAAGCCTCCACCGATACCCCATACTCGGGAACATCCTTACTTATCGTATTAGTATTAACCAGATAGTATAAAATTACCGCACTAAGATTATTTACAAAGTGGGCAAGGATGGGTACCCATATACTTCCGCTCCAAACCAGCATATAACCAAATGTAGCTCCAAGAATAGCCCGGGGTAGAAATCCTGAAAATTGCATGTGGATCAAACTAAATAAGATTGCTGAAATCCAAATTCCCCAATGATAGTTTTTAGTCATTTTGCGGAAAATATTTTGCAACACTCCTCTGAAAAGGAGCTCCTCGCCAATAGCGGGTATAATAGCAATCATCACAATATTCACAAACAGCCCCCGAAAATTAGTATCACCTAAAAAAGCTTCCATTAATCGTTCATTTTGTTTATCCTGCGATGTTAGGTAGTTTTCGAAACCATTAAGGAATTCTGGAAAATGAATCTGACTATTCAACGCTCCTAAAGCATTTATAAAAGGGAAAATGGATATTATTAATAAAACCGAAATAATAGCTGACAGAATAGTTGGTTTATTTTCAAGTGACAAATACTGATTTGAATTTTCTGAAAATAGAAGGGCAAGTAATAGTGCTGCAAGAACAAAACCGAATAGCGATTGTATAATTTGAAAGAATTTTAAAATTGATACATTTTGAGGGTCGTTCAGGTTTTCGAAAATAGCACTTAGGTTTGAAATGTCAAGGTGAAACATTGGTATTGCAATAAGCATTGCCAGGGCTGACGATAGAAAAATCATTGCAAAAGTAAGAGCAAGGGTAATTACCAATTGCGAATAAACGGTAGTATGTTGAAACATTCCTCTTATCATATTCGAAAAGCTTTAAATTTGCCCAAAAATAGTTAAAAGAAATTAGAAATAGTTGTTAGTAGAAAGTCGTTAGTATTCAGATTTATTTGATGATAAAATAGGACGGAATGAAGATAGAAAATATTGATTTAGGAGAGAAACCGTTGTTGCTCGCACCCATGGAAGATGTGACCGACCCGTCGTTCCGTTATATTTGTAAACAGTTTGGCGCCGATATGATGTATACCGAGTTTATATCGAGCGACGGATTAATACGCGATGCCCGTAAAAGTCTTCAGAAGCTTGAAATATATGATTACGAGCGGCCAATTGGAATTCAACTTTATGGGCATTTGCTGGAGCCTATGGTGGAGGCAGCCCGCATTGCAGAAACAGCAAGACCCGACTTGATCGATATAAATTTTGGGTGCCCTGTCCGGAAAATTGCAAACAGGGGTGCAGGTTCGGGAATGATGAACAATGTCCCTTTGATGGTAGAAATGACCAAAGCCATAGTTGATGCCGTGAAACTTCCGGTTACCGTGAAAACCCGATTGGGTTGGGACGATAATTCAAAATTTATAGTGGACATTGCCGAACGATTACAAGATGTGGGGATTAAAGCACTTACAATCCATGGCCGTACCAGGGCACAGCTTTATACAGGCAGGGCCGACTGGACACTGATTGGCGATGTGAAAAACAATCCGCGGATGTATATTCCTATTATTGGGAATGGCGATGTGGTGGGACCTGAAAGCGCTAAGGAAATGTTTGACAGGTATGGGGTAGATGGAATAATGATTGGCAGGGCTACCTATGGCCGTCCCTGGATATTTAAAGAAATAAAACATTACCTAACTACGGGCGATTTCATGACTCCGCTCACCATTCGGGAAAAAGTAGATTTTGCAAAATCACATCTTAAGAAATCCCTCGAAATAAAGGGTTCTCCGGTCGGTATTTTTGAAATGCGCCGGCATTTAACGAACTATTTTAAAGCATTGCCAAATTTTAAAGAAACCCGAATGAAACTGGTAACTTCTATGGATGTAGATGAATTAATGGCTACCCTTGAGGATATTGCAATACGGTATGAGGATTCTGAAACTGCAAACAGCGAAATCTAATAAAGTATAATCTTTAAAGTGGAGAAATTTGTCATTTGAACTTATTTTATACATTTACAATTCGAACTAATTATAACACCTATGGCAGCTGAATTACCTGTAGGAACCAGAATTGATCACGACCGATATGGAGAAGGCGTGGTTGGAAAAGTAAATCTGGTGAGTTACGACATCTATTTTGCCCGAAATGGTAAAATGGAGATTCTAAAATCGAATAAGGATTTTAAAGTTCTCGAAACACCTGAAGGTGCTCAATCTAATAGCACTATTGATGTGCAGGCATTGCAAACATTGCTAATTCACACCCTTGATAAATATGGGATGCTTCAGGAGGTAGTTCCGTTAGGAGAAAAGTATGTCGGCGGAAAATTAATTATTCAACCGGCTAATAAATCACTGGTTGGTAAAGAAATTCCAATTGAAGCTTTCTTTCATAAAATTGTCATGTTACGCGACCGGCTTAGAGTTTTGGAACAAAACATCAACAGCAATGCCAAACTTACCGACGAAGATAAGGTTGACCTTCAGCAATACATTACCCGAATTTATGGTAGTTTAACTACTTTCAATATCCTATTTAACAATAAGGATCAGTATTTTGTAGGGACTGGAGGGGAGAAGTAAAGTTGTTTTCTTTAGCTATATTTAAACTATTGAATATTACGAAATAAAAAGTTTATTATCTTTTTTGGCATGTGGATAATCAATGGTATAATGCAGGCCAACACTTTCTTTCCTCGCTTGTGCACTTTTTATAACCAGGTAACTGGCATTAATCATATTTCGGAGTTCGCACAGTTTTTGAGAAAGGATGGACTTCTTAAATAGTTCTTCCGTTTCTTCATAAATTATTTCAAGCCTGTCCATGGCACGTTTTAATCGCAGGTTCGACCGCACAATTCCCACATAATTAGACATAATTTGCTGCATTTCCCTATAGTTCTGCGTAATAAGCACGATCTCTTCCGGATGGGTAGTTCCTTCATCATTCCACATGGGAATATTTGCCGGAATAATATTTTCCTTATAGTGATGCAAGGCATGCTTTGCAGCTTTATCGGCAAAAACAACGGCCTCCAGTAAAGAGTTTGAGGCTAGTCGGTTCGCTCCATGGAGGCCGGTATAGGAGCATTCTCCTAATGCATAAAGCCGGTTAATGGTACTATGACCGTTTAGATCGACCTTAATACCGCCACATTGAAAATGTGCAGCAGGAACCACCGGAATCAAATCCTTCATAATATCAATTCCCAGGCTTAAACATTTCTCATGGATATTTGGGAAATGATCCATTAGGCCCTGAGGGTCAATATGCCGGGCATCTAAATAAACAAAATCGTCACCGCGGGTTTTCATTTCATTATCAATAGCTCGGGCAACTATATCACGTGGAGCAAGCGATCCTCTACTATCGTATTTCTGCATAAATTCTTTCCCGTCGTGCCCTTTTAAAATAGCTCCAAAGCCTCGCAAAGCTTCAGAAATTAAAAAAGAAGGTCGTTCGGCCGGGTTGTATAAGGAGGTGGGGTGGAACTGAATAAATTCCATATTATCAATAATCCCTTTGGCCCGGTAAACCATTGCAACTCCGTCTCCAGTAGCTATGAGCGGGTTGGTAGTTGTCGAATACAAATTACCTGCCCCACCTGTCGCCATTACCGTAGTTTTAGCCAGGATAGTCATGATTTTGCGGGTTTCGGGTTGAAGTACATAGGCACCATAACATTCTATATCGGAATGGTACCGTTTGATTAAATGACCTAAATGATGCTGGGTAATTATCTCCACAGCAAAATGATGCTCGAGGATTTGAATATTTGGATGGTTTCGTACCCGTTCACTTAAAGCTCGCTGAATTTCAAATCCGGTATTATCTTTATGGTGAAGTATTCGATGTTCGCTATGACCCCCTTCTTTTGCCAGGTCAAATGTTCCGTTTTTCTTTACATCGAATTGAGTGCCCCACTTTATTAACTCTTCAATTTGTTTAGGGGCTTCTTCTACAACCATTCGCACTACACGCTCATCGCATAAGCCATCGCCTGCTATTAAAGTGTCATTAACATGTTTTTCAAAATCGTCAGGAGCATAGGTTACTGAAGCAATTCCTCCCTGGGCATATCGTGTATTTGTTTCTTCCAGGCCTGCTTTTGAAACAATTAAAACTTTGCCTTTATCAGCTACTTTCAAAGCAAAGCTTAAGCCTGCAAGTCCTGACCCAATAACCAAAAAATCAACTTTGCGTTGCATGTGTTTTTCATTAATTAGCATGTCAAACCTACATGAAATTTGGCATAATCACAAACACTTCTTCAACATGCGAGTATTTAGATTGCATCTTTTATTTGGGCGGTAGGTAGCTATTTTATATTTTAAAAGTGTACATTATTGATACAGTGATGTTCCTTTTTGTAACAAACATAGTTTTTTTTAATTCTCATTTCGATTCATATATGTCAGATAAACAGCTATATGATAATCTTGGCATGTTGATTGGTTAAACTAAACCGACAAATATTTTATTATTAAATTAAAAAATTCTAAAAATGAAAACACTAAAATCACTCTTTATTATATCTACCATTTTGTTGGTTTCTGGATATAGTTATGCAACTGGAAAAGGTCCGGAAGGATCGGGAAATGTAAATAATACTATTCGGCAAAAAATCGCCGCAGCGATTGAATCTGCTGATATTAACGGGAAGGGTCAGGTTACTCTTAAATTTGGTGTAACAGACAAAAATAATCTTCAAATTATTAAGATTGAAAGCAATGATCAAAAGTTGAATCAATCGGTTAAGGAAGCGCTTTCAAGTACAAATATTATTTTCCCTAAAGGAAGTAAAGGGCTCTACCAAATTAAAGTGGTTGTAAATCAGGAAACAGAAAGCAAATTCGAACCTGTTAGAGATCAAATCTGCAATGCCATGGAAAATGTAAAATATTCTTCCATGGAAACAGTTAAAGTTAGATTTCGGGTGGTAAATCCATCAACTGTTCAGTTAGTAAAAACTGATTGTAGAAATCCTAAACTTGCTCAGGAAATTAAAAATGCAATAGAAGGGATGCATTATAATATTCCAAAAAATCTGAACGGGGAGTATAACTTGAGA
>JAIFLU010000211.1 GCA_020048915.1 Bacteroidota bacterium | reverse complement strand
CCTTCAAAAATTAAAATATTTTTAAAATGAATTTAATCCATTAATATTTAATTAATTACAACAAATTGTCATTAAAATTGAATTGGGTAAAACTTCAGAAAAATAAATTCTTAGAATTATTTTAAACTTGTTGCTATAAATAAATATAATTTGATTAGCCTAACGAAATTGATTAAGTCGAAAGAATCTAAAATAGATAGAATCGAAGCTACACCTTTGCCAAGTGTTCCTTAAACTGTTCTGGAGATGTAATTTTAATAATATTTGGCATTTTTTTATAGTCTACCGAATCGGTTTGACTTCCAAAAATAAACACTTTCATTTGCTTAAAGGAGGTTGAAAGCGCGAGCAGATACTCTTCCAATAAATCTTGCGATATAGAAGTTGTAAAAGAGGTTAATAAATATTGGAATGGCTTAATCTTATTGATTTCGAGAAGGTCAGGGAAAGGAACAGATTGCCCTAAATAAAAAACATGATGGCCGCTTTTTTTAATTATATAGGCATAATAAAGCAGTCCAATATCATGCAATTCGCCTTCGGGTAAGAATAAAACAAAACGCTTACGACCAGGAATTTCGTCGACCAAAATTGAATCGATTGCCACAAATAATTTTTGCCGTATAAGGTTTGATACAAAATGTTCCTGTGCCGGATTAATACTCCCGGTTTGCCATAATACTCCTATCCTGTTTAAAAATGGGTAAATAACGCCTGTAATAGTTTCTTCAAAACCAATTTGAATGACCAATCGCGAAAGAATTTTTTCGAATTTGTGTTCATTCAGATCTATCATAGAAAGAATAAGCGCATCTATCTGATTGTCAATCTTAGAAATATCGGCTGATAATTGAAATATTTTATCTTTTACCTCAATATCACTAAGCTTAGCAATTTTCGAAATTTTCAATCCATTCCCGTTTAAAAAAGAAACGTTCAAAAGTCTTTTCAAATCGTCGTCAGTATAAACCCTGATATTAGTTGCTGTTCGCTGGGGCCTTACCAGTTGATACCGTTTTTCCCAGATTCGAATAGTGTGAGCTTGTATACCCGAAAGTTTTTCAAGATCCTTTATGGAATAGATTGCCATTTTCTAAAATCATTTGAAATTTTAATTCTAACAAAACGATTGAAAAAAAGTTTAACAAATATGCTAATCTTTTGAACGTTCCGTTAAAACAGTATTATTTTTTCGAATTAACATCATCCCATCCCGGATAGGCAGAATCGTTTTTGTTATTCGTGCATCGCTTTTCAGGAACTCATTAAACTCAATAATTCCTTTGGTGAAATAATCATTTTTTTCCACTTTATCGATTACTTTTCCGCTCCATAATATATTATCAGCTAAAATAAACCCTCCAGGCTTAACTTTAGCGAAAATCGACTTGTAATAATCTAAATACTGACTTTTTTCTCCATCTATAAAAACCAAATCAAACTTTTCTTCTAATGTTGGAATTATTTTCAATGCGTCGCCAATATGCAAAACAACTTTTTCCTTTAAACCAGCTTTTTCAAAATACCTCATGGGGATTTCTACAATCTCATCGTTAATTTCAATTGTGTGTATTATTCCGTCATCTGGCATTCCCTTTGATAAACATATGGCACTGTAACCCGTGTAAGTCCCAATTTCGAGAATACGCTTCGGGCGATACATATAACTAATCATTTGAAGGATTTGCCCTTGCCACTGTCCGTTTAACATACGCGGATGCATCATTTTCAGATGCGTCTCGCGGTTAAGCTCGTAAAGCAAAGGATCTTCAGCATCGATTATGCTTACTATATAATCCTCGAGTTTCGAATTAGAAATCACAAATTCTATTTAAATATGAGTGAAGATAATTTATCGCGTTGCAAAATATCGTTAGCAATATCGCGAAGCTGAGCGGCTGTAATCGATTCTATTTTTTTATAAATTGTTTCCATCGAGTCGACTTTGCCATAAACAAGATAGCTTTTACCGATCGAAAGCATTTGGTTCTCCAGGCTTTCGAAAGAAATTGCCAATTGACCAATTATTTGCTGCTTAGCTTTTTTTAATTGAATATCGCCCAATAAATTATTCTGCAATTTCAGAAATTCACTATAAACAACATCTAAACATTTTGAAACATAATCCTTATCGGTACTAAAATAAACCGAAAAGATACCTGAATCGGTAAAAGGCGAAAAATTAGATTCAACATTATAGGAGTATCCGTATTTTTCGCGCAATGCTAAATTTAAGCGTGATATCATTCCCGGACCAGCGAGAATATTGGTTAACAAATGCAGGGCCATTCGCCGGTCATCGGCCAGGTTGTATGCCATACCACCCAATGTTACATGAACCTGATTTGTATCGAATACAAACTCCTTATTAGAAACTTGGTAATTTGAGAAAGGGAGACGTTTTACCTTCCGATGATTCGAAGGTATATCCTGAAAATACTTCTCGAACATGTGCTTAATTTTCGGAAAACTTATATTTCCCACCGAAGTAAGCACCATTTGGTCGGTATTGTAACACCGTTGGATAAAACTCAAAATGAGTTCTCTGTTTATCGACTGCAAACAAGCGGGAGCTCCAAGTATATTTCGGCCGAGAGGATGATCAAAAAAAACCTGATCTTCAAAATCATCGCAAATTTGTTCCGAAGGAGAATCTTTGTATGAATTAATTTCATCTAAAATAACTTCGCGCTCAGTTTCAATTGCCTTCTCGGGAAATGTTGAATGAAAAAAAATGTCGGCTATTAACTCCAGTGCCCGGTCGTAATAATCGACGAGAAAAGAAGTATGAACGCACGTTTCCTCTTTGGTAGTATAAGCATTTACCTCCCCCCCTACATCTTCCATTCGGCTTAAAATATGAAATGCTTTCCGCTTTGAAGTACCTTTAAATATCAAATGTTCAATAAAATGCGCCATTCCATGCTCGTTCAACTCTTCGTCGCGTGAGCCGGTATTAATAAAAAAACCACAATGAGCAACCTGGGATGTAGATTCGAGATGAACTAATTTAATTCCATTAGGGAGCGTGTGAAAATATAAATCCATGCTAAACAAGTGAATTGCAAAAGTAACAACAAAACAATACGAAGAAAGATTCGGGGGGTGGAATATTTTTTCTAAAAAAAATGCAAGTTGTTTTTTTAATTAAATATTTTGGTTAGTTTTGCACCGCCAAAGTGAAAAACAAGGTGCCATAGCTCAGTTGGTAGAGCAACGGACTGAAAATCCGTGTGTCCCTGGTTCAATTCCAGGTGGCACCACGAAAAAAAGGCTGTGTAGAAAGACTTTTAAGTCTTAAATACATGGCCTTTTTAGTTTTAATGTACTAATAACCAGTATTGTACATTTCAGTGATCTGTCGGATACAGAGGATAAGCATTTTATAGTAAATTGAATCAATACTCCAAACACCATCTAGAGTTCGTTCAACAACATTAGAACAATCTGTAAATAAACCTACTATACTAAGATTTATTAAATTATTTTCATAAGCAGAATTATTTCTAGAGTGCTTTGCATTGTATGGTTGAACCCATTATTGTGCACTCTCATTTAAAGCCTACTGTTAGCTGGGGGATTAGAATTATCGATATTTTGCGCCAATCAAGTAATTCTTCACATATTCCTCCACCCCATCTTCGAGCGAATGAAAGGGTTTTGTATATCCAATACTACGCAGTTTTTCCATGTTGGCCTCGGTAAAATACTGGTATTTATCGCGAATATCTTCGGGAGTATCAATAAAACTAATATCCTCAGGTAAATTCATTGCCTTAAAGGTATTACGAACCAAATCGAGAAAACTACGGGCCTTTCCTGTTCCCAGGTTATATATTCCTGAATTCTTGCGGTGCTCCATCAGAAAAAAGATCACGTCTACCACGTCGTTTACATAAATGAAATCGCGCAGTTGCTCTCCATCTTTAAAATTTGGATTATGTGACCGGAAGAGTTTCATCTTTCCGGTTTGCTTTATTTGGTTAAAGGAATGGAAAATAACCGAGGCCATCCGGGCTTTATGATATTCATTGGGGCCATAAACGTTGAAAAATTTAAGTCCTGCCCAAAAATAAGGTTTCCGCTCCTGCTTTAGCGCCCATTTATCGAATTCGTTTTTTGAACGACCATATGGATTTAATGGTTGAAGTTTATGGATGACATCATGATCGTCGTTATATCCAAATTCGCCTAATCCATACGTAGCTGCAGAAGATGCATAAATAAACGGCAATCCGAATTCAACACATTTGTTCCATAGTTGTTTGGTGTATTCCAAATTAAGGCTTTCGAGAAGTTCCCAGTTGAATTCAGTGGTATCGGTGCGGGCACCAATATGCACTATAAATTGAATCAGACGGTGGTTTTGATCAATCCAGGTAAATAAATCGTTGCGATGTACCTGGTGACTATATGTTTTCCC
Source organism: Bacteroidota bacterium (assembly GCA_020048915.1). Taxonomy (GTDB): domain Bacteria; phylum Bacteroidota; class Bacteroidia; order Bacteroidales; family JAAUTT01; genus JAAUTT01. The sequence goes on along the minus strand of JAIFLU010000211.1, from coordinate 29,258 downwards.
TTCATAGTTTTTATTTTTTTTCAGGTTTGAAAAATCGTCAACTATAACAATGTCTTTAAAGTTTTCGGCATTCAGTTTAGCAACCATGTTGCTTCCAATAAAACCGGCTGCGCCTGTAACAACTATCATAAGGAATTTTTTAGAAAGCCAAAGGTAATTAAAAGTAAGAGTTTTTTAAAACAGAGAATTTCATCTGTTTATTTTTTGATTTTAAAATTAAGGTCACATGGAATCCCGATAGCTATCGCGGATCGGGACCTTATAGTCATTCCCTTGTGTGTTGGGCTACCTAACATGGATATTTCATCTTTCAAACTCTCCGCTAATTTCTTTCGCAAATTCAAATTTGTAATGGAATTATTTTCGCGTTTTCTCAGAATCGTTTCTCCAGTAACTAAGATGCCATTTTCGATCCGGATTATTATCTATTCCCTCATCGGCGTTCCATACTTTGGTAACCATATCGATGTCGCCATCGCCATCCATATCGCGCAATATGGTATCGTGCCAACCAGGGTTATCGGTATGTATAACCTGATAATCAAAAACAGGATTATTTCTGTCTCCTTTATTCACCCACAATATTCCGTGTTCAGCTAATCCCTTAGGCTTCATCTCCATGTCGGGGTCTTCCTGTTCGCCTGCAAAAATATCCAGGTCTCCATCACCATCCATATCTGCAACTCCTAACGAATGCAAAGAACCGGAAGGTCCTTCCGGAAATGGCAAAGTCTCCAATTTAAAATGCGCAGCGCCTTTTATGTTTCGAATAAGATAGAGTTTTGAATTTTCAACATCACAATCAGTGAATACGATATCATTACAGTCATCATCATCCATGTCGCAAATCCAGCTTCGAATTGATGTTCCATAAGGAGTTTTTGGAATTCCTATGGTAAATCCATAATCGGTCCAGCGGTGAATCCGCCATTGCCCATTGAATTGCCCTTTAGGATTCTCATACCATCCTGTAGGCATAACAATATCGCTCCACCCGTCGTTATTCAAATCTCCAATTCCATTAGGAGCAAATCCGGCATGCACTCCATTATTCCATTCAGGCATCTCCCGTTTGTTGATAAATGTATCAATATCAGTATATTTCCAGTTGTATGGATCTGAGATGTCATACCAACGCATAACCCCGGCACCGCTATTGAATTGCTGGCTATAAACAAGTATTTCCGGATTTCCGTCCCGGGAAATATCTGCTGCTACAATATCATGATTTTCTGTTTCTATCAAAGCTCCGTTATAGATATGTTTTATCCATAATTGATTAGGGGTTTCCAATATATTTCCCGGATTTTCCAGCCAAAAAGTTCCCATAACCAGATCAAATCTACCATCGTTGTTCACATCTATCGATGCGGCCCCTAACTGATTATAAATTTCGGAGGCTATTTCATATTTATTCCACCTTTCGCTACCAACATTTTGATACCAATATACTTTACCAGTTTGGTGCCGCTGTAGCGTAATATCCATATCGCCATCGTTATCGAAATCATTCACAGTAAACCCTCCTGTTCCATAAGTATCCGGTTCTAAAGGAAACTCAATATAGAAATGCTTGAATTTAAACGTATCAACTTGACTATATACCGAATTTGAAAAATTAAAGAAAACAATAACAAGTAATAAACTGAGGATTATATTTTTATAGCTCATTTTTCTTATTTTTTCAATTAACCTTTCATAGCATACTCAATTTTCAATTCAAATATAAACGCAATTGCCATTACAATCGTGCATAATCCAATAGTTTTTTTGCACTCAGTTTTTATCCATCATAATTACTGACCATGGCAGTGGAGGTAGCTGTGAAGGATCTTTTTATCTTACCTTAACGGATAAAACAACCACAGGAATAGGTGATACGGGAGTAAACAAATCCTTTAAAATTTACCCTCAACCTGCCAAAGATATTATCACTATCCGAAGTGAACTATTGGGAGTTAAACCGATGCAGATTCAAATCTATGCCATTTCAGGAAAGCTTGTTTACGAACAAATGCTGAAGGGCATTTCAGGGAATGAAGTCCTGGTAAATGTCAGTTCGCTGAAATCTGGAATCTATATTGTCCAAATGAATACCGGACAGGAAATAAGTGTTGGAAAATTTAGCAAATTATAAAAAAGCTATCCTACAAAAACAGGTTGCTTAAGTTCTGTTTTCTGATTTAACTTGCCCGAAACCCTCAACAACTCATTGATCGCAATTTTACCTTGATCGCCCAAATCGAGCGAGAAATCATTAATAAATTGGTTAAGGTGTTTCCAGATAACTGATTCATGTAATCCCTTTGCTTGTTTTTTCATATATGGAAGTGCCCCTTCCGGAAATTGGTTTGCTGCTTCAAGGCTTCTCCGTATCAATTGAACAATATCAAGCTTGACAGCTTCGGGCAAACTGCGACGAATGGCAATACCTCCCAACGGAACCGGAAGCGATGTTTTCTTTTCCCATTGTGCCCCCAAATCGGCAACCACCTGAAGACCTTTTTGTTCGTATGTAAATTGAGCTTCGTTAATGAGTATACCGGCATCGGTTTCATTATCGAGCACAACACTCATAATATCAGAAAACAGGTATTCATACGTATTTGTAACCTCGGGAAAAGCACTATGCAATAATAAATTTGCGGTGGTATTCTTACCCGGTATTGCAATTTTTAAAAAAGAAACCTCGTCAGGATATATCTTTTTCTTCGAAACCAACAATGGTCCATTTCCATAGCCAAGCTCGCTGCCACTAGTCAAAAGCTGATATTGTTCTGAAATTAAGGGATAAACGGCATAGCTAATTTTTACGATATCCATCTCACCTTCCAGCGCAAACCAGTTCAATTGCTCAATATCTGCAATGGAAACTAAAAACTCATACGATTTTTTATGGAGTTTATGATTAACCAGGGCATCGAAAATAAAAGTATCGTTGGGGCTTGGAGAAAATGCCAGCGAAAGCTTCATATTCCTATTTCATTAATTCGAAGATCTTCAGTAATTCCCGGTTGAGATTATCAACAGCAGTAGGTATTTCCCAGGAAGATTTATTCCGGGGTTCTACATAGTTTGAAATAGCCCGTAATTCCAAAAAAGGAATGTCTTCGCATAAACATACATAGAAGAAAGCAGCGCCATCCATAGTTTCGATATCGGCGGTGTATTTCTCACGAAACAGACGAATCCGCTCTTCGCTACCCGAGACCGTATTAAGTGTTATCCCCTTTTTTTGAGGATACCGCTCGGCCATCTTTAATTGGTTGGGGTTGATCAGCCAGCCCTCTTTATAAGGAAATTGGTTAGGCAAAATCAACTGTTCCTCAAAAATTGTATTGAACTCCCCGCGATTATCTATTCCCAGGTCTCCGATTATTTCTTGTTTTACTTCCACAACTTCTCCAAGAGAAAGTTTGCGGCTATAGCTACCTGCAATTCCGGCATTAATGGCTAAATCGCATTCGTTCGAAAGCAAATACCGGGTTAAATGATAGCTGCATGCCACCATACCAGGCGAGGTTATAATAATATCAATTTTGTTCCCACCCAAATGAAGCGTTACCGGAAACTGAACATTATCGGGTAAAGAGGCTTTTTTTAGTAATGGGGCGATTTCGTTTTTTGAAGATGCTACCAGGAGTATATTCACAGAAAATATTTTGAACAAAGATACGGTTTTTCACCTTTCTATGCCATAAAGCTTTTAATATAAAAGACTGGTTAATGAAAATAGCGTAAATTTGCCGTCTCTTAATACAAATGCATGAAAACGATATTTTTAACCCGTCGCGAACGTTTCAATGCGGCACACCGTATGTTTCGGCCAGAATGGGACGATGCCAAAAACCTCGAAATATTTGGCAAATGTTCCAATCCAAACTGGCATGGACATAATTACACGTTATTTGTTACCGTGAAAGGAGAATTAAACCCCGAAACCGGATACGTTGTTAACCTCAAAACGCTTAGTAAACTCATTAACGAAGTAATTATCGATAAGCTGGATCATAAAAACATCAACCTTGAAGTCGATTTTATGAAAGGGAAAATTGCATCGTCCGAAAGTATTGCGATTTCCATATGGGAACAGCTCGAACCTCATATCAAAATGATGGGGATTGAATTACATTCTATTAAACTTGAAGAAACTGAAAATAACACCATCGAATATTTTGGATAATATGGAAAATGACCACATTTATAAAGCTGCCGGAGTTATTGACGACGAAGGCTATGCTAAATACGAAAAGTACCATAAGGAAAACACCAATAAACTAGCAGAATTATACCACGATGTATTGCAAATTATCGATGCGGAACCCGAACGCGAAGGGTTGAAGGACACTCCGCTGAGAGTTGCGAAAGCAATGCAGTTTATGACGCACGGCTATAACCTCGATCCGAAAAAAATTATGGCCTCGGCTACTTTTCATGAAAATTACCAGCAAATGGTACTGGTAAAGGATATTGAACTGTATTCCATGTGCGAACACCATATGATCCCATTTTTTGGAAAAGCCCATGTTGCCTATATCCCAAATGGTAAAATTACCGGGTTGAGCAAAATTGCCCGCGTGGTAGATGCATTTGCCCGCAGGTTGCAGGTTCAGGAGCGGTTAACTATGCAAATCCGAGATTCTATTCAGGAAGCTTTAAATCCGCTTGGTGTAGCCGTTGTTATTGAAGCGCACCATTTATGCATGATGATGCGTGGTATCCAAAAACAAAACTCGGTTACAACCACATCGGCTTTTACCGGAGCATTTATGCGCGAAACCAAAACCAGGGAAGAATTTATACATCTGATTGGGGTGAAGTTACATTAGAAATAGTCGTAAGTATCAAGTCTTTAGTCGTAAGTAAATTTAGATGAGTTATAATAATAGTTAACTTGACTAAATAACCATATGAGCTAGGTTTATCCACGAGAGTCCCGATAGCTATCGCGGATCGGGATCTGACTAAGCTTTCATATATTTTCTCTGCTAAGGCTGTGTAAAAAGTCAATTAATAATCGCATTTCGACTCCGCTCAATGTGACAATTAACTGACTTTCAACGGTCAGGATGAGCTATTTCAAAGGCATAATTCACTTTTTACATAACTTCAAAAGATTTAAATTATCAAATAGTTTTAACTAAAAAACACTCAATCGTTGGCTTTTAATCCTTCCTCCTCCCGTTGGTTACCTACATCGGTTAAAGAAATGCAAGCTCTGGGCTGGGACGCTGCAGATGTGATATTGGTGAGTGGCGATGCCTATATTGATCACCCGTCTTTTGGAGTGGCGGTTCTGGGAAGATTGCTCGAAAAAATGGGACTCAAGGTGGCAATTTTACCTCAACCCAACTGGCAGGACGATTTGCGTGATTTCAAAAAACTAGGTCAACCCCGTCTTTTCTTCGGCGTATCTTCGGGGAGCATGGACTCCATGATTAACAACTATACCGGCAATAAACGCAAACGGAACGACGATGCGTATTCTCCGGGAGGGAAGCCTAACTTCCGGCCCGATTATGCCACCTATGTTTATTCAAAGATCCTAAAAAATTTGTACCCCGATACTCCATTAATAATAGGAGGAATCGAAGCATCGCTGCGCCGGTTGGTGCATTACGATTACTGGTCGGATACATTAAAACCATCTATATTAACTGAAACAAACGCCGATTTGCTGGTTTATGGAATGGGCGAAAAACCTATTAAAACGATTGTTGACCGCCTTCAAAAAGGATCCTCCATAAAAGAATTAACAGATATTCCCCAAACGGTTTACCAGTGTTCTTTCGGTAAAATTCCGACAATAGAAGGCTTAACCAAAAATATTGCCCCATATGAAGAATGCCTGAAGCAAAAAAAAGCTTTTGCACAAGCCTTTAAAGTAATTGAAGAAGAATCGAACAAGCAATTCAGTGCCCGTATTGTCCAGCAACATGGTAAAAATGCCGTGGTAGTAAATCCGCCCTACAGCGAATATAGTCAGGAGGAAATTGACGAGCCTTACGAATTGTCGTATACCCGTCAGCCACACCCCCGCTACGAAAAAAAAGACCAGATACCGGCCTTTGAGATGATTAAATTCTCGGTAAATATTCACCGGGGATGCTTTGGAGGATGCAGTTTCTGTACCATTTCGGCCCATCAGGGAAAATTTATACAAAGTCGTTCCGAGAATTCAATTATTAAAGAGGTAAATGACATACTCAAACAGCCCGATTTTAAAGGGCATTTAAACGATTTGGGCGGCCCGTCTGCAAACATGTACCGCATGAAGGGCGAAAACAGTTCCCTTTGTGCCAAGTGCAGCCGTTACTCATGCATCTATCCGAAAGTTTGTAAAAACCTCAACACCGATCACACTCCCATGCTGCAATTGTACAGTAAAGTTGCTGCGCTGAAAGGTATGAAGAGGGTTACCATTGGAAGTGGTATCCGGTACGACTTGTTTCTGCAAAACCCCTATCCTCATCCATCGCATAACAAATACCTGGGAGAAGTACTGCAAAAACATGTTTCGGGTCGGTTAAAAGTAGCCCCTGAGCATACCGAAGAACATGTTTTGAGGATAATGCGCAAACCCTCGTTTAGCTTATTTCAGCAATTAAAAACCAAATTCGATCAGTTCAACGAAAAGCACCAGGTAAAACAGCAGCTTATCCCCTATTTTATATCAGCGCATCCGGGAACTCAAACCACCGATATGGCCCAATTGGCAATAAAAACGCAACAATTGGGATACCGGCTGGAACAGGTGCAGGAATTTACTCCTACCCCCATGACTGTAGCATCGGTAATATATTATACCGGCCTCGACCCAGTGACCATGGAACCGGTTTTTGTTCCCTTTAAAAAAGAAGAACGGCAGCTACAGCGTAAATTTTTCTTTTGGTATAAACCCGAAAATCGAAACGAGCTACAGGCATTCCTGCGACGTAAAGGGATGAATCAATTGGTGAATGTTTTATGGGGAGCGAAAAGGAGAAAATAAAAAAGCCATGCTATCCTTATCCTTTTTCTATCTGTAAAATAAAATCTTCAGGCGTAACTGCTCTCATCCCGCTATTTGCAAAATCAACCACATTTCTGGTTATTATCAAATCAATTGCATTTGATTTAGCTGTATAAACTTGAACAGCATCTTCAAAATCAGATAAATCCGAATTTAACGATTCAATAATTATGTCTTTATCTACACCCAATATCTCCAATATTTGAATCAGGTTTAGTAAGAAATTCTTTGCTTGAATTTTATCTTTTTGCTTACTTGCTATTTAATAAATATCAGTTATTGATGAAGCTGTTATATAACCTTCCAATAATTGGTCATCAATTATATCGAAAATTCAAAATATGGATCCCTCTTTAAAGCTATATCTAGGATAATATTTGTATCAATTACAGCTCTTATCATTTGTATTTCTCAGATAAATAGTCATATTTAGAAGAATCAGTATCTGCCGAATTTAAGAAGCCGGCCCATTTTTTTACAAATTCTTTTCCAAACCGTTCTTTTTTCTTTTTATCCATCTTAGGTACAATAATTATTTCAACATCCATATTAAAAAGAGAAGGGGTATAGGGAATATGTATTGTACCGTCTTTAGATATTCTGGTATCAAATTTAAACGCTTTCATGATCTTATTTTTTTCAAAGATACATAATTTCAAATCTTTTTATAAAACTCTCATCTCCCTATGTTTTTCACATAGTTTAAATTCAAAAAATGGCAGGTATTGAAATTTAAATAAAATAGAATTCATAATCCTTGAATTCCTTATATTTACGAGCTAAACGCCAACGTAATATGGAACAACGAATTTTCGAGGATATCTCCGTAAAGCCCGACGATAAAGAACTTTCTGTTGCATACGGTGAAAATCATGCACTTTGGAAAGAGATTCGGAACTTTGTATTTGAAAGAGACCCTAAAGCAACCGAGGAATGGTTTACTTCGGGTAAAAAATATGGGTGGAGCTTTCGCATAAAAGATAAGAAGCGGGCTATTATCTATTTTATACCATTCGACAACTTTTTCAAAGTAGCATTTGTCTATGGCGAAAAAGCCACTCGCGAAGCCTTTGATAGCAATTTATCAGCCGAAATAAAAGCAATTATTGAAACTGCCCCGGTTTATGCCGAAGGTCGCGGTTTTAGAATTAATGTTTCGGAGCCGATAATAATAGAAGACATTAAAAAGTTAATAGCAATAAAACTTTCCAATTAATGATCCAATACGAAGTAAATTCATAATCCAATCTATTAGTCAATTCCCGGTTTTTATGACACATAAACCCTTTTCCATTAAAGAACGGCTCAAAAGTTTTCAATATACTTTCGCCGGACTTAAAACCCTTTTACTGCACGAACACAATGCCAGGATTCATTTGGCTGCTGCACTGACAGCAATCGCTTTAGGATTTATATTAAACATTTCGGCTACCGAATGGATTTTTATTGTTTTCGCAATTGGAATTGTTTTCGCGGCAGAAGCATTCAATTCGGCTATCGAATACCTGGCAAACTATGTATCGCCACAATACCACGAATTGATTAAAAAAGTAAAAGATTTAGCGGCATTGGCTGTATTGTTTCTGGCAACAGCATCTCTCATTGCCGGATTAATCATCTTTATTCCAAAACTTATTGCATTATGGTAGAGCTATTAAGAAAATACCACCGCCTTCACCTGACTATCCTTTTAATAGTTATGAGCATCATAAGCTTTTCGATGTCTGTTTTCAGGGTCTTTCTATCGCATTCCGATATGTTTCTGTTTCTGAACTGGAACCTCTTCCTGGCTTTTATTCCCTGGTTCTTTAGCACAATCATTTTAGTAAAACCCAATTTGCACGACCGGAAATTATTAATATTGGTGCTGCTATTATTATGGTTGCTTTTTTTTCCTAATGCTCCCTATATCCTTACCGATTTATTTCACTTGACTGAAGAACTCTCGATGCCAATCTGGTTCGACTTGATAATGATTCTGGCATTTGCATGGACCGGTTTGTTGTTTGGATTCGTTAGCCTCTTTAATATTGAGCTGTTTATGAAAAAATATATTTCGAAACGACTGGTTCCGGTAATCTCAGGCTTTTTGTTATTTCTTGGGAGTTTTGGAATATACCTTGGCCGCTATCTGCGCTGGAACAGTTGGGATATTATCAGCGAACCGTATGCGCTCATTTATTCTATTGGCGATAAAATTATCAATCCTTTTTCACACCCCAAGGCATGGGGAATGACATTATTAATGGGAGTGCTGCTCAACATGATTTATTGGTCGCTTAAAGCCCTGGAGTTGGAGAGTTCTGATAAATTTTCGACTTGAGGAAAAAGTGCAGATTAATACTCAATTCAATATTTAGCAACACGGAGATCCACAGAGAAGGCACAGAGGTACACTGAGAATATCCAAATATTGATTAATATTATTGATTATGAATATTTTGAAACAGAAGAACGTAAAAATTTCATATTTCAATCTAACCAATTCTAAACTAAACTTTATGAAAATCCTATTTTTTGTTCTGGCATTATTACCGTCGCATGTTTTTTCGCAGTCTCAGGATACGGTTATTGTTTATCAGGGAAATGGATCATTCGAAAGTAACATCATCGATCTCAGCAATAAAAATCTTAAGGAATTTCCATCAAGGGCAACTAACTTCCAGGTCGAAGTGCTTATCCTTGACAACAATAATATCAATGAAATTCCAGATTGGATCGCAAACCTAAAAAACCTAAGAACGCTATCTATTAGAAACAATAATCTAAAAGAGGTAGATATTTTAATGTATTGCGATAATTTGCAGGAATTATATCTTTCAGGGAATAAAAACCTGTCAGATTTGCCAAATCTTTCGCGATGTAAAAAATTAAAAGTTATAGATGTTGTTGACACAAAAATCAATGAACTTCCTGTAAGAATAAGAGGAATGGAAACTATTGGCTATTTTAAATATTCGGTTAAAAAATAAATACACCTGAAATAAAAACATAAAAGAACCTTAATTAATTACCAAGGCCTTTAAACTCATTATGGGCATTGGGCTTTTGGGCGGGATTGTGTGTGGCTACTTTGTTTAATGTATAAAGAAGCTAAGATTAACATTTCGTATTTCTCTTTAAAATCCCTGTAGTTAGTGAATAGTTATTAGTAACACAGAGAAGACACAGAGGTACACAGAGAAAAGAAACACTTAATTCTTAAAAATATTTTTAGAACAGAATATACAAAGATTACTAAAATTAAAAAATTAACTAATTTATTCATTGCACTTTACTGGCTCAATTAGGTCCCACAAATTGCCATATAAATCCGCGAATACTGCCACAGTTCCATATTCCTCCACACTTGGTTTCCGGATAATGGTTACTCCTTTTTCGATTAAATTATCGTAATCGCGTTTAAAATTGTTGGTATGCAAAAAGAGAAAAACCCGTCCTCCGGTTTGATTGCCAATTCGGCTTTTTTGCTCTTCGCTTGAAGCTTTGGCAAGCAACAGACAACACTCGGATTTGCCAGGAGGCGATATTAATACCCACCGCTTTGCTTCGCTTAGTTGCGTATCTTCTAAAACTCTAAAGTTCAATTTTTGAGTATAAAATTCAATGGCGGTGTCGTAGTCGTCTACTATAAGGGAAATATGCGCTAAGTGTTGCTGAATCATTTGTATTAATTTTCTTACCTCAACCCAATCCTATAGGAAAACTTCATCAAAAAAACATTATACGGCTTGTCTCCGTTAAAGAGATCCTTCATATCGTTTCGGAACGAAAAATTGCCCAATGTAGTGGAATTCTCTCTTTTTTGCGACCATACAAAGAATAAGGTAGAACCGGGAACAAATTCCCATCGCACTACCAGGTTAGAGAGAAATTCGTCCTGGTTAAAATTGGGATTATCGAACCTATAATCTTCGGCACCATCCATATCTTCGTCAATCCCATAAAAATTGCCGGTTTCATTGAATGACTTTTGCAATGGAGAGTATATTTGGTAACGGTTCTGAAATGAACTTGCCTTTGGGTCAGTAATCATTTTGTATTTCGAAAAGTTTCCGGCGGCAGCAAACGGTTGTCCCCAATATTGAATGGTTAAATCGGGGGTTATACTATAATTTGCGCGAAAAGACAGCCTGAAAAGTTGCTGATCGATGTGCCCAAAAAGATAACGGGGATCGGATTGAAATCCCAATTCGTCAATATATTGCAGCTCACTCCTGCTAATGGAATATTCAGGTTCTATCTCGATCTTTAGGGCATTGACTGGCCGATAATTTATTTCGAGGCTGTAATTGCTGGATGTTTGAGAATTATAATATCCTTGTGAGAAATTTCCTCCGAATTCAACTCCAAGTTTCTTACGCTCATCGCTGCTTATAAAACAATTAAAATTAAAATCTCCCGGCACCTTCATAGAAGGGCCGCCTCTCAGTAAACTATTATCCTTTCCGTTTGTGCCAATGTAGGTATGCAGGTTAAGATTATAATAATTATTAAATTTTGTTGAAACCGAAAACTCATACCCTGACCCCAGAAAATTACCACCGTAGTCGAACGATACGGCATAGTCGCCGTTAAAATGCATTTCTTTGAAAACACTAAATGGCTCGTTAATGTGATATGCTCCCCAAAAAATGTTCAGCAATTGATCGGCAGTTCTTAAATACCCAAGGTCGTTCAGTTCCAATCCTGGCGATTTCCATAATCCGAAATACATAAAATTCCACTTACCGCCTATTTTACCGGCACTAACGATACCGCCATGTCCTGCCAGACTCTTTCGGTTTTCGTTTAACGTTACATAATCAGCATCGGGGCGCTGAAAATAATGCACAGGAGATTTTTGAGTACTGGCAATCGCATTGCTATTTCCAATTACATCGCTAAAGGCTGCCGAAACCGAAATTGTCCAGTTTTTATCTTTAAAGAACTGTGTAAAATCAACTCCTCCGGTATTGGCTGTCCGGTGATAATTATCGCGGGTAGTAGCATTTAAATAGCGAAGGGTATTGGTAAACTGTCCCCCAATAATTGTATTCCCTTTATTAAAATCCTTTTGAAGGCGTCCAACAAAATAATTGCTCAACGGCTCCACAATTTCCTGTCGCCGCGCCCCTAACAGATCAATTTCAGCCTTTTCTTCCCGTGCAAGACTTTCGATAATACCAATTGACCAGCCATTTTCGGTTTTTCCGGTTAATTTTGCAGCTCCTATAATAGAAGTATGGGTGGGAATATCAGCAAATTCATTATCCATCAGGGAAATATCCCGTTGAGGCCTCCGTCCGATACGACGGGAATAAAAAAGGTTATCATTCCCCAATCCTCCATCGCCAATGCCAATGCCAAAGCTGGTAATGTTTTTCCCTTCAATAAAAAATGGGCGCTTTTCTTCGAAAAACGATTCGAATGCGGTGAGGTTAACCTCTGACGGATCAGCTTCTACCTGGCCAAAATCGGGATTTATGGTAAAATCGAGGGTCATATTGTTCGATATTCCAATTTTTCCATCCAACCCGATATTTTTCACCCACCTGTTGCCATCGGCAAAGGGGTTCCCTTCCTCTTTTTCAAAGCTTTCGTATCCACCAGTAACATATGGAGTAAGGTCGAATTGTTTTTTAGGGGATAACTCCTGTAGTCCATCCAACTCTCCCATGAAATGGATAAAACCGGATGCATCTCTGGGCGTTCGCTGCCAAAGGCTCATTTCGCTATACCGATAAATTTGTCGGGCAATATTCAACCCCCAAACGCTCGAAGAATTTACACTAAAACGAAGTTGTGTAAATGGAATTTTCATTTCGGCAGCCCACCCCCAGTCGTACGTTTTTGTTTTTACAAACCAGATGGGGTCCCAGGTATCGTCTTCGGAGTTACCATCATCACTAAAAATTAAATCGCCCTTTACCCCTGTTGAGCTGACCGAAAACCCAAAACCGGTGCGCAAATCGTGATAACTATCAAAAATTACAATAATATTATCGCCATCGATCTCATCGCGACGGGTCAGACGGTGAACAATGCTATCGGGAGCCGTATCGTACGATTTAACAGCAATGTACATGTTTGAATTGTCGAACAATATTTTGAATTCGGTATTTTGACTGGGAGCAATTCCTTCTCGTGGTTCGTTCTGAATAAAGCCCCCCTGCCATTGCCCTTCGGACCAGGCCAGATCGTAAATATCGCCATCAATATTTGGGGCTGTTTTAATCCGGGTTGTTGTATAAACTTTCTTTTCATCAGATTGAGCATTGCAAACTGCCGAAATACCAATAAAGATTATAATCGAGATTTTAAAAATATTTTGCATATGCTCCATAATTATTTGCCAAAAGGACGGCAAAATACAAAAATTGTTGTTGCTGATAAAACGTATTTTTCACATTTATTGAAATATAATTTGTTATCATTAAAATATCGTTAACCTTAGCCACAAAAATCTTTTTAAGACGAATAATCCATGTTATTTTTCTTAAATTTAGATAACTAAAATTTAAACAATAATTGGTGAAACATGACCGCCAACTTAGAACCTATTCAGCTGGAGCTAAGGAAATTTGTAGCCCCGGAGTTTATTTTTGGTAATGATGCCCGCTTGTTGGCCGGCAATTACTGCAAACAACTAGGAGGACGAAGAGTGCTCCTGGTTACCGATTATGGTATCAGTCAAACTTCATGGCTTCCCGAAATTGAATTGCTTCTTAAATCTCAAGGAATTGAGTATGTAGTGTTCTCATCCGTATCCCCAAACCCCCGCGATTTTGAAACCATGCAGGGCGTTGAAGTTTATAAGGAAAGTAATTGTAACCTTATTCTTGCCCTGGGTGGAGGTAGCGTGTTAGACTGTGCAAAAGGAATTGGTATTGTCTCGACGAATCATCAACATATCCGAGCATTCGAAGGAGTTGATAAAATTTTCCGTCCAATGCCTCCCTTAATTTGTATTCCCACAACTGCCGGAACTGCCGCCGATGTTTCACAATTTGCTATCATTAACAATTTTGACGATCATTATAAGATGGCGATTATAAGTAAAGCCGTTGTTCCTGATGTTTCACTGATCGACCCGGTGGTATTAACCACTATGGATAGCTTTTTGACTGCCTGTACAGGAATGGATGCCTTATCGCATGCATTTGAAGCTTTTGTATCGAATGCTAATTCGCCGTTTACAGATTTATACGCCCTTGAAGCCATTCGACTGCTCGCTGAAAACCTTAATTACACCATTGAAAAACCCAACGATTTACAAGCAAGGGGAAAGGTAATGCTGGCAAGTTTATATGCAGGCCTTGCATTTTCAAATGCAAGTTTAGGATGCGTCCACTCCCTGGCTCATAGCTTAGGCGGGTTTTTAGATTTACCGCATGGAGAGTGCAATGCAATTTTATTACCCCATGTTGTGAATTTTAATTATAATGCGGTACCTGATCGATATAATAAAATTGCGCAGGTTTTTGGTATACCCATTGAAAATCTTTCTTCGAATGAATCTAAAAACCAATTGGTAAAACATATACTCAACTTTAAAGCAATGTTGGGGATTCTTTCGACACTAAAAAATAAAGGAGTAAAACAAGATGATATTTCTATTTTAGCCGAAAAAGCAATAAAAGACCCTTGCAATGCTACAAACCCTCGTCCTCCCGTTAAAAAAGACCTTGAAACAATATACAGCGAGGCTATGTAAATTATGGAAGAGAATTGGGAAAAATACAGGGAAAGAATAATCGGGCTGGGAGAACACTCTGCCCGAAAAAGTTATTACCCCGAATTACAGGAAAAAATTGAGCAACTTGAATATTCGCAGCATAACCTCGAAACTATCATAAACAGTATAAGTGACGGGATTGTGCTTCATAATTCGAAAGGGAATATAATCTCGCTGAACAGCCAGGCCCAAGAGATTTTCAATATCCCCGGCAGCGACATATCCAAATATACCATTATGGATATAAGTTCCGGCAGAATGAACACAAACGATCTATTCCCAATTTGGGAAGAAGTTTTAAAGGGAAAACCGAAAATAATTGAGTGGACAATATGCAAAATTGGGACACAAGAAGAAGTACCGGTACATGTATCAATCAATAAAGCAATTTGGGAGAATAAGCCCGCATTAGTGTCGGTAGTGAGAGATTTTTCCGAACGAAAAAAATATGAACAGGAATTAATTATTGCACGTCAAAAAGCGGAGGAAAGTGATAAGTTAAAATCGGCTTTTTTAGCTAACCTATCGCACGAAATCCGCACCCCTATGAATGCCATTCTGGGATTTTCCGATTTACTTCATCTTCCCGATTTAAGCCAGGAAATACGCGACCAATATGTAAACATAATCCACGAAAGGGGAAACCATTTACTGGGGATTATAAACGACATTATTGAAATGTCGAAAATCGAAACCGGTCAAACAAACTCTCACTTAGGTGTTGTAAACCTCGATACTTGGTTAAACAATATTTATAACTCCATAAAAATTACTATCCCATTAAAAAAAGATATTGAATTAAGACTTATTTGCTCGCTTTCGGCCTTAAGTATTATTTCGGACGAAGTAAAACTAACTCAAATCATCTCAAATCTGATTACTAACGCGATAAAATATACCGAAAAAGGGCATGTTGAGTTTGGATACAATATACTAAGAGGTAATAAAGTAGAGTTCTTTGTCACTGATACAGGTCCGGGCATTGATAAAAAATACCATTCGATGATATTTGACCGTTTCAACCGTATAGAAAGTGATTTAACCATTAAAGTGGGGGGCTCGGGAATTGGGCTCGCTATATCCAAAGCTTATGGTGAGATGCTTGGAGGTTCTTTTTTGGTAGAATCTGAACCAGGAAAAGGATCGACCTTTAAATTTATATTGCCATACACTCTCCCTGTAAATAAAAACACCTCAAAAATTTCAAATCCTTCTGTTGAGGAACTACCCGACATTGAGGATTCTATTTTAATAGCAGAAGATGATGATTTTAGCTACTTATACCTGGAAAATATTTTACCGAAAAGCAAGTTTAAAATACAACGGGCAAAAAATGGAATCGAAGCAGTTGAGATATGCAAAAACACAAATGTAACACTAGTCCTTATGGACATAAAAATGCCAAAAATGGATGGTTACGATGCCTTAAAACTAATTAAAGGTTTTAAACCAAACCTGGTTATAATTGCCCAAACGGCATTTGCCTCCCCCGACGATAAGGTTAGTATTAAACAGGCCGGATTTGATGGATATATAACCAAACCCATTAAAAAAGAGCAACTATTCGAAATAATAAAGAGTAAGGCCACGTAATTATTCAATGAAAAAGTTGACACATTGAATAGTCGGGCAAAAAATTGTTTCTATTAAAAAGCAAGTATATTAAACTACCCTCCTTTTTACGGAAAAACTAAAAACCGAGCCTTTCTCTAGAGCTGAAGCACACCATACCCGGCCTCCCAGCATTTCAATAAACGATTTTGTGATAAATAGTCCTAATCCATTCCCCCCAAACCTTCTGATACTCGACTCATCGGATTGTCTAAAAGGTTCAAAAATGATTTGCTGTTTCTCTGGCAGAATACCAATACCGGAATCGTGAACATGAACAATAACACTTTCTTCTGAATGATCGACCTCCGCTGAGACTATTATAAATCCGGTTTCTGTAAATTTATACGCATTGTCTATTAATAATTCCAAAGCTGTTCTAATTTTATCCTTATCATTTATGACACAAATATTTGAATCAATTTCATTCATAAATTTAATCGATGGTGTATTCAAACATTTAGCATCTCTGTTCCTCATGACGTCGCTGACTAGTGTCGAAATATGAAACTCTCCTACATCGGTTTTTACCTGGTCGGTTATAATCATGGAAGCGAGGATAATATCCTCCACTACTTTTAAAAGCTTATATCCACTTTGAATACAAATATTGAGATGGCTTTTAATATTTGCATCAATTGTTTCGTCGCGGGCAATATTGGCATACCCCATGATTGAATTTAAAGGAGTTCGTATTTCGTGCGATATGTTTTGAAGAAAGACATTTTTCAAATCGTTCAGTTTCCTTTCACGATCAATTGATTCTTCCAGTTGCTTATTGTTCATCAATAGCATTTCAAGCAACATTTTATTTTCCTTTTTTATCTGGTAGGTTTCCACTGCGTTATTGAGCACAATTTTTAATTCGTTATAATTCCAGGGTTTTTGAACAAAATTATTAAGGCAATTCATATTAATGGCTTTAATTACTATTTCCAGATCGGCATACCCTGAAATCACAATAAATACGATCTGTTTGAATTCGTCTTTAATGCGTTCGATAAAGGAGACACCATCCTCTTGAGGCATTTTATAATCAACAAGGACTACCGAAAATTCATTCGATTTCATCAATTCGTAACCTATAGCTGTGTTTTCAGCAGTATATATGGTGAAATTTTTAGAAAACGAAATTTTAAATCCCACAAGGTTCTCTGGCTCATCATCTATATATAATATCTTTGGCAATGCTTCCATGATTATTTTAAATTACATTGAATATTTCTATACGATTTTCATTACTGTCTAGTACGATTCATATCCGCTTTCTACTTTATCTGAGAGATTCAGGAATACCTGCTTCGACTTGTTTGATGGTGCATCTTGCTTTTTATAAACCGGCCTCATTTGTATTTCTGTTTTTCTTGAATGTCTCCTGGACTTTATACCCTGACTTTCGCCGGTATTGAAATAACTTATTAAGTCTTTTAACTGCTCCGCCTGACTGGCCAATTGTTCGGCACTGGTTGCCAGTTGTTCCGAAGCTGTGGCATTCTGTTGGGTTACGTTATTTAATTGTTGAATAGCACTGTTTATCTGATCTGAACCCGAATTCTGCTCCAAACTTGCTGCTGTAATTTCCCGAACTAATTGAGAAGTTTTTTCGATCATTGGCAGGGTTTCTTCCATTCTTTTCCCAGTTCCTTCGGAAAGGTTATAGCTTTCTGCGGCCAGTCCCACAATTTCGTCGGCTGCAATCTTGCTTCTTTCGGCAAGTTTTCTAACTTCGGAGGCTACCACTGCAAATCCACGTCCGTGCTCACCGGCTCTTGCAGCTTCAACAGCGGCATTTAAAGCAAGCAGGTTCGTTTGAAAAGCTATATCGTTGATAATTTTAATCTTTTCGGAAACTGTTTTATTCACCAACCCTGCTTTCTGAGCCCTTACGGCGACGTCCTGCATTCCGTGTAATGCGCTTTGTGACATTTTCTCGGTTTGCTGTGCATTATCGGTATTTTGCTGAATATTCGATGTCATTTGTTCCATAGACGATGATACTTCTTCAACCGACGAGGCTTGTTCAGTAGCCCCTTGCGATATTTGCTGCGATGCACTGCTTAACTGCGTACTTGCAGAGGTTATCGAATTGGCACCATCTATAATACTCGAAACAACTTCCTTTAGTTTTTCTGTCATGGTAGAAAGCGAATGTGTTAGCTCTCCAATTTCATCTCCACTGTCATCCAAATCTAGTTGCACATTTAAATTTCCCGATGCTATTTCTTTCGCAAGCGAAGCACTGCGGGCAATAGGACGGGTTATTCTCTTCGAAATAAAAAAGATTAAAAAGCTGAGTAAAGCAATTCCGATAGAACCTGCCAAAATAATTAGCCATGTAATAGCTCTGGTTTGGGCATATACCTCGCTTAGTGGAATTTCGACCATTACCGACCAGGGCTTATTTTGTCCACCAATTTGAATAGGGTAAAACACCCGTAAAATAGATTCCCCGGTTGCTGCAGAAACTGCATCGTACTCATACTGCTGTCCTTTTTGAATGGCATTTGAAACAACTTCGTCACTTTCTTTTGTGAATTCAAAGATGTTTTTCTTTAAAAAAGCGTCCTGAGGGTGCGCCGCAATTTGAAAATCATTTGAAATAATGGAGGCATATCCCGATTTATAAATGGTTTTGTCCGAAATAATATTTTGCAACTGTTTTAATAATATATCGATACCAATAATACCAACTACTTCGTTGTTTTCAATTATTGGAATGGTAACCGTTGTCTCGTAAACCTCATCTTTGTCATTTCGTGTATAGGAATAATCGTATGGTTCGAGAACTGTAATGGTTTTATTTTTTTTGGGAAGGGCATAATATTCCTCCTCATAATCAACCACCTCTCCGGGTTCATATTTTACTTCTTCTCCATCTTTATAATATGTAAAACATATTCGTCCTTCTACCAGATTATAATTTTCATCCTTTACAAATGCAGCATCCTTTCCATCAAAAGCATTAGGCTCCCACATGGTCCAAACTGCAATATAATCAGGATTATCGAGCAGTGTTTTCTTCAATATCGGGTGAAGATAATCGCGGTTAATATCTTTTTGATCTTTCAATGCAAGCATGGTAGATGCCAAAGTTCTACCGGTTTCAATAGATTGATTGATGTACGATTCAACCTCCAGGGCAACTTCCTGCGACATGGAAACTGCCATTTCCTTAGCGTTTTGTTGTGAGTAATCGGATGTTCGGGAAGAAATTACCAACATCGTAATTACATTAATGACTGCCACTGCGCCAATAAAGCTCAAAAATAATTTTGCGGAAAGTTTTAATCGGAATTTCATGGTGGTACTTTTTAAATTGTTACGCACTACCATTTACATGAATCAGGCCAAAAATTTTAATACTTTATATAACAGCATTTTAATAAATTAGTGAATGGGAAATTTGAACGAAAAATGCACGACATTTCGTGTATATACGAAATTTAAGAAGAGTTTAAATACTGAAACGATTGAAGGGTTGTCTTTTTTTACGATTTCAAACTTTCTATTACTTCACTCCATTTTGAGTGGCAATTTCCCTAATGAGCATTATACGGGTCTTTCAATTCCCAGTTTTTTCATCCGCGATTCGAGGGTGGAGGGGTGAATTTGCAATATTTCGGCAGCACCGTTTTCGCCGCGAATTTTCCATTTGGTTTGTCTCAAAACATGGGTAATGTATTGCTTCTCGTTTTCGTCCAGTGAAACAATTTCAGACGAATGATTCGATATTTCCGCCTGGGGTTTAAACCAGCTGCCAATATCCAATTTGTTGTTAACACTTAAAACATGTGCACGTTCTATTACATTTTCGAGTTCCCGGATATTACCCGGCCAATGATATTCCATCAATTTATTAAGCGTTGACTTTAGAATTGTATCAATTTGCTTACCCGATTTCCGGTTAAACTTATCCATGAAAAAGTGCACTAACAAGGGAATGTCTTCTTTTCGGTCGCGAAGGGGTGGAATGGTAATGGGTAAAATATTCAACCGGTAGTATAAATCGCTTCGGAATTTCCCCTTTTCAATTTCCTGTTCCAGGTTTCGGTTAGTGGCGGCAATTAATCGGATATCTGTTTTCTGAACTTTATTATTTCCTAGACGTTCGAATTCCTTTTCTTGTAAAACCCTTAATAATTTGGGCTGCAAGTTTATGGGCAACTCGCCAATTTCGTCGAGAAAGAGTGTGCCTTTATCCGCAATTTCGAATTTACCGTATTTTAATTGGCTGGCACCTGTAAATGCGCCTTTTTCGTGCCCGAACAATTCGCTTTCGATAAGGGTTTCGGGGATTGCAGCGCAATTAATATTTACCATAATTTTATCCCTGCGCACACTAAGTTTATGAATTGCTTTAGCAAACAATTCTTTTCCGGTTCCGGTTTCTCCTAAAAGCAGCACCGATGAGTCTGATCTGGCAATCTGTTCGAGTTGCTTTAACACTGTTTTCAATGCTTTACTTTTTCCGATAATTTCTCCAATTAATGCATTTTGTTTGTACTCTTCCTTAAGCTGAATATTTTCTTCTTCCAGTTTGTTTTTTAGTTCAGAAATTTTGTTGTATGCCGTTTGAATTTGCCGGTTTTTTTCCAGCAAATCGTTAATCAGGTTAATATTTTTTTTGCGCAGATCGTAGGCTTCAAATGCGCTATTCAGTGTTTGTTTCAGGTCGTTTATATCCCAGGGCTTTAGCAGGTACCTGAAAATCCCTCCCAGGTTGATAGCCTTCAACATAACATCGTTATCGTCGAATGCAGTTAGGATAATAATAATAACCGAAGGGTAAAGCGACTTCACTTTTTCAGCAAGTTCAATACCTGTCATCCCTGGCATTCGCTGATCGGTAATTAAAACCTGTATTTTCTCCGAATCGATTAATGCAAGTGCGTCCTTTGGTATATCGGTAGTAACTACATTAAACCACCTCCCTAAACTTAACTGTAATAAAAGTAAGTTGTTTGGCTCATCATCCACATATAATACCTTTTTCATACTTGTTAATTAACAGGTAAAATAATCCGAAATTCTGTTCCATGTCCTAATTTTGAAGACACCGTTATTTCTCCGCTATGATCTTTAATAATGCCATGAACAATCGATAACCCCATTCCGGTACCTTCGCCTACCGGCTTGGTGGTGAAAAACGGATCGAAAATTTTCTGTTGAATTTCTTTAGACATACCTTTTCCGGTATCGCGGATGATAATTTCAACTTTATTGTGCGATTTCGACTTACGGGTAGTTATAATTATTGTACCATTTTTTTCTATAGATTGGATCGCATTCATTATCAGGTTGAGGAAAACCTGACTAAGTTTTCCCGGATAGCATTGAACCTGCTCACTCACCTCATATTCTTTCACAACGGTAATATGATCCTTTATTTTATTGTTCAATATTGTTAAAGACGAGTCGATAAGTTCGTGAATATTCGCCTGGCTTCTGCTCTCGTTATCTAACCGGGAGAATGTCCGCAAACTTTTAACAATATTGGTGGTGCGTTCCACCCCAATATGTATTGATTTAAGCAGCTTTGAAATATTTTCGATCGAAATATTAAGGTTATGCTTTTTATCAATATTCTGCAAAACATCCTTACGTTTGCAGTCGGGAATATTTTCACAATGCGTGGTGCACTCCTGCATTGCCTCTAAGATATCGTTAATTACCAATTCCAAACCGGTTATTCCGCTGCTTATAAAATTCACAGGGTTATTTATTTCGTGCGCAATACCTGCCGTAAGGATGCCAATAGAAGCCATTTTTTCGGACTGGATTAATTGGGTTTGCGTTTGCTTCAGTGTTTCCACGGTTGTTTCCAATTGAAATTTTTGCGATGCCAGGATCTCGTTTAGCATATTCAGCTCCTCGTTATTCTGGTAGAGTTCTTCGTTGGTAGTAGTTAATTCTTCATTTAAAGTTTCAATTTCTTCAGTGCGTTCTTTTACCAGTCGCTCCAGGTTATTCCGATGAAGTTCCAGCTCTTTTTGTATAATTTTTTTCTCGGTAATATCTACCGATGAGCTAAGTAGCGCAGGTTCGTCATTTAACCGGATTATCTTTGCCGAATAGAGAACATCGGTTGTCTTTCCATTTTTACCAGTTAAGTTCGTATCGAGATTCTCAATTATACCGGACTTTCTTATTTCTTCGCTAATTTTTTTTACATTCTCAGCATTCAAGATTAATCCAATTTCTTCGGATTTTTTTCCAACAATTTCATCTGCTTCAAATCCTGTATCTCGTGTAAATGCGCGATTAACCATCAGGTATCGCCCTTGCATATCGTTTAACACTATGGAATAGGGAGCTAAGTCAATCAGGTTCCTAAATAACTCTTCGCTTTGCTTAATTGCTTTTTCGGCAAGTTTACGGTCGGTAATATCGGTCATGGTTCCAATAGAACCAATGGTTTTTCCAGCGGCATCAAATATGGGAGCACCACTTACCAAAAAATCTATTTTCTGTCCATCTTTTCCTTTAAATGTTATTTCGTATTGGTTAACAATTTTGTCGATTCTTTTTTTGTTTTCTTCTATAATCCGATCATGATCTTCGGCATCCAATAATTTTTCATACCCAATTTGGCCCACAATCTCATCAGGGGTGTACCCAAATTTCTCCGTAAACTTTTTGTTAACATAGAGCACTTTATCGTCATTATCTACCATCATAACTACCTCGTTCATATTCTCCAAAAGGTAGCGGTATTTTTCCTCGCTTTCCTTTAACGCTTTTTCGGCTTGTTTTTGTCCGGTAATATCTAACGATAACGAAATTACACCTTCTATTTCATTTTCGTTGGTCAACGGAGCCATTATTCTGTGAAAATAGTATTCTTTACCTTCTGCAGTAACCTGTCCATCATAATCCAGTATCTCTCCCTGCATTACTTTTTGGCTTTTTTCTTTCCAGCTCTTTTTTGCAGCTTCGGAGATAGACGTCTCTACAATATTTTTTCCGGTAATATCCCCCCAATACCTTTCGGAATAAGCACTTTGGCAAGTAATGTTTCCCTTCCTGTCGCTTACCCAAAGTTCAAAAGGCAGGCTGTTAATTATTGAGCTTAACAAAGCTTCACGGCCCTTTAAAGCTTTTTCGAGTTCGACTTTTTCAGTTATATCTTCAATAATACTATCAATAAAATCGATTTCGCCCGGATTCTTAAAATTTGCAATTGCTTTTAAGTTGATTGTCCTAAGTTTACCTTTTTGGGTTTTAATTTGATATTTCCCTTCGTGTGAGCCATGAATTTTTAACGAAGCTAAAATCTCGGCACGTGCCGATTCGGAATGATATATATCATCTGCAATGCTTCCTACTTCATTTATTACCGCTTCAGGGGTTTTAAAATCAAAAATCTCTGCAAGCCTGTTGTTAGCCAGAAGAATTTTCCCTCCGGGAGTTGTACGAACAATCCCAACGGGGGCATTGCTAAAAATAGTCCGGATCCGCTCTTCGCTTTCTTTAAGCAATAATTCTGCCTGAAGCCGGGCTTCTTTTTCAAAAAAATTGGCTACATACGCGGCAATGGTTCTGGCAAAATCAATATCTTCAGAATACCAGGTTCGCTTATTTCCCGAATGTTCATAACACACCACCCCTTTAAGCTTTCCATTTACCCATATTGGGGCATCTAGCAGCGAAATAATTTGGTTGGCAATAAAATATTCAGCTGGAATGGATTTCGTGTAAGGATTTGTAAAAACATCCTCCGCAGCAATTACGGTAGCCGATTTCTGGATAGACAAGTATTCCTGAAGATATAAGGCATTTATTACGTCGCCAGATGTGTGGCTATTGATATCGGACTGATACAAATCGAGGCATTTCAATTCTTTAAAATCATCGGAAAATTCCCAAATACTGGCTCTGTTAGTTTGAATGGCGTGCCCCGATAATTCGGTAATTTTTTGAAGGTTACCATTTAATTCGTTTCCAAACAGATCCCGGTTTCGAAGCAGTTCCGATAATAAGGAATTATAGATTTGATGACGCTGCGCGTGTTTTTTTTGCTCTAACTCATGTTGCTTGTATTCTGAAATATCGCGGATAATAGCCTGAAAATAACCCTCTATCCCAATATCAAGCTTACTTAAGGAAACTTCGGTAAAAAACTCTTCTCCGCTAATTTTTTTATGCACCCAATCAAAGAGCATCGATTCGCCACCCAATACCCTCTTTATGAGTTGCTGGGCTTTTTCAATCGATTTGGAACCATCGGGCTGGAATTCAGGGAAAATATTCCATAATGGATAACTGTCTTTCTGTGTTCCCTGTAAAGCAAACATCTCCACAGCTTTTGCATTGAATTCGATAATATGATTATACTGATATATGATTATGGCATCGTTTGAGTTTTCGTACAACGTGCGATAACGCATTTCGCTAATGTTCACCTGCTCCTGAAGCTTTGTTTTACTGGTGACATCTTCTACTATGCCTATATAGTTTTGTTCGTTGGTAGCAGCGTTGAAATAGGGCCGCATGGATAAATGAGCATCTATAATCTCCCCATTTTTTTTCCTGCATTTTATTTCAAAATTAGAGGTTTCTTTTTTAATAGCTAATTCGCCGAGAACACGATCCCTGTCTTCGGGAAAAGCATATAAATCAGTGCTAAGATTTGTAATACGGTTTTTTACATCTTCCATCGAATCATAACCGAAAATGCGGAGTACTTCGTCATTTAAATCAATAACTTGTCCAGAATGGCTTGTTTGAAAAATACCCAACGGGGCGTTTTCGAAAATGGCTTTAAATGGGTTAAAATCGTTTTCCATACACATTAATTTCTGTTCGGCGCTACTTAGAATCTAATTTAAGATTATTCAAGGATAAACAAAAATATTTCGATACCCCTTGATGAATAAAATGATGGAGGGTAGTATGATATTTTTATTCTAAATAAGCGTTGAGAATTTGAATACTATTTTTGCTACTTAAAGTAGAAAAAAAGTACATTGAGGCTTACGGAAAAAGTCAAAGAGGACTCCATGGAAGATTGGCTATAATTTGAAATACCGATTATTTTGGATTAGGTAACGCTACGAATTTATACTTTTCGATGGCCTAAATACACTAAAATTATTTAGGCTAAATATGCTATCTCATTTTTAATTTAAAATTAACGTTCCCAAAAATTATAGTTATTTAAAAAAAACGTAAATTAATACTTGTTGAAAGTAATTAATATTCTTTTTTATTTTGAATATTGCAATCGATTGTTCTACATATATAGAAACCTCTTTTATGAAAAAAGGAAATTGTCTTTTTCAATTACTTATCGGCTTAATCATCTTTCTTAATCCCCTTGTTTTATTATCACAGGAGTATAAATTCGATCACCTGACCACTGATCATGGATTGTCGCAAGGTACCGTAAATTGTATTTACCAGGATAAAAAAGGGTTTATCTGGATAGGAACGAACGACGGCCTAAACCGTTATGATGCCTATTCCTTCAAAGTTTTTAAAAACAACCCGAACGATTCACTTTCCATCAGCGGTAATATAATCATCTCCATTGCCGAGGACAGCAGCTCGAACCTATGGATAGCAACCCGGAACGATGGGTTGAATTATTACGATCGCCAAAATGGAAAATTTACCCGGTACCAGCATAACCGTCAAGGTAAATCGTCCATCAGCACGAACAATTTAAAAAAAGTACTGGTAGATAAAAAGGGGAATGTGCTGATTGGTACGTTAGACGGAGGCTTAAATGTTTTTAAACCTTCAAAAAATGAATTTACTTGTTTTGCCCATAAAGAGGGCGATAATTCCAGCCTGGGGGATAATTATGTAAACAGCATTCTGGAAGAAGGGGATGGTAAATTCTGGATTGGCTCGGAATGTGGAGCCATTGATTTGTTCGATATCAATAAAGGAACGTTTAAAAAGTATACTTTTAAGGAGGACTATAAAAAACTTGGCTGGGACATTGGCGTATCTCTTTTAAAAGACGGTTCGGGCAATTTATGGATTGGAACCAGCGGAAACGGTTTGTTCAAACTGAATCCTTCTTCCAATCAAATTACAGCATTCAATACAACCGACAAAGAGAAAGGCTTATCGGGCAATATCATTTCTTCGCTTACCGATTATAATGGCAAAATTTTAGTTGGTACCGATGGCGGCGGCATCAACATTTACGATGAACAGCGAAATGCCTTCCACGCTCTTACTTTTGACCCGGGAAATCCTGCAAGTTTAAGCAACAATGCCATCTATTGCATGTATTGCGACAAAGCAGGAACTTTATGGGTGGGGACCTTTCAGGGAGGGATTAATATTTACAATCCTTCGCAATACAAATTCAGGCATTTTACTCAGCAAATAAACAGTTCAACGGGGTTGAGCAACAAATCGGTTCTGGCAATATTTCAGGATAAGGAAAAGCGTATCTGGATTGGAACAGATGGCGGAGGACTTAACCTGTTTAACTCCTCACAAAATACCTTTGATTATTATAAGACGAACTCCCAAAACGAAGGTTCGATTAGCGGCAACGTGGTAAAATCTATTTTCGAGGATCGTGAAGGAAATCTTTGGATTGGTACCTATGCCAATGGTCTCAACCTAATGGACAGGAAAAACAACCGGTTCAAACATTATTTCAATAAAAAAGACGACCCGTCGAGCCTGGGACATAACAATGTGTGGGTAGTATACGAAGACTCCCGGAACGAATTATGGATTGGACTTATTGGAGGCGGATTGGATAAAATGGACCGTAAAACCGGAACGTTTACTCACTTTAGATATAGCGAGGCGAATCAGCAAAGCCTGAGCAATAATAATGTAAAGACTATATTAGAAGACAACCAGGGCAATTTGTGGATAGGCACCGAAGTAGGTGGGTTAAACCTGTTCAACCGGTCGTCGAATACATTCACCCGGTATGAGAATAACCCCAAAGATCCCGCATCGATTCCGTCTAACGACGTTCGGGCATTGCTTCAGGACAGCAAAGGTACCTTCTGGGTGGGCACATCGAATGGAATAGCCATTTTTGATTCTAAAGCCAAAAAGTTTAGTCTTCCCGCATTAAACGATTCGCTCCCTAATAAAATAATAAACGGCATATTGGAGGATAAAGCCGGTAACTTATGGATCAGTACCAATAAAGGGATTACCCGGTATAACCTGATGAATAAGAATATCCGAAACTTCGACATTGGAGACGGATTACAGGGAAATGACTTTAATTACACCTCGCTGTTTAAAAGTCCTTATTCGGACGAAATGTTTTTTGGCGGCACCAACGGGTTTAATGTTTTCAGGCCCGACGAAATAAAAGACAATCCCTCGTTACCCGAAATTGTGTTTACCAATTTATTTATTTCGGGAAAAGAAGCGGGTGTAGGCGACACTATCAATAACAGAGTAATCCTGAAAAGTGATCTTTCCGAAACCGACAAGTTGGTGCTTTCGTACCACGAAAATATGTTCGAAATCGAATTTGCTGCACTTGGTTATATTTCGCCAATGAAAAATCAATACGAATACAAAATGGACGGAATGGATAAGGAATGGATAAAAACCACGGCAAACAAGCGGATTGCAACTTTTATGAACTTAAGTCCCGGTAACTATACCCTAAGGGTGAGGGCCAGCAACAGCGACGGAAAATGGTCGGATAAAGAAGCTATACTTAAAATAAAAATCCGAGCCCCGTGGTGGAAGACCTGGGTATTTCGGATTTTTGTGTTTTTAGGGTTAATTGCAGCTTTGGCTTGGGCCTATAGGATCAGGATGAAGACCATAGAGCATCAGCGGAACAAACTCGAACAAGCTGTCGAAAACCGCACCCATGAGCTAAAACAGATGATTGCCATTATTAAAGAAAAAAGCGAAAAGCTGTTCCGAACCGGAAATGTATTGAACCAAAAAGCAGTTCTTTTATCGGATGGGGCAGATTATCAAACAACCGCTGCTTCTCAAATTGAAATGGCCTTATCGGAGGTTACCGAGCATTCGCGAAAGAATTCCAATAATGCCGAAATGGCAAACAGCATTACCAATAAAACCCTTTCGCAGCTCGATGATGTAAGAGGTGCCGCTAAAAAAAATATGGATGAAATAAATACTATATGCGATAAAATAACGGTTTTGGAAGACATTTTCAGGCAAACCAACTTGCTATCATTAAATGCATCTATTGAAGCAGCGAGGGCTGGAGACCACGGTAAAGGGTTTGCGGTAGTAGCCAACGAAGTACGAAAGCTTGCCGACCGAAGCAAAATTGCCTCGCAGGAAATTGTGGAATCGGCCCAAAACGGAGCGAGTGTATCGGATGTTTCGAATAATACCATCTTAGGCTTTATTCCTGAGGTTCAAAAAACGGTTACTCTCATCCGCGAAATTTCACTTGCCAGTATTGAGCAGCGCGATGCTATCGAGCAAATTAACACCAAGCTAAAGGATTTTCTAAACGTAATCGACCAGCATACCTAGGTTGCAAAAGCCATTTCGGAGGTATCGAAAGAAATTGATGTATTGGCTAAGAGTTTAAAAGCAGAGGTATCGAATATTGAGTTGTAATGCTTATTCGAGGTATTAGTATTTCGCTTTAGAGTGAAAGGAAGATGAACCTGATGCGTGTTTGAAACGCCTGATGTGGATAAATAGTAAGTATTAAATCCCCTTTGTAACTGAAAAAATTACACGGAGGGGCACAGAGAAGTTTCACAGAGAGACACGGAGTTTTCTTGGTTCGTTTGCGTTTGGTGCGCGTGCAAGGGATAAATAGTAAATGTTATATAGCTCTTTTGAAGCTTAAAAAATTACACGGAGGGGCACAGAGAAGTTCACAGAGAGATACGGAGTTTTCTTAGTTCGTGCTCCTTGGTAACATGTGCAAGGGATAAATAGTAAGAATTATAGCCTCTTTGTAACTGGAAAAATTACACA
>JAIFLU010000256.1 GCA_020048915.1 Bacteroidota bacterium | reverse complement strand
CCTTGATAGAACCTGAGCCGTATGAGGTGAAAGTCTCACGTACGGTTCTTAGGGGACGAGGGCGGAGTAATCTGCCTGAGTTACCTGACGAAACAGCTACGATAAATTTAAAACTTATGATAATAAATTACATACATTGGAATATTGATCCAGAGATTATCAATCTATTTGGGATTTCATTAAGATACTATGGGATTTTATTTGTAGGAGGATTGATACTTAGTATCTATATCTTAAATTGGATTTTTAAAAAAGAGGGTATTCCATTGGACAGATTAGAGAAGCTTTCTATTTATGGAATGATAGGAATTGTTGCAGGAGCAAGATTAGGTCATTGCCTTTTTTATGAGCCATCGTATTACTTAAGTCATCCATTAGAGATTATTTTGCCAATTCAACCGAATGCGGTTGGCGGATATAAGTTCTCGGGCTTTCAGGGATTAGCAAGTCATGGAGGAGCATTAGGGGTCTTGATTGCTTTATATTTGTATTCTCGAAAGACTAAACACTCAATGATTGATACGATTGATTTGATTGCTATTGTTGGAGCAGTGGTCGGTATATTTATCAGAATTGGAAACTTTATGAATTCTGAAATAATCGGCATTCCAACCACAAAACCATGGGGCGTAATTTTTGAGCGAGTAGATAATGTGCCCAGACACCCAGCTCAATTATATGAGGCAATTTCCTATTTTGTCATTTTTATGATTATGATTATTCTTTACAGAAAAATGAGGGAGAGACTTAGAAACGGATTCTTCTTTGGACTTGTCCTTGTATTGGTATTTAGTGCAAGATTTATAATTGAATTTGTAAAGGAGAACCAAGTCGGATTTGAAGATAAAATGACTTTCAACATGGGACAACTATTGAGTCTTCCGTACATTGTAGTCGGGATTGGATTTATAATTTATGGATTGATAAAGACCAAAAAAATAATAAACCCAGCGCCCAACATCATATAAATTTTATTGGGGCGGAATTGCGGATTTTAAAGGGCTGGCTACTAATTTAGCTCTTAACGTCTCGACAGGAAATCGCTTCGAAATCCCCAACAAAACTTATATGTAACGTTAGCGGTTATTTTAAGGAAAAGACACTTTCAACATGATTAAAGTAGTAATATATTCATTTTTATTTTTTCTATCTCTAAAGACTTTTGGACAAAAAAGTATGAGTATTGATACTTCGACTATTTATCTCATGGTGGACTCTATGCCCACTATGCCCGATGGACAATCTATTAATGACGGATTCAATAGATTATTTTCTAAAGATTTCAGGTATCCTAATTCAATGACCTGTTTAATATATAGATTAAAATTTGAATTTGTCATCTCTTATGATGGTAGCATTATTGCGAAAAAAGTTATTATTCGAGGTTATGATGACTGTGAAAAAGATGTTGAGATATTAAAAAACGCGGGACTTGAGTTCCTTGATAGATTTCCAAAATGTAAACCGGGTAAATATAAAGGGAATTTTGCAAAGGTTAAATTTACTTTTCCGTATCTTTTAAACTTACAAGAACAATGATACATAAGGAAAAACAACCGCTAACATCATATAAATTTTATTGGGGCGGAATTGCGGATTTTAAAGGGTTTGCTTCTAATTTAGTTCTTAACGTATCGACAGGAAAGTACTTCGGAATCCCCAACAAAACTTATATGTATCGTTAGCTCCAATGCAAAAAAAGAAAGACAAATTTACCAAAATGGGAAAAATGATTATCTTTGTGATTAAAAAGCGGTGAGAGTAGTTGCTAAGAAAACATTACGAGAATTTTGGGAATTGCATGCTGATTGTAAGGAACAATTAAAAAGTTGGTATGACGAAGCAGAAAATGCAGAATGGAAATCTCCAGCAGATATTAAACGAGAATATCCATCAGCGAGTATAGTTGCAAATAATCGTGTAGTCTTCAATATTAAAGGCAATTCTTATCGGCTGATTGTAAAAATTAATTATGGATACGGTATTGTATGGATTAGGTTTATCGGCACACACACCGATTATGATAAAATTAACGCTGAAAATATTTAATTATTATGGTAAATAAAGTAATTAAAACTGAAGAAGAATATAACACCGCCCTCGTCAGACTTGAGGAAATATTCGATGCCAAAGTTGGAACTCCAGAAGGAGACGAATTAGAATTGCTTTCCCTGCTTATAGATAATTACGAAAAGGTTCAATACTCGATTGATTTGCCCGACCCAATTGAGGCAATTAAGTTTCGCATGGAACAATTAAACTATAAACCAAAGGATTTAGCCAAAATACTTGGATTCAGGAGTCGAGTGACAGAGGTGCTAAGTAAAAAAAGAAAGTTATCACTGGATATGATTCGTCGAGTTAACCGAGATTTGCATATTCCAACCGCAGTTTTGGTTCAAGATTATTAAAAATGCACTGGAGCTAACATCATATAAATTTTATTGGGGCGGAATTGGGGATTTTAAAGTGCTCGCTTCTAATTTAGCTCTTAACGTCTCGACAAGAAATCGCTTCGAAATCCCCAACAAAACTTATATGTATCGTTAGCAGTAACCATATGAAAAGACACAGCAGCATCATACTAATTTTAAGTCTCCTGTTAAGTTGCACTTCTAACAGGTATCTTCCTTCAGATATTGAGACCTTCTCGGATTTGAAGACACATCAAGGACTTATAATCCGAGTATGGGCAAACTCTATAATGTCAAGTAATCCTATGTGGGATTTAAGGATTAGTGAATCAGATACAACTATGATTGAATATATGCGTGGAACTGTTTTAAGAAAGATTCCATTAAAAATAGGATTAAGGATTGATAAAAAATTTAATATCAAGTATCCGTTAATACCAAAACGTGATTGGAACTATTTTTTATCTCAGATTGACAGTTTGAAGATTTTACAACTTCCGACTCAGAAAAGTATACCGAAGTATGAGGAAACCCCTGTATTAGATGGAGATTGGTATACAATTGAGATTAAAAACACCGACGGAACAATAAGGAAACTAGATTATTCAAATCCAACATATGATAAACCTGATTATTGGGAATCTAAGAACGTTGTTCGATTTATTGATATATTGCATAATGATTTTAAACTAAAGAAATAAAAAATGGCTACTGCTAACATCATATAAATTTTATTGGGGCGGAATTGCTGATTTTAAAGTGCTTGCTTCTATTTTAGCTCTTAACGTCTCGACAGGAAATCGTTTCAAAATCCCCAACAAAACTTATATGTAACGTTAGCTGTCCATTCAACACAACACGACAAGCGGGATTAAATTCTTTTGCTAACGGACTATTTCCCTAATAAATAATCTTTTATATTTGAGTAGACCCTCTGTGTGACCGTTTTTTAAAATGGTGCTGAATAAGCCCGGTGCGCATTCTGGTCGAAATGTAAAAAGCCTCCGAAGTTGAGATTCAGAGGCTTATTGATAAATTCAGTGGTGGTGCCCTTTGGCAACCCCGTTCAAGATAATTTTTCAAGTCAAAGATACATTTCCTTAGGGTCATTT
The DNA here is from genome assembly GCA_020048915.1 of Bacteroidota bacterium. GTDB lineage: Bacteria > Bacteroidota > Bacteroidia > Bacteroidales > JAAUTT01 > JAAUTT01. Next base: position 1,491 of record JAIFLU010000256.1, on the reverse strand, counting down.
TTACTCAAAAAAAACTATAAAATGACAAGGAAAAAAAAGCTGGAATTAGACATTATCAATGAAGATGCTGCTGGGATTGATGTTGGAAGTAAATCGCATTTTGTTGCCGTAGGTCAGGCATTGGACGATGTTAAGGAATTCGGAGTGTATGCTGAAGATTTGGTAGCTCTATGTCAATGGCTCCAATCTTTTGGGATAAAAACCGTAGCCATGGAGTCGACAGGGGATTATTGGCAAAACCTCTATGTGGAACTTATCAAACATGGACTTGAAGTAGTATTATGCAATGGTAAATTTACAAAGCATGCCAAAGGGAAAAAGACCGATGTAAAGGATTGCCGTTGGATACAGAAGCTTCATTCCTTAGGGCTTTTAACAAGCAGTTTTTTGCCCGATGAAACAACAGAAGTGTTACGTACATACTGCCGTCAAAGAGGTAACTGGATAGACCTGGCAGCGAGTGCGTCCAAAAAGATGCAGAAATATCTTAAGTTTTTAAATTTCAGATTGGATGTTGTGGTCAAAGATGTTTGCGGGTTAACCGGTTTAAAGATTATCGATGACATATGCAATGGCAACTTAGACCCACACTCTTTGGCAGAACATAGACATTATAATTGCCGTAAACCCAAAGAAGAAATCGCAAAAGCATTGCATGGAAATAACCGCGAAGATTACTTATTTGGGTTGCAACAAGAATATGAAAGTTACAAGTTCTTTCAGGATAAGATAAGAGCATGCGACAAAGAAATCGAAAAAATGATCCATAAACATATCCGAAAAGACCCGAAAAAATCTAAGTTAATCACAAGCGATAAGCCCTATAAGCGAATAAATAAAAATGCTCCCGAAGTAAAGAATTTTAACCAGGTAGCCTTTCAATACTTTGGAGGAATAGATTTAATGGCCATAGAAGGGGTTAGTCATGCAACCGTTATGTCCATAATGAGTGAGGTGGGAATAGATGGATTTATGAAATTTAAAAGTGCAAAAGAATTTTGTTCCTGGCTAAGACTAGCCCCAAACAACAAGATATCTGGAGGTAAAGTATTAAGCAATCGAATCCCTAAAGGTAGCAACCGGTTAAAAATAGCATTAAGACAAGCTGCAAATGCCATAGGAAATTTAAAAGAAACCCATATGTCCGATTTCTTCAAGAGGATAGCTTATCGAAAAGGTAGACAAGCGGCAGTTAGTGCAACCGCTAGAAAACTAGCTACCATTATTTGGACAATGATTACAAAAAAAGTACCTTACCATCCGCCAAAGGAATACTTATTCCTAGACCAAAAAAGAAAAATGAATTTGCTTAAACGGATGAAAAAAAATATTGCAAAATTTAATATAAAACCTGACGAAATTGGATTTAACAACTCCCTGATATTGAGCGCTTAAATTTAACGTTAGTCAAGATTCGCTCTTTAAAGTATGTTTTTTTGATTTTTGTATTTTAAAAAATACATTTGATAACGAAAAGAAGTCAATTCAAAG
>JAIFLU010000219.1 GCA_020048915.1 Bacteroidota bacterium | reverse complement strand
CGAAATTTCGGAGATAATCTATTTGACAGGTTGCTAATATCCTGTGTCGCTATAAATTATAAAAATATTAATGTTTGCCGATAGTCATTTTAAATATTATAATTGGTTTATTCTTACAATTATCTTTTTAATTTTTGTCGCTGACCTGGAATTGTATAAATATTGGGGATTTCGGCTTGATATTACACCTATTCTTTATTTGAAAACTCCCAAAGAAGCTGCAGCAAGTGTAAGTGTTTGGGTAATTATTAGCAAACTATTGTTAGCCGGGGCTTTAATTGCCGGATCGGGTTATGCTTTTAAAAAAATAGCTCCACTTAATTTCTACAAAGCCGACAAAAGCATCTTAGGCTTTTTTGTGTATGTGTTAATTTTTTTGGGTTTGATAATCCCTATTCGGGGTGGATTAGGAATAGCCCCCATAAATGTTGGGTCAGCTTATTTTAGTCAAAAGAGCTTTCTAAATCATGCTGCAATCAATGTTTTATGGAATTTGGGCAATTCTTTTGCTAACCTTAACGATGGGGCTCAAGTATATCATTACTTTGAGGATGTTCAATGTGATAATTTAATTAAGCCTTATCTTAATACTAATGATACTAGCGGTTCTCGATTTCTAAATGCAAACCAACCGAATATTGTTTTAATAATGTTGGAAAGTTTTACGGCAAATGTAGTTGAACCATTAGGAGGAATTTCCGGCATAACTCCAAATTTTAACAATTTGTCGAAAGAAGGGATATTATTTACGAATATTTATGCTGCCGGAGATCGTTCTGATAAAGGACTTATGGCCATATTAAGCGGTTACCCTGCGCAAACTACTTTTTCTGTTATTAAAGATGCAGCAAAAACTCAAAGTTTGCCCAAATTTCCATATGATCTTAAATTAGCAGGATATAATACTACTTTTTATTATGGAGGTGATCCTGATTTTGCAAATATGCGCTCATACCTGATATCAGCGGGATTCAATAAATTAATTACAAAGGAAAACTTTCCCCGTAGCTCGTATAATTCAAAATGGGGAGCACATGATGAGGTGGTTTTTCAAAAATTATTGGAAGATCTAAAAGAAACGAAATCTCCGTTCTTTAAAATGATTTTTACATTAAGTAGTCATGAGCCGTTTGAAGTTCCCGGAAAAACTGTCATTCAGGGAGACGATCTAACTTCTAAATTTTTAAATTCCCTGCATTATACTGATAAATGCCTTGGCGATTTCATTCAACATGCAAAGCAGCAGAAGTGGTGGAATAATACCTTAATAATTTTGGTTGCAGATCATGGAATAAGAATTCCTGGTAACCTGAAGGCTCATGAAGCGGGGAAATTTCATATTCCCATGTTGTGGATTGGAGGAGCAATAAGTAAAGATACTATTATCACTAAAACGGCGTCGCAAACTGACATCGCCACTACTGTTTTAAATCAATTAGGAATTAATAGTTCTAAGTATCTTTTTAGCAGAAATGTTTTTGGAGAGCGCCAACAAACAGACGCTTTTTATATTTTTAATAATGGAATTGGAATGGTAAATGATTCGATGAAGCTTGTTTATGACTTTTCTCTAAAGTCTGTTCTAAAAAAAGAAGGAAATATATCAGATTCACTTGTAAATACATCAAAAGCATATATTCAGAGAGTATATCAGGATATTCAAGAGAGGTAATTTCTAGTATCGTAATATTTCATTCGGTTAAAATAAAAAATCCGGGACAACTCCCGGATTTTTTTATAGGACTAAATATCCATTTTATTGGATCAATCGAACACCGCCATATTCGGTATTTACTTTTACAGTAGCCTTCGGATTATCTCCTACGGTTCCTTTCAGGGTTGTTTTTACATTTTCGGTAATTTTATTCAACCGGGTATTTTCAGTTGGATAGTCTATGCTTGTATATTTTGCTAAACCATCCAGATAATAAGCTGCACCGGGCTCAATTCCAAGGCTGATTTTCCCATACTGATTATTTACTTCAATTGCTTCAAAACTTTTAGATACAGTATTTACCTTAAGATCGCTGTATTTGAGATTTAAATTGAGTTTTTTGGTCAGACTGTTAATTTGAAAATTGCTGTATTTTCCATCGATAACCAAATTAGTCAAGTCTCCTATCTGATAACTATCATAGCTGTTATCTCCAACCAGAGAACTCGTTTTACCAAGATTTCCTTTCGAATATTTACTTATAAGGATAAGTGCTTTGCTTTTTTCGATCCCGATTTTGGAATAACTAACCTGTAGCTTTAACCAATTACATTCAACAATATTTGCTTTAGAATAGGCCATTATAATTTGGTTCATTGGCTTTTCGTCACCTCTGCTCAACTTATTTATGGTCATATCTCCGTATTTTAGATCGATATCAACAATGCCATTCATTTCGTTAATAAATATATTTCCATATTTATTGCTGATTTTTAGAGGATTGTTTTTTGGCATATTAACGGTATAGTCAATTGAGAATTTTTTACCATTATTATTTCCAAACCAAGCATTTGCATTGCCGAAGCTTTCCGAAATTTTTGTTACAGCCTTAATAATGTCTCCTTCCTGCGAAAAGTCTACATTTATCATTTCTAGCAACTCATCAGCACGCTTTTTATCTTTAACGTCAACTGAAATTTTTACTTCTATTCTAAAGCTGTTTTCATTCCAGTTTTGAATGTGTACATCTCCATATTTATTGGTAATATCGAGTTTGCTGTTCGCCGAAATGGAATATTCTTTTTTTAGGACTTTTGCAAACTCTTCTTTAGCCGCACTAACAGTTACTATAGCGAAAGTTGATACGAAAGCTATAAGTAGAAATATTTTAAATTCTCTCGTTTTCATAGTGTTTTGTTTTAAAATTTGAATACAATGTGAATCTCTCTATTAAATTATTCAACATATCCAGCTTAAGCTGGTAGTATTGAATTATCGTGCTCATAACCCGGGGATCGTTTGGATTTATTTTAAGTTCTTCGTTTAATTGTTGGTAGGTTAGTTCAAGTTGGTTAAGTTCGTCAAACAGGGGAGATGTAATTTCAACCGGCTGCGCTATAAGTATCTCTTTCAATTTTAGCGAAGCCTGTTTTGTTTGTTCAGTGTAAAATTGTTCTGTTTCTCTAAATTCAATTGATTGACTTGCTGCTATTTGGCTCGAAAATCCAGAGTTCTTTAACCTGTATATATATATAGATGTAGCCAAAACGATTAGTAAAGATGCTGCAATTGCAATTGAATATTTGATTATAAGCGTATAGTTTTTATGCAATCGGGAATCAAGTTTTTTTCCAAACCTTAATTCATGTCCAAAATTAGGAAGCTCGGTATCAAATTCTTCCTTGCTGTTTTTAAAAATGGTATTCAGGTTACTCATTTTGAGTCTTTTTTTATTTTTTCGATTATTTCAATTAGCTTTTGTCTTGCTCTGGCAAATTGCGATCTTACTGAAGATTCTGCTATATCAAGTTTCTTAGCTATACTGGCATAATCATAATCTTCTATTAGTTTTAGAGACAATACAATTCTATATCCATCGGGTAATAAATCAATTGACCTTTTTATAATTCCAATCAAATTAGCTTTTTCCTTTTCATCCTCTTCTGAAAATAACTCATCTGAGTCATCTGCAATTGGGATAGTATCATCTATCGATTGAAAAATATTTTTTCTCTTTCGTATCTCATCTATCGATTTGTTTATAACTATTCTTTTTAACCATGCCCCAAAGTATTCGGGCGTTTTACATTCTTTAATTTTTTCAAAAGCTACAATAAACGATTCCTGCATAATATCTTCAGAAACAAAACGATCGCCAAGTATTCTGAAACTTGCATTGAACATTGCTGGCGCAAATAAACGGTAAAGTTCCATTTGTGCCTTTCTGTTATTTTTTATACTTTGTTCAACTAATCTCGAGATTGCTGCACCCGTTTCTTCTTTATTCATGCTTCTGATGTAATGACGTGAATAAATATTTTTTGCTGCATGTTATAAATAAAAAATTTTCCCGAATATACAATTACTTTGTTTTCCCCTGATTTACTTTATAGTTCATTCTATAAAATGTAACTTATTTTAATAATTTTTTGATTAAATGAAACCTTTTACTATTTTTGCATCGACTAAAATATTAAATCAATCATTAATCAAAACCTTACAAACATGAAGAAAGTTATTTTATCACTCGTTGCTGTTGCATTATTTGGTGCTTTCGCTTTATCTAGCTGCAAAAGTGCTTCTACTGAAGTTTCTGCTGATTCTGCTGTTGTAGAAGAAGTAGTTCCTGCTGTTGACACTACTGCTGTTGATACTGCTGCTGTTGATACCGCTGTTGCCCAGTAATTAGCAAAAAAGAAATAAAAAAGCAGGTTTTCCTGCTTTTTTATTTCTTTTTAATTAACCATTTGGTTAAACTTAATAGATAAACCAAATGATTTAAAAATATAGTCAATTATACAAAAAGTGACTTAAATTAAATAAGTAGGTGTTATAAAATGCCTAAAATGGGTTCTAAATCAACCTGTTTTTATAGTACAACTATTCATTAAATACAGTATGACTGAGCAGGAAAAATCAACGGAAGATTTAATTTTTAATGCAGCGCGCGAGGAATTCATAGAGAAAGGTTTTGATGGTGCCCGTATGCAGGAAATTGCAAAGCGTGCCAGTATAAATAAAGCATTGTTGCATTATTATTTCAGAACAAAAGAGAAGCTTTTTGATGCAATTTTCGATAAAGTTTTTAAAATTTTTATGCCAAAGGTGCTGGATGTTATGCAATCGGATGCTCCTCTTTTTACTAAAATTGAAGTATTTATTGAAAGCTACATCCGGTTAATTATGGAGAACCCCCATATCCCCTCCTTTATTTTACATGAGCTTAACCGAAATCCTGATAGATTAGTCGGACTTTTTGGGAATGTTGCCGGAATTGTTAAGGAGAAAGGATTTAGCAGGTTTTCAGAAGCTGTTAATGAAGAAATAAAAAAAGGTACTATTGTTCCTATTCAGCCGGAACAGCTTATTGTAAATATAATTGGGTTATGCATTTTCCCCTTCATTGGAAGGCCAATAATTCAAGGGGTAATTTTTAATGGAGATAAACTGCAATATGATAATTTTCTGGAGAGTCGAAAAAAAGAAGTCACGAAGTTTATAATTAACGCAATAGCAGTTAAATAAGTTTAAATACTTTGTTATGAAGTCATATTTAATATTACTACTTTTTTTACTGAGCCCTTTCATTATTTTAGGGCAGGATAATAGATCAGTTTCATTATTCGATTGTTTAAAAAAAGCGAGAGAGTACCATCCTTATTACCTTGACAAGCAACGTTTGGAAGATTCGCGGAATTTGAGGAACAAAAATGTTTCAACTATGTGGTTGCCTCAATTAAATTTAAATGGACAAGCCACCTATCAATCGGATGCAATAAAAATTGATATTCCTTTTCCGGGCATGAATATTAAAGGATCTCCTCAAGATCAATACAAGGTGACCTTGGATGTTAATCAGGTTATTTATGATGGTGGTTCTGCGAGGGCTCAGAGAAAAATCACCAATGCAACTATTGATGCCGATTTACAGCAAAATGAATCTGATGTCTACAAATCCAATGAACCTGTTACCAGTGTATATTTTAATTTGCTTATAATGCAAAAAAATAAGGAAGTTTATGAAAGCACATTCGAAGATCTGAAATCGAAGGAAGGAAAGATAACATCAGGAGTTAAAAATGGAATTTTATTACAATCAGATTTAGATAATCTTAAAGTTGAACTAATTAAAACAAAACAATTTCTCGATGATATTGAGATTGCAATAAAAAATGGATTCGATATTCTTCGAATGTTAACGGGTGATTCATTAATTAATTCTTCACGACTTCTGGTTCCCGAAGTGAATTTTCAATTAAATGATTCCATAAATCGCCCGGAAATTAAAATTTTCGATCTGCAGCAAAAAACACTGGAAGAATCAAAATATCTTTCAGTATCTCAGAAAATGCCCAAATTATATGCTTTTACTCAACTGGGGTATGGTCGTCCGGGGTTGAATATGCTTAAAGATGAATTTCAATCCTATTATATTGTGGGTTTAAAATTCCAGTGGAACATATGGGATTGGAATAAAACACAGCGCGATAAAAGTATTTATTCTTTACAACAAGATATGGTTAGTTCTAAAAAGGATGCGTATGTTAGAAATATTAATATTAACGGGACCAATGAATTAACCAGGATACAACAACTTGAAAATACGTTAAAAACTGACGAGGAAATAGTGACTCTACGAAAATCGATTACAATTCAAACTGAAAAACGTCTTGATCAGGGCATAGTAACTATGAGCGATTATTTATCAGAGTATAATTCTGAAGTAAAAGCGGGTATTCAATTTGAAACACATAAGATACAATTGCTTCAGAGTAAAATTAATTATTTGATTATTAAAGGGATATTATAAATAAATTGCATATGAAAACATTTTCATTCGTTTTGTTGATAGCTGCTGTAATTCTTTATAGTTGCGGAAATAGTAATAATAAGGCCGATGCATATGGAAATTTCGAAACAATTGAGACAATGGTTGGTGCTGAAACATCGGGAAAACTGATCAGTTTTATTCCGGCAGAAGGAATTCAGCTCAAGGCTGGACAAAAAGTAGGTGTTATCGACACTACTTCTTTATGGTTAAAAAAGCAACAAATAATTGCTTTGAAGAAAGTCTCAGTGTCGAAATTACTGCAAATCAAAGCTCAAATTGACGTTCAGGAAACACAAAAAGAAACTGTCCTTAAAGAAAAAAACCGAGTCGAAAACTTAATAAAAGATAAAGCCGCTCCCGAGAAGCAGTTGGATGATATTACAGGGCAGTTAAATCTTATTCAAAGTCAGATCGTTTCCATAAAATCTCAAAACCAAAGTATTGCCGGAGAAATTGAATCGTTGATGCAGCAAATTAAACAGGTGGACGACCAGTTATCAAAGTCATATATAATTAATCCAATCGATGGAATTGTTTTGGAGAACTATATTGAGCCGTCTGAAATTGTGACAATGGGCAAGAACCTATATAAAATTGCCGATCTGAGTACTATGAAATTAAGAGTTTATATAAGTGGGGCTCAGTTGTCTAAAGTCAAATTAGGTGGGCAGGTTAAAGTTTTAATTGATGAAGATGCCAAAAGTAACAGGGAAATAGCAGGAGTCGTAAGTTGGGTTTCTGCTCAGGCTGAATTTACACCTAAAATCATTCAAACAAAAGAAGAACGGGTAAAACAGGTTTATGCCGTTAAAATTGATGTTAAAAATGATGGAAGTATTAAGATAGGAATGCCTGGAGAAGTTATTTTTTCGGAATTGAAGTAACGAGCATTAAATATTTCAATATGCAAGCTATAGTTGCAGTTAATATCTCGAAGCATTTTGGAGAGACCCAAGCATTAAAAGATATATCATTCGAAGTTAATTCAAATGAGCTCTTTGGGTTTATTGGCCCTGATGGAGCAGGTAAGACTACGTTGTTTAGAATAATCGCTTCATTGCTGCTTTCTGAGTCTGGTTCAGTAAGTGTTATGGGTTTAAATCCTGCATCAGAATATAAAGTTTTAAGAACGAAATTGGGGTATATGCCCGGGAGGTTTTCTCTTTATCCCGATCTGACAGTTGAAGAGAATCTTAAGTTTTATGCGACAATTTTCGGAACAACTATTTCCGAAAACTACGAACTCATTAAAGATATTTATAGTCATATAGAGCCTTTTAAAAAGCGTCCCGCTGGTAAACTCTCGGGAGGAATGAAGCAAAAGCTTGCTCTTTCGTGTGCTCTTATCCATAAACCCGAATTGCTTATTTTGGATGAACCTACTACCGGTGTCGATGCGGTTTCAAGAAAAGAATTTTGGCAAATGTTGAAAAGGCTTCAAGGCCAAGGAATAACAGTTTTGGTTTCGACTCCATACATGGACGAAGCTGCACTTTGCGATCGGGTTGCATTAATTCAAAAGGGATCAATATTGTCAATAGATACTCCTCAAAACATAATAGATGCCTATGGAAAGCCTCTCTTTGGATTGAGGGCCGGTAATATGTATAATCTGTTATTAAAATTGAAAGAATATGAGAATTGCTCCAGTGCTCACTTGTTTGGACAATATATTCATTCATCCTTCAAAGGCAAATTTAGCAGGGAAGAATTGTTTTCTTACCTGAACTCGAATAGGATTAACGATGCAGAGATTATTGAAGTGACACCCGGAATAGAAGATTGCTTTATGCAATTGATGGAACATAACGAACCCGTTTCAATTTGAAAAACATGAGCCAGGATTCTATTATAATAGTAAAAGATTTGGTTAAAAAATTTGGGAATTTTATTGCCAATGATCATTTGACTTTTGATGTTTATCAGGGAGAGATATTTGGGTTTCTTGGGGCAAATGGCGCTGGAAAAACTACGGCAATCAGAATTTTATGCGGGCTATCGACTCCTACCTCTGGAAAAGTTTCAGTTGCAGGATATGACGCTTATAAGCAAACTGAAAAGATTAAACAAAATATTGGTTACATGAGTCAGAGATTTTCTTTGTATGAAGATCTGACAGCGTTCGAAAATATTCAATTTTATGGAGGAATTTATGGGTTATCCTCCAAAGAAATAAAAAGCAGATCGGCAAAGTTATTTGATCGGTTAGGATTCGAAGAGTTTCAAAAAAAACAGATAAAGGATATTCCGTTAGGTTGGAGACAAAAATTAGCTTTTTCAGTTGCGATATTTCATAAACCTAAAATTGTATTTCTCGATGAGCCAACCGGAGGAGTTGATCCTATTACGCGCAGGCAATTTTGGGATTTAATTTATCAGGCAGCCAATGATGGGATTACGATTTTTGTAACCACCCATTACATGGACGAAGCCGAATATTGCAACCGGGCATCCATTATGGTCGATGGTCGAATTGCCGACATAGATACTCCATTGAACATGATTAAAAAATACAATGCCAATAGTATGGACGATGTCTTTTATATTCTGGCCCGCAAAATGGTTGATTAATATACTAAATGGTTGAGAAATGAATAAGTTTTGGGGATTCGTAATTAAGGAGTTTTACCACATATTTCGCGATAAACGGACCATGTTGGTATTATTCGGTATGCCTGTGGTGATGATGCTATTATTCGGATTTGTTGTTACTAACGAAATTAAGGATGCCCGAATTGCAATTTTAGACATGTCGAATGATAATACAACTCGCGAAATCACTAATAAAATACTATCATCAGGCTATTTCCAATTGCAGGAGAGACTTTCGTCGGACAAAGAAATTGATGGCGTTTTTAAAAAAGGAAATGTGAAGGAAGTAATTGTTTTCGACCGAAATTTTGAAAAAGATCTTTATCGAAAAGGAATTTCTAATGTTCAGCTTATTACAGATGCATCGGATGCTAACCAGGCTAAAATGATTGCAGAGTATACTTCCGGGATAATCAGGAACTATGGACTTACATTAAACCAGGAACAAAACCTGCCGTTTAAAATAAATACAGAGTACAAGATGTTTTACAATCCTGAACTTAAAGGGGTTTATATGTTTGTTCCCGGTATTATGGCCATGATTTTGATGCTTGTCTCTGCTTTGATGACATCTATTTCTATCGTCCGCGAGAAAGAAATGGGAACCATGGAAGTTCTTCTGGTTTCTCCTCTCCGGCCAATTCAGATTGTACTCGGAAAGGTAATGCCCTATGTATTTCTTTCTTTTATTAATGCTGTAGTAATAATATTGGTTAGTCTTTATGTATTTAAACTACCTATACAGGGAAGCATTGTCCTGTTACTGGCAGAGTGCTTTTTGTTTATAGTTTTGGCTTTGTCAATTGGAATTCTTATTTCGACCGTTACAGCGAATCAGCAGGTAGCCATGCTATTCTCCATGGTTGCTTTAATGTTACCAACTATGTTATTGTCCGGATTCATCTATCCGGTTGAGAACATGCCCTTGATTTTACAGGGCCTTTGCCAATTGATGCCTCCAAAATGGTTTATTGAAATAGTAAAAGGAATAATGTTGAAAGGGGGAGGGCTGGAGAAGGTTTGGGACGAAACACTTGTTCTTCTCGGCATGACAATTTTATTACTTACACTATCTGCCAGTAAATTTAAAAAACGCTTGGAATAAGCTCTATAAAGACAGTATGAGAACTATTGGATATATTATTCGTAAGGAGTTTACTCAAATATTTCGGAACAAGTCTATGTTACCAATAATATTTGTTATGCCCATTATTCAGCTTATTATTCTAGTGAATGCAGCAACACTCGATTTAAAAAGAGTGAATATGGTTGTTGTGGACGAGGATTTATCCCATAGTTCCAGGGCTTTGGTTTCAAAGTTTCAGGGCTCTCCATTCTATAAAATCAAAGCTGCTTTTTTTTCAGTAAAAGAAGCGGAAGAAGCGGTTTTATCCGGCGATGCTAATGTTATTTTACACATCCCAGTGCATTTTGAGCGTAAATTATTGAAAGAAAACAATGTATCTGTTCAATTACTTATCGATGCAATTAATGGTGTTGCGGCCGGATTAACGAATGCTTACAGTACCGCAATAATTGCGGATTTCAATAAAGATATAAGAGCCGAGCTGGTAACCATTCCAATTCCGGATGGTATGTATAAAACCATCAATACAATTCCTTATTATTGGTATAATCCCCAATTAAGCTATAAAAACTTTATGGTGCCTGGTGTACTGGGAATCTTAATAACCATGATCGGGATGTTTCTTGCATGTATGAACCTGGTGAGGGAAAAGGAAATAGGAACCATTGAGCAAATTAATGTTACCCCAATTCGTAAATACCAATTCATCGCTGGTAAACTTATTCCATTTTGGATAATAGCTTTGTGTGAACTGGCGTTTGGACTCACTGTAGGCAAATTGTTATTTAATACGCCTTTCCTGGGAAGTATTTGGTTATTATTTTCTTTTTCAGCTTTATATTTAATTGTAATTCTTGGGTTTGGGTTATTCATATCTACATTTGCCGATACACAGCAGCAGGCAATGTTTGTTTCCTGGTTTATTGCGATGGTTTTTATAATGATGAGTGGATTATTTACTTCAATTGAAAATATGCCAAATTGGGCACAAATAATGAATAAGATTAATCCAATTGCCTATTTTATGCGGGTAGTGAGGATGATTGTTTTAAAGGGATCAGGGTTAAAAGATATTCTCCCTGAATTTATTTACCTATTTGGTTATGCAATTCTAATAGTAAACCTGGCTATTTGGCGTTATAGAAAGACAGCCTAGAAAAGTATTAGTAATTCTTACTCTTTCGCATTTCGTCACATTGAAAAAATCGTATTTGGAGAATTCAACTTTGGTAAAACAAAATTTATTCTCAAAATAAATAATGATTTTTCTCAAATAATATACAAAAAAATTCGTTTATAAAAAAGAGATCAATTCAAAAAAATAGTTTGAATTATAATTTAGACTTAACAACAAAATCAATATTGATTGGAATTCAGATGTATGTAAAAAATAGTTGATGATTTCAATTTAAAACCTATAAAAATACAATAAATATTTTGAAATATCAATAGTACTTCGTTGAGATAAATCACCCTCATTCTTAAAATATATCACTGACTGGTAGTAAATAACGCCTCCTATTTAGATTATTTTTATTTCCATAAAACAATTAACAAATTGTTAACATCACCTCAGAAAGAAAATAAATCTATAAAACCTACTACTATGAATACAAATCAAATTAGAGCCGAGGTTTACAATCTTGAAGGAATGAAAGTCCATATTTGTAAGGATTATAGCCAAATGGATCTTTCAAAGTTATTAGATGATGTTTACATGATCAGTTACCAGGATAACTCAGGAAACGTTTTATGGACTGAACGGTATATAAAAGCGCCTAAAAATGAATTTGCATTTAATAGTCATTCTTAGTTAATTAACAAATTTAGAATTTGTGTAGATCAATTTTTAAAAGCTTAAGAAGACCATCGTTCTCTTCAGCCTTAAGTATAAAATTGAATTTTCCCAGTTCTGTACAAAGATAAAAATCGCTCGAAGGTGAAAACTCCTGATTGGCAGGATCAAATAACCGTCGGGCGCTTGTTTTTTTGATAGTATCCAACATTTCTTTGAAATCTGTAGGTTTTCCTTCCAGTTCATTCTTTATATATTCGGCACAAAAGGTATCCTCTTCCGATGGATGCTTCATCGAATAGCCCATACATACTAACGATACTACTTCAGGATTTTTATTTTTGATATATTGTACAATTGCAGGGGCATTTACAAAACTTCCGGTTATTCTTTCAGTTGCTTTTTGGGCATTTACAAGTCCTTGTGTTCCTGCGCTGGTGGTGTGTATGATTGTTTTTCCCTTTAAATCGGCCTCCAGAATATGAGTAGGAGAGTTTCCAAAGTCAAAGCCTTCCGGGATTCTTTCATTGCGCTCTCCAACTAATAACGAATTTTTTATTTCCCGTTTAAGTTGATAGGCTATTTCAATATCAGCAACGGGCAGTATTACAGATGTTCCCTTGTCAGCTATATAACAGGCTAGCGAAAAAGCTCTGAATACATCAATTACAACAGTTAGTCCCTCAGCTGCTTTGGCACCATCTAAAAGATGTAGAATTTTAATTTTCAT
>JAIFLU010000090.1 GCA_020048915.1 Bacteroidota bacterium | reverse complement strand
CGACGAGATTATATATAATCGGCATTATAAGGAAATCTTGGATTTTAAGGAAGATGCTCCCGACTTTTTTTATCAGTTTCATGCAGCCAGGATTATGCTATATCCCGTAACATTTAAAGAACGTAAATCGCATATGCCATTAGTCGAAAACTAATACATTACAAAATAGCCCGGATGTACCCGGGCTATTCTTTTAAACTTACGTCAATAATCCCCCCTTTATAAATCCAGCAGATCTCATCGCACGAATCGCTTACCTTGTAAATCCTGAATTTGTCGCCGTCTACAACCAAAGTTTTTTTACCATTTACTACATATTCAGCTTCTACCGAATAATATTCATCCACATCCACATCCACCTGGTATTCGGTTGTCGAAACCGTATCAATTACTACTGCCGAATTATAATTGGTTCGAAAGCTTTCGGCGTATTTCCCTTTAAAAACTTTAACAGGTACCCTTTGGTTTTCGCTATTTATCGATACTGTTATAATAATTGGGCCAACATCTGGTTTTGGAGTGTAGCATTGGGAGCAATCAACGTCGTCTAAGTAGTATTCGTCGCCGCACGAGAATAGCGTAACTAACATAAAGCCCAGTAGCACCGGCCATTTTTTTAAAATATTCTTTCCAATATTTCTAAAATTACAATTGCCTGGAAATATTAATCGAGCCATTTTATTTTTCTATTAAGGTCGAATTTATAACGGTTAACAAAATGATATACCAACCCTAACGTGATATGTGAACTGGAAAGTTCATTTTCGCCATAGTTAGTGTAATAATATCCTAAACGCCCTTCCCATCTTTCATTTTTCAGGTAAGCCCATCCTATAGGAGCTATGTTTGGCCCTCCGTTAATTTGAATGGAGGTGCCCCGGTAATGCCCAAACGAATAAATCCCTCTCATTCCAATGTTTACCCCAGCCGATACTTTATTATCGTGCATCAAGGTGAAATTCTTTGTTAAATCGAATGTAAACATATACCGTCTTTCTCTAAGCTGGTAAAAGCCAAAGTCGGGAATCGGTTTTTGAATTTGAACAGCCTTTGGCCGAATGTAAAAGCCAAGATTATATTCCAATCCGAATTTTATATCTTTTTGAGAAATGTAGAAACCCGTCATTATATCACCTGAACTCACGGCTAATTCCATTCCTGTTGCAAATGTTTTAAAAGCTGGGAATACATTAGATCGGACATGCGCTTTTTTTATAGTATTTAGAATAGCAGTGTCGTTTGAGAGTTTTGCCAAAACTTTTGGATTGATGCTCAGGGAATTGGTTTCCTTTGGGTTACTGCCATTTTGAATAAGTAATTTTACAATATCCGGATATCCATTCGTTATGGCTAATGAAAGCGCTGAGTATCCTTTATTATTTTGGAGGTTAACATTTGCCCCATTATTAACCAATAAAGACACCACCTCTGTATATCCCTTCTGGCTAGCGAGCATAAGCGGGGTAAATCCGTACTTATCGCGGGTATTAACATTCGCTCCTGCTTCCAGTAATAAAAAGGCCGATTCGTAGCTTCCGTTTATAGCCGCCAAAGCAAGGGGTGAAGTGCTGTCATTTGTTAATTTATTCACCTTTGCCCCACTTTGGAGAAGCATAAAAACAATGGTATCGCTGTTGTAAAGGGATGAATAATGCAACGCTGTAGCGCCTTTAAAATCTGCCAGGTTTAAATTTGCCGAGTCGTTTATTAAAGCCTCGGCAATATTGGTAAGCCCTAATTGCGATGCAGTTATCAGTGGGGTTAGTCCATTATATGGTTGGGCATTTACCTTTGCACCCTTTTCGAGCAATAATTTCACAATCGACTCATTACCAATTGCCGTAGCGTACATTAATGCAGTTACACCATCGTAGGTCTCACTGTTTACTTTAGCTCCTTTTCTTAAGCATTCCTTCACTTCAAAAAAATCGCCTCTTTCGGAGGCTTCCAGTAGCCTGATATTAACGTCGGGGTCGTACTTAAACTTTGTCCCGTCCTGGCACCAGCTTATTTGTCCGGTAAAAAGTAACAGAGTTATTATAATGGAAAAAATAATCCGATTCATAAGTCAAATATATAAAAGCGGTAATCAACATAAGCCATGCCAAAAATATATAATTGTTAAATTTCGTTAAACATGGTTAAATGTCTTAAATCCATTCCCAATAACTTCATTGGCATCCATTACTGTTATAAATGCATCGGGGTCAATTTCGTTAATATATTCCTGTAAAATAGCCAATTCCCGACGGTTAAGGTTACAAAAAATTATCCGTTTTTCTTTTCCTTCGTACATGCCTTCAGCACGAAACATGGTGCCTCCCCGTTCAATGTCGTAAAGAATTTTATGACGAATCTCTTCATATTTTTCCGAAATAATAAATACTGTTTTATCGTAACTCGCTCCTTGCATAATGTAATCGATTACTTTGCCGGTAATAAATATCACAATCCACGAATAGAGCGGGATTTTCCAGTCGCGGAAAGCGATCAGACCTATAAGTACCACTACGGAGTCGATGTAAATCAAAAGCTGACCCAAAGGTGCTCGTGTGTATTTGGCAATTATCATGGCCAAAGTATCGGTTCCGCCGGTAGCTCCTTTGGCTTTAAAAATTATACCCATTCCCACTCCAAATAATACACCTCCAAAGATGCTCGACAGCAAAGCATCGTTTTCTACCAAGGGTTTGTAGCCCCAGTAGAGTGTTATGGAATCGATAAACACCGACGACATTACTAAGCCAAATATGTTTTTAATTCCAAAATTGTGCCCCAATATCCTCATCCCAACAATTGTCAACGGAATATCAAGAATGAGTCCCATGGTTCCTACAGGCAAGCCTTCCGGGGCAAAAGAAAAAACTCCTTTTGTGAGGTAATGGATAATAATGCTTAATCCATAAACTCCGCCCGGTACAATTTTATAGGGGGTGATAAAAAATACAAAACTGGAGGCCAATATAAATGCCCCGCACAATACCATTGAATAATTAATAATCCAGTTTTTCGACAGAAATTTCTCCTCTTTGTAAGCCATATTTTATTGATCTTATAAATTTAACATTCACGGCATTGTGTTATTATTGCAATAAACCATGTCAAAGCAAGGGATTACCCCGTTTATTTTAACCTTGTTCAAACCGGTTTAATAAATTCTTCAAAAGTATTTGATATAAAATTAACTGCAAAGGGTAAAATTAATCGATTCTGCTTTGTATTTTAGTTAGAAATTTAAATTCCTTTTTGAATATGAAAAAGATAGTTCAATTATTTGGGTTTTTAGCTTTTGCCCTGCTATTTTCATGCAATCCCCAAAAACAAGCTGATAATAAGGTTTCCAACGATTCGACCTTTCGCATTGTTTTTATGACCGATATTCATCTGCAACCCGAATTGAATGCTGTAGAAGGATTTCGCAGGGCAATGGATTCCATTAATAAAATAGCGCCCGACCTGGTAATTTCAGGTGGCGACCTAATTATGGATGCTCTCGCTCAAAAACAATCGCGGGCAGATTCTTTATATTTTTTGTACAAAGAAGAGGTAAAGAGGCTGAAAATGCCACTTTATAATACTGTTGGAAATCACGAATTATTTGGTGTTTATCCAACAAGTGGCGTTGATACAACCGATAGCTTGTATGGAGTGAAGATGTTTGAAAGTAAGTTGGGACAGCCATTTTATGCTTTTACCCATAAAAACTGGAAATTTATTGTATTGAATAGTATTACGGCTACTAAGGATAGGAGATATATCGGATATGTAGGGCAGGAGCAGCTTGCCTGGTTAAAATCAGAACTGGCAAAAACCGATTCTACCATGCCTTTGGTTCTCGTGGCTCATATACCTCTTTTAACCAGTATTACGCAATTTAACCAGGGATCTTTAGTCGCAAGTACGGAAGGGTTAGTAGTTAATAATTCACGCGAAATACTGGATGTTTTTAGCCATCATAATTTAAAGCTGGTTTTACAGGGCCATTTGCATATTCTCGAAGATAACTATATTAAAAATATTCATTTCATTACGGGTGGAGCCGTTTGTGGTGGTTGGTGGAAAGGCCCGCACGATGGAAATCAGGAAGGTTTTCTTCAAATGGATTTTAAAGGAGCAGATTTTACATGGAAATATATTGACTATGGCTGGTCTCCCGAATTAAATAAAAAATAAAGGATGAGAAGGGTTTTAAGAAATTTATAAATTTCAGGTTGGACGAGATTTTAAAAAGCAGAGCGGTACTTATTCAAAAGGGAACCATTTCTAAAGGTACTGTTGTTTATTGGATGAGCCGCGACCAGAGGGCAGAAGACAATTGGGCCCTGGAATTTGCTTGTCAACTTGCAAAGGAAAATAATGTTTCGGTTGCTGTAGCTTTTTGTTTGGTTCCCGATTTTTTAAATGCCACACTCAGGCAATATGGGTTTATGCTTAAAGGGATAAAGGAAGTGGCATTGAAACTGAAGGGAAATAACATTCCGTTTTATCTGCTTCAGGGGGCTCCCGGCGTTGAAATTCCTATATTTCTTCAGCATTATAATGTCCGGTTTCTGGTAACAGATTTTGATCCTTTGCGAATCAAGCGCATTTGGAAAAAAGAGGTCTTCGCAAAAACCGATGCCACCATTTATACCGTCGATGCGCATAATATTGTTCCGGCATTTTTGGCTTCAACCAAACTGGAGTATGGAGCATATACCATCCGGCCTAAAATAAATAAGCTATTACCAACATATCTTAATAAATTCACAAACCTTCGAGATCTGACGCAGCATGGCGAATTTGGATTTATTTCTTATAACTGGGAGGAGATATTAGCAAATCTTACGATTGATAGAAGTGTTCCGGAAGTGAGCGGGTGCCTTCCTGGCGAAACAGCAGCCAAAGAAGCATTAACAGATTTTAAAGATTCCCGTTTAGCGAAGTATACAGACCATAGAAATGATCCCAATGGAAATGGAGTGTCTAACTTGTCCGCGTATCTTCACTTTGGGCAATTATCGGCTCAGAGAATCGCCCAAAGCGTGTTGGATGAGTTTCCTGATCATCCTTCAACACGTGCATTTCTCGAAGAATTAATTATCCGAAGGGAGCTTTCCGATAATTTCTGTATGCATAATGCTAATTACGATTCGGTTGATGGTTTTCCTGATTGGGCAAAGAAATCACTCGATGAACATCGAAACGATGAGCGGGAATATATTTATAGCATGGAGCAATTCGAATATGGGCAAACACATGATGCATTGTGGAATGCAGCCCAGTTTCAGATGGTTAAAGAAGGTAAAATGCATGGCTACCTGCGGATGTATTGGGCAAAAAAGATTCTGGAGTGGACTCCCTCTCCTGAAGTAGCTTTGCTTACGGCAATATCTCTAAATGACAAGTATCAGTTGGATGGCAGGGATCCCAACGGCTATGCAGGATGTGCCTGGTCAATAGGCGGGGTGCACGACAGGGCCTGGAACAAGCACCCTATATATGGAAAAATCCGATACATGAATTTTAACGGGTGTAAACGGAAATTTGATGTGGAAAAATATATACGAGCTAATTCTTAAATAAAAATTAGCTCATATTTCAGAACTGTTGACTGAAATTTTTGATGTGGTTAAAAATAGGGCGTTGAGGTTGTCGAAGCGCTCCATTTATTCATAATCACATCTATCAATGCACTTTTACAATAGTAAAATCTTTGTTGTAACGTACAATATTAACCACATGATTTAAGGTGCCATCACCATTTTGTATCGGTTTAAAGTGGAAATCGGACTGTAAAAGATCTACCTGATGATTCGGCAGGCAATTCTCAAAATCTCTTCCATACCGGGTTAAAGCGCTTAAAAAATAGAAAGTAATATCGTATCCCAAGAAACAGTAGTTATATCCCTGACTTCCGAATGATTGGGCTTCAGGTTCCGTTTTAAACATCTGCCGGTCTTTTAAAATAAACTCTTTCACTATTGGTCTCGAATAGTCTACAAAAAAGGAGGTGTAATATTCAAATTGCAGGTTATGCAAATACGAAATCTCAGTACTTGAAAATGTGGTCCATTTTGGAAGGCCAAAAACAGAGATTTTATAATTCCCGGTAATATAATTCATGTTCCGGAGTACATCCGATACCGCATTTTCTTCGGTAGACGGCATGATTAAAATATTTTCTTTATCAGTAACCAATTTACTGCTGAGGGTGCCATCTTTATTTCCGGTATGAATTTTAAACTGGAAGCCTTCCACTCTTAAAAAATTCAGTTTCTCTTCAAATAAGGCAAATATTTCTTTGTCGGCAGCCCGGTTACTTTTTACAAGGACTATATTTTTGTCTTTTAGAGTAGCTATATATTGAATAGCTCCGTCAATTTTAGAGGTTTCCGCAGGATTAACCTGAAATAACTGAGGGTTTCCTTTTAGCAGGTTTACATTTTGCGATAGGGGAGAAACAACTTTGATATTGTTGGTTCTGGCAAAAGCCAGCGCCTTGTCTAGTAACAAAGAATCGAACGGGCCAATGAATAAATCCATTGAACTCAGTTCCGGCCTATTCAGGATCGAAGTGATTTTTTGTAAATCTCTGCCAGTATCGTAAACATAAACCTTATAAGAGTAACCGGCATTTTTCAAAGAATCTAAAGCGATTAAAGCACCTTCGTAAAACTCAAGAATATTTTTAGATTTCGAAAAGATAAGCCGGTCCTCAATGTTCTTCTTTTCGGCATAATTTAATGAATCAAGATCGATAAGTGTTTTGTTTTCTTCGAGATAAAGCGGCAGGAGAAATGCAACCCGGTGTTCTTTATAAGTTCCATTCGAAGAACATGGGCCAAACGGGACAATAATATTCTGAATGTTTTGAGAATCATTTGTCGTATTAACTATAACTGGTTTTATTTCCTGTTTCTTTTCAGTTGGAATTTTTATGTATTGTCCGGTTTTTATGTCGGAAGTGTTTAGTTCGGGGTTTGATGCAATAATATCGTCAACTGTAACCTGATAGAGCCGGGATATGGAATAGAGGGTTTCTTTTCTTTTTACTTTATGGTCAGTATAGCTTGATATTGCCAAAACAGTTTCTTTTTTGGGTTCAAAGTTGGTCAATTTCGGAATTTTTATTACCTGACCAGTTTGAAGGGCACTTATTTCAGCTTCAGGATTGTGTTTAAAAAGTTCTTCCTTGGAGATATTATATTTTTGGGCTATTGAGAAAACAGTCTGCCCTGGCTCCACGATGTGTAAAGTGTAATTATTAGAATTCAGAGAGTCTGGAACCTTGAAGTTAACCTGATCTGCAGGAATCCTTAATACCTGGCCTATCTTGATCGATACATTCGCATCGGGATTTACCATAACCAGATCCTTTTGAGGAATATTGTATGCTTTGCAGATTGAAAAGAGTGTTTCTCCCTGTTTTACGGTATGAAGAATATAAGTTTTGCCATCAATAATTGTTTTTTCTTTCGATAAAACGATTGGTACGGGTTCATGTTGAGCGAAAACTTCAACAGGAATGAGAACCAGAAACAAAAACACGACTTTAATAAATAATTGCATAATCTTTAAGATATTGTGCTGAGTAATCCACAAAAATATAAAACTCACGCATATGATAAAACAAATTTGACCGTTTGGGGAAAAGAATTCCCAATATACCTAATAATCAGCTTCATTATATCTAACTTAAAAATTACGGAAAGCTGGGAGTTAATTTCTGAAGCTTTCATTGAATTACTTTTTTTAAGCTATGCGGCAAAAATTTCAGAGTTTAAAGTTGAGCAAAAAAAAACCTCGCCGAAACGAGGTTTTTTTATAAGAATAAGGTCATATTATTTTGAAGATAGTTTCTATAAATCATTAATTGGCTTAAATTTAGGAACAAGACTTTTCATAATTACCCATGCAATTAAATAGGCAACAGCGCAGAATCCAAACACAATAGCATAAGCTGTTGTCATTTGGGCTTGAACAATTGGCCACTGAAGGGCTTTTAATTGTTCATACATCCCGGGATCAACTGCCTGAAGCTTTTCAATAACATCTTTTGAGATGCTGCCTAGCTCAACGGTATTTAAATTTATAACATCGCCGTGTTTGTTCACGAGAGTCATTGCTCTTATTGTTTCAACATATTCCCCTAAATTGGCAGCCTTCGCCTGAACCCATGACGAAGCTATTCCTGCACTGCGATAACCGTCGAAAATCCAGGCAGCCGATTTGTTAATTATTATACCTCCCAATGCGCCAAACATACCACCAATCCCAATTACAGAGCCCACTGATTTTTTTGGAAACATGTCTGAAACAGTGGTGAAAATATTAGCTGACCAAGCTTGGTGTGCCGATGCTCCAATGCCAATGATAATTACCGGTAACCAATAACTAATTCCACCCAAAGGTTGGGCAAGTAAAACCAGAAGCGGAATAAATGCAATGGTTAACATGGCTTTCATACGGCCTGTGTATGGGTCGTATCCTTTATTAATAAAATACATGGGAAACCATCCCCCGCCGATACTGCCAATGCATGTTAGTGTATATAATACCGATAATGGAAGGGTAACTTGCATTCCCGTCATTCCATACTGTGCTTTTAAATAAGCAGGTAACCAAAATAGGAAAAACCACCAAACCCCATCCGTCATAAATTTACCTATACTAAAAGCCCAAGTTTGTTTATATTTTAATAATTGAAACCAGGAAACTTTTTCTGTTTTATCGGGAGTAGATGCGGGTGATTGGTCAACATCACTATGAATGTAGTCATACTCTGCTTTGGAAACTTTTTTACTGCCTGCCGGAATTTCGTAAAGCCAAAACCAGAAGATAAGCCAAAAGAAACCTATACCCCCGATTATTAGGAATGCCGATTCCCATCCAAGATGGTCTGCTATCCAGGGAACGGTTAGAGGAGCAAGAATTGCACCTACATTTGTTCCGGAATTAAAAATTCCGGTCGCCAAAGCCCTCTCTTTTTTAGGAAACCATTCTGCAGTAGCTTTTATTGCTGCCGGAAAGTTACCAGCTTCACCGAAGCCAAGAACACCGCGGGCAATCATAAAGCCTCCGGTACCTTTAGCCAATGCATGAACCATGGCACCAATTGACCAGATTATTAAAGACCAGGCATACCCCCATTTAGTTCCAAGCCAGTCGATAAACCGTCCTGCAAAAAGCATAGAAATAGCATACACAAATTGAAATACAGATACAATGTTTGCATAGTCCGAATCGCTCCAGTTAAATTGTACTTCGAGGCGGTCTTTTAAAAGACTGAGAACTTGCCGGTCCAAATAGTTTATGGTTGTGGCGAAGAATATGAGCGCACAAATTGTCCACCTGTATTTGGTCATCTTTTCATTTAATGCATTTAGATTTTCCATAAGAAGTTAGTCGAGGTTAATAGGTTAGGTCTTTCTGATTTTCTTAAGCAATGATAGGAGATTTTTTGAATCTTCTTCCAGTTTTTGGAAATTTTGTGTTTTTATTATTTCAGAAGTAATTAGGTTAGAGCCAATTCCTACACAATACACTCCGGAATCGAACCAGGCTTTCAGGTTTTCTTCGGTGGGTTCAACTCCTCCGGTAGGCATCATATTACTCCAGGGCATTGGGCCTTTAACGGCTGAAATGAATTTCGGCCCTCCAACCTGGGAGCCTGGATATATTTTTACAATTTCCGCCCCTAATTCTTCTGCCTGAGAAATTTCAGCGACCGATCCGCATCCTGGCATCCATAAAATCTTGCGACGGTTACAAACAGGCGCTAGTTTAGGATTTAACATGGGCGAAACAACGAAATTGGTGCCTAATTGAATATAAAGTCCTGCCGTTACTTCTTCAATTATGGAGCCAACACCTAAAATTAAATCAGGCATAGTTTTGGCCGCATGTTTATTAAGTTCAGCAAATACTTCATGGGCAAAGTCGCCACGATTCGTAAATTCAATTACCCTAAATCCACCGTTATAACAGGCTTGAAAAACTTTTTTTCCAATTTCAGGATCAGGATGGTAAAAAACAGGTACTATGCCAGTTTCTTTTAATTTAAGCGCAACTTCTATTCTGTTGAACCTTGCCATGATACAAATAAAATTATGTAGTTATAATTTTGCACTATCGTTTGCGCAAATTTTAAAAAAATAATTCAATTTATTACCTAAAAAGGAAAATAAAAACGCAGACTATTATTTAGCCTGCGTTTTTAAAGAAAATATTATTTTGTTAACCCATTATCACTTCAACAGTATTCGTGCTGTTATTTGGTTGGAGCGGGATTTTATTCCCTGAAACAGGAAGACCATTAACAACCAGTGTTTTAATTCCTTTCATTGCTGCTTTCGGATTATTGAAAGTTATTTTATAGGTTGCTCCCCTGAATTTCCTTGTAACCGAAAATTCTTTCCAGTCAGATGGAATACAAGGATTTAAGACTAATCCATCATAGTCAGGCTGAATGCCTAATATGTAATGACTTATTGCATAAAAATTCCAGGCAGCTGTTCCCGTTAACCACGAATTTTTTGCTTCTCCGGGACGGAAGGCATCTTTGCCAGCTATCATTTGCGAGTATACATACGGTTCGGTTTTATGTAAATCGCTAATTTTTTCGAGGTAGGCCGGGGCAATTTTCTTGTAATAATCAAATGCCCTGTTGCCGTTTCCAACATTGGTTTCGCCAATCATAATCCAGGGATTATTATGGCAGAAAATACCGGCATTTTCTTTGTAACCTTCAGGATATGAAGTGATTTCACCCATTTCGATGTGATATTTGGTAAATGCGGGGTTGTTTAGTACAATACCATATTCGCAATCCAAATATTTTTTTACAGCGTCTAATGCTTTGGCGGCCCTTCCATCTTCTATTCCAACGCCTGCCATAACGCAATATCCATTCGATTCAATAAAAATTTTCCCTTCTTCACATTCTTTACTTCCAATTTTGTTTCCATAATGGTCGTATGCGCGGATAAACCATTCTCCATCCCAACCATCTTTGTCTACAGCTTTTTTCATTTTCTCCACTTCACCGCGTGCACGTTGGGCCTCTTCACCAAGACCTCTGGTATCGCAAAGCTTTGCATATTCTTCCCCATATAGTATAAACATGGCGGCAATAAATACCGATTCGGCAACACCTCCACTAATGTGCTGTGTTGTTTGAAAAGATTCGTCCGGATTATTCGAAAAGCAATTGAGGTTCAAACAATCATTCCAGTCGGCACGGCCAATTAATGGTAAATGATGTTGTCCCAGGTTATGAATAACATGATCAAATGACCTTTTTAAATGTTCTAGCAACGATTTTGCTTTGCTGGCATCGTTATCAAATGGAACTTGTTCGTCCAGGATGGAGAAATCGCCTGTTTCCTTAATGTACTGGGTAGTAGAGAGGATAAGCCAAAGGGGGTCGTCGTTGAAGTTCCCGCCTACTTCGTGGTTTCCTTTTTTTGTAAGCGGCTGATATTGGTGGTAAGCTCCTCCATCTTCAAATTGTGTGGCAGCAATATCTAAAATGCGTTCTTTCGCTTTTTCAGGTATTTGGTGTACAAAGCCTACCAAATCCTGGTTCGAATCGCGGAAACCCATTCCCCGGCCAATTCCCGATTCAAAATATGAGGCGCTACGCGACATGCAGAAGGTAACCATGCATTGGTATTGGTTCCAGATATTAACCATCCGGTTTGTTTCTAATTCAGGGGTATTTACCTGATAAACAGAAAGTAGGTTTGACCAAAAACTCTTTAGTTCTTCAAAGGCTGCATTCACTTTTTCGGAGGTCGAAAAGCGGCTAATCATTTCCTCGGCTGGAGTTTTATTAATGACCTTTTTCGACTCCCATTTTTTGTCTTCGGGGTTTTCAGCATATCCTAAAACAAATACCAATTCTTTAGATTCTCCTGGTTGAAGCATTATTTCCAGATAGTGCGATGCAATGGGCGACCAGCCATGTGCAACTGTATTGCGGGGTTTTCCTTCCATAACAACATCAGGAGACTCAAAGCCATTGTATAATCCAACAAACGATTCGCGGTCTGTATCAAATCCCTGAATAGGTTGATTTACGGAATAAAAAGCATAATGATTGCGACGTTCTCTGTATTCAGTTTTATGATAAATTGTACTCCCTTTTATTTCTACTTCACCCGTCGAAAAATTACGCTGAAAGTTAGTCATGTCATCCAAGGCATTCCATAAACACCACTCAACGAAAGAAAAAAGCTTGAACGATTTAGGTTGAGCAGAAATATTCTTAAGGCTTACTTTTTGCACTTCGCAAGTGCTTTTAAGCGGAACCATGAAAAGGACTTCCGCTTCAATCCCGTTTTTTTGTCCTTTTACAATGGTATACCCTAGTCCATGACGACATTCGTAACTGTCTAATTCGGTTTTTGTAGGCCTCCATCCAGGGTTCCACACAGTTCCGTTGTCGTTAATGTAAAAATATTTACCGCCAAAATCAACAGGAACATTGTTATATCGATAGCGGGTAAGGCGGCGCAACCGTGCATCCTTATAAAAACTGTACCCTCCGCATGTATTGGAAATTAATGTGAAGAAATCTTCATTTCCAAGGTAATTGATCCAGGGATATGGTGTCTGAGGAGTATTTATTACATATTCCCTGCGTTGATCGTCAAAAAAGCCATATTGTTTTGCCATACTAAAGTTGTTTTATTAAGTTCTATAAAAATCTTTG
>JAIFLU010000061.1 GCA_020048915.1 Bacteroidota bacterium | reverse complement strand
AAGCTGAAAGCTCAAAGGAATTCGTAAGAGGAATACAGGGAAAGGTTGTAATGCACATAAAAAGACCTAACCCTTCAAATTACACAGAGATACACGGAGAAGGCACAGAGGGACACGGAGTAAATATAGTAGTAAGTAGATAGTCATTAGTCGTAAGAGGAATACAAAGAGGGGTTAATGTCACCCAAAGCGGAGTCGAAGGGTAGACCCGGAAGTTGAAGTAAGGGGAATACATGTAGAGTAGTTAATAAGAGTACGGAGGTGAAAGCTGAAAGCTCAAAGGAAGTCGTCCCGATCCGCGATAGCTATCGGGACTATCGGGAGTGGCAAGTCGTAAGAAGAAGGTAAGTAGGTTAATGTACATAAAGGCTTAAACTTGTAAATTACACAAAGAACCACAAAGAAGGCACAGAGGGGCACGGAGTTTAAAGTAAATCGGCTCGTTTGATAAAAAATTTTGATATGTTTGCCTGAATATGAAAATCTATAATACTAGTTTTAGTTAACGTATTGTTATTACCCTTTTTTAAAATTGTTAATTAACAGATAAGACTTTAAATGAATAACACCATAATTTACGAACCCAATCAGCGCACCAAAACGGGCTTTTTTATGACCCTGATGGTTATCACCCGGAACATTTACCAATCGCGCGAATTGATTTACCAGTTATACCGCCGCGATTTGCTTATGCAATACAAAAAATCCTTCTTAGGTTTGGGTTGGATGTTCTTTGGACCTATTATGGGCATTGTATCCTGGATACTCATGAATGCTGCCGGTGTACTTGCTCCTGGCGATGTCGGGTTGCCCTATCCGGTTTATGTATTGTTAAGTACTTCTATCTGGGGCTTATTTATGAACTTTTTTAACAGTACCAGCCAAACACTGCAAGTTGCCCAGGGGTTTATTTCGCAGGTAAATTTTCATCACGAAGCACTTTTGGTAAAACAAGGTTTGCAGGATTTAACAAATTTTGGTATTACACTTGTTATGAATATAGTGATAATGCTTTTGTTTGGTGTAACTCCCCATTGGCAAATTGTATTGTTACCAATCATGATATTGCCTATTTTTCTATTGGGGGCTTCTTTGGGTATTATAATATCTATTGCCAATATTATTACAACTGATGTTCAGCGAATAGCTACCTTTTTGCTAAGTATTTTAATGTTTGTAACACCGGTTATTTATTCAGCCAAAATAAAGGTTCCATTAATTCAAACAATTATTTATTACAATCCACTCACATACTTGGTTTGCGGACCGCGCGATTTAATTTTGTATGGGCATATTAATAATTTCCAAAATTATTGGTATGCCATAGCTTTGGCTTTTGTTATGTTTGCGTTTACCATGCGGTTTTTTTATGTGAGTGAAAAACGGGTTATTGAAAAAATGATATAATACATGAGCGATACTTTATTACACGTAGAAGGGTTATATAAAAAGTTTACCAAAAATCTACGGAAAAGCTTGGTATACGGTACCTTGGACATGGCCAAAAGCATGGTTGGCATTAAAGGAAATCAAGAACAACTCCGAAATGGAGAATTTTGGGCGTTGCAGGATATAAATTTTGAATTGAAACGAGGTGAAACCCTAGGTTTGATTGGCCAAAACGGTTGCGGGAAATCGACCTTATTGCGTATGATCAATGGTATTTTCCCTCCCGATAAAGGCAAAATAACTATTAATGGCCGTATAGGAGCTCTCATTGCTGTAGGCGCAGGCTTTCATCCGCATATGAGTGGCCGGGAGAATATATTTCTCAACGGGACAATCCTGGGCATGACCAAAAACGATATCAAACGCCGTTATGATGCCATAGTGGAATTTGCAGAAATTGGTGATTTTTTGGAAGCCCCTGTTGCAACTTATTCAAGTGGAATGACTGTACGGTTGGGTTTTGCCATTGCAATTAATTGTGAGCCCGATATTTTGTTGGTTGATGAAATATTAGCCGTTGGCGATGTTTCTTTTGTGGGAAAGTGCTTTAACAAAATAAAAAATTTACAGGAGAATGGTACAGGTATCGTTATTGTAACCCATAATACACAATCGCTACTCGATTTTTGCCAACGGGGTGTTTTGTTAAATTATGGGAAACAGGTTATTGATACGAATATCAACCAAGCTATAAAAAACTATGAAATACTTTTGAACCAGGAAAAGTTACATACAAAGGGAAATAATAATAAAGCGGCTTTGAATGAAAAAAAGCTTATTCAGTCGCGGTGTTTTATTGAGGGATTAGAAGGAAGTGACAATAATGAAGTAGATTCCGATAAGTCGTTATCGTTCTGCTATGAAATTAACTCGGAGCTCGATTTAGATAATGTTTTTGTTACATTTCATATTTTTACTTTAACGGGCATTACTCTTGTACATATTAGGAATGATGTTGATAATCTGGGCGCTTTAAAAATTAAGAAGGGTATAAATAAAATATACATAAAAGTAAAAGAATTGAATCTGGAAGGAGGTTCATATCCATGTTCATTTGTGCTTTTTAATCGCGATGATAACAAACCAATCTTAGACCATGCTTTTTTGCAACCTGCACTGGTAGTAAAAGGTTACAAGAAAAATGATTGTGTTTTAAAAATAGAACGAACATGGGAAATGTGGAATAACAGTTTGAAAGTAATTTAAAATGAATTCAAAACCCATCACAGTTACCCAACCATTTTTTCCACCTTTAGAGGAATTTAATGAGTATTTAAAAAAGATTTGGGAAAATAAACAACTTACAAATGGAGGCCCATATCATAAGCAACTTGAAAGTGAACTATGTAACTATTTAGGTGTTAAATATATTTCACTTTTTTCGAATGGAACGTTAGCTTTGATAACAGCATTACAAGCTTTAAAAATAACGGGTGAAGTAATTACAACTCCTTATAGTTTTGTAGCCACAACCCACTCGTTATGGTGGAATGGAATTAAACCTGTTTTTGTGGATATTGAGCCAGATTATTTGAATATTGACCCAGATAAAATTGAAGCGGCCATTACACCCCAAACTACTGCTATTTTACCGGTACACGTATATGGTAATCCCTGCAATGTTGACAAAATTCAAAAAATAGCCGATACCTATGGTTTAAAGGTTATTTATGATGCCTGCCATACCTTTGGGGCCAAATTAAACAGACAGTCTATCGTAAGTTTTGGCGACCTTTCTATTCTCAGTTTTCATGCTACCAAAGTATTTAATACGTTTGAAGGCGGAGCCATTGTTTGCCACGATGAAAAGACCAAAAAACGGATCGATTATTTAAAGAATTTTGGTTTTGCCGACGAAACCACAGTGGTAGCGCCCGGTATTAATGCCAAAATGAATGAGGTACAAGCGGCCTTTGGCTTGTTACAATTGAAATATGTGGATGGATTGATACAAAAAAGAGGCGAAATAGCTAGTATTTATCGTAAAGGTCTTTTGCAAGTTCATGGAATAACATTTTCAAAAATTAATCCCGTTGTAAATGCAAATCATCCCTATTTTCCGATTTTTATTAACGAAGAAATTTTTGGTAAGAACCGGGATCAGGTATACGAATTTTTGAAGGAACAGAATATTTTCACACGGAGATACTTTTACCCATTAATTAGCCAGTTTCCTACTTACAAGGGATTGTCTTCTTCTTCTCCCGGAAATCTTACTGTGGCAGAAAAGGCTGCACTTCAGGTTTTATGTTTACCTATTTATCCTGATTTGGGGTTGGAAGTTGTAGAAGAAATCATTTCGTTAATAATTCGTTTTCAGAAGGATTAGCATGAAATAGCCATGATTGCTAAGCACCAACCGTAATGAGTAAATTTCAATATCATGGCGTATTCCATCTAACCTTAACGAAAAATTAGTCAGATGAAAATTGCCGTCATGCAACCTTATCTTTTTCCTTACGTTGGGTATTTTCAGCTTATCCATTCTGTGGATAAATTTGTGATATTGGATGATGTGAATTTTATCAATCGGGGATGGATAAACCGTAACCGGATTTTGGTGAATAATGCCGATAACATTTTCACCATACCGCTCAAAGATGCCAGCCAGAACAAAAAAATTTGTGACACGTTTATATCGGAGGATTTAAAATGGCAGGAGAAGCTTCTTAAAACCATTGAGATGGCCTATAAAAAGGCCCCCTTTTTTAAAGAGGCTTTTCGTGTTTTGCAGGAAATTATACAAATCAACGAAAAAAATCTATCAGCCTATATTTTTAATAGCCTCACCAGTATTAACAATTATTTGGAAATACCTACCACTATGGTGCCAAGTTCTGGCATTTACCAGAATGGCCATTTAAAAGCACAGGATAAAATTTTAGATATTTGCATGCAGGAGAAGGCCAATCATTATATTA
Organism: Bacteroidota bacterium; assembly: GCA_020048915.1. Lineage (GTDB taxonomy): Bacteria > Bacteroidota > Bacteroidia > Bacteroidales > JAAUTT01 > JAAUTT01. Next base: position 8,368 of record JAIFLU010000061.1, on the reverse strand, counting down.
ATCCTATTGGAGGATTAGAATTATATTCGCAGGCTGAATTTGCTGTCAGGGATATAAAACTTAATTTTATCAAATCTGAAGCAATCGAATACAAACAATTTACATATGAGTTTATTCCCTGGTTGTCAATCATCGATCTTATGATGTTTAATTCAAAGGATCAACTAGTGAATTTTATTGAGCAATACTCACTGATATAAACTAAAAATGAAAGGGCTTCGGTTATATGCGGTATGCACTTTTTCCTCTCTGTAAGAACCACTCGAGACTCAATTAAACAATAATTAGGTACAATTAGCAGTGTAATATTTACAAATTCAATGAGCCAATATATCTATAATCTGGGACTGTTATTTAATGAAATTGCTATTAAAAACAGTCAAAAACCAGCGTTTAAAAAGCTCGATGGTTCTATTATTCCCTATAAAGAAATACATAAAAAATCGAACCAAATAGCCAGGTTCCTAATCACCAAATGTATTGTTAAAGGGAATGTGGTTGCAATCTTCAACGACAAAAGCATCGATGCCTATTCAATCATGATTGCCTGTTTAAAATTAGGGGTAACCTATACAAATCTTGATACCAACAGTCCGGTTGACCGCATTAATAAAATGATCGATATAAGCAGGCCAGCAACATTCTTTACAAATACACGAAATTTTGCAAAGCTGATTGAATCTAAATACGATAATACCTGTATTATAGATTATAGCACCAGTGAATTTTCAGAAACCATCGCATCGTTTTCTGTTGAACTGCCCAATGAAACATTGAATGTAACCGGTAACTTACCTGCCTATTTAATGTTTACCTCAGGTTCAACAGGTTTTCCTAAAGGGGTAGTTATTACTCATGCCAATGTTTTAAATTTTATTGGATGGGCCAGAAGTACTTACCAGATTACCGAGGATGATGTTTTTACCAACATCAATCCCTTGCATTTTGATAATTCTGTATTTGATTTTTATTCGTCTTTATTTACCGGAGCTTGTATGATCCCGGTAACTGAGGATGTTACCAAAAATCCTCGCAAGTTGTTTGAATTATTGAATCCATTAAATCCAACCATTTGGTTCAGTGTCCCCTCTATGCTTGTTTATGCCCTAAAGCTTCGTGCCATTAACGAAGGAGACCTTTCATTTTTACGCATTGTAAGTTTTGGAGGCGAAGGATTTCCCAAGAACCAGTTACGCAATCTTTGGACATTATGGGGGAGTAGAGTGACATTTCTGAATGTATATGGGCCTACAGAATGTACTTGTATTTGCTCATCCCATAAGGTTACTCAGAAAGATATTGACAAGGATGAATTATTGCCTTTGGGGCCTATGGCGTCAAACTTTGGCCATTTGATCATTGGTGCACAGGGCGTATCGGTAGATGATAACGAAATTGGGGAACTATGTATAACAGGGCCCAATGTAGGGTTAGGATATTTTAATAATCCTGTTAAAACCAATGAAGTATTTGTTCAGAATCCACTTATACTTACACATAGGGATATAATCTACAAAAGCGGAGATCTGGTAAGATACGATGCATGCGAAAATTTATTATATTTTTGTGGTCGCAAGGATAATCAGATCAAAAGAATGGGATACCGCATTGAACTTGAGGAAATTGAAAATGCCTTGGGAGCTTTGCCTTACATTGAGGAAAATGCTGTGGTTTATATTAAAACCGATGATACAAACGGACGCATCATTGCCTGTCTAAGATCAGGTATTGTTGATGAAAGCAAGATTATTTCTGATCTTGAAAAAATTGTACCTTCGTATATGTTGCCGAATGAGGTGAAATTTTATGAACACCTTCCCAAAAATCAAAATGGGAAGATAGACAGGTTACAACTTAAAAATGAATTTGAAGGATGAACAAACTGGTAATTTTTGGGACAGGAAAGATTGGTGAAGCCATTTCTTATTATTTCAACCGCGATAGCAATTTTGAGATTGTAGGGTATGTTGTTGACGATATTTTTGTAGGCAATGGAACATTCCTTGGTAAGCAGGTGGTTCCATTGAGTAATTTTGATCAGATATATTCGAATAGCGATACCTATATCTTTGTAGCGGTAGGTTATCAGGGAATGAATCAGTTGCGTGCTTCTAAGGTTGAGTATTTTAGAGAAAGGGGTTATCGCCTTGCAAATTATGTGAGTCCTAATGTAACAGGTAATTTTACAATAGGAGAAAACTCCATAGTAATGGATGGAGCCATGATTCAACCCTGCGCAAAATTTGGGATCAACGTGTTTGTTTGGGGTGGGGCTATGATTGGTCATCATGCCCAAATTATGGATAACTGCTGGTTAACCGGAGGATGCTTGGTAGGAGGACTTACCAGAATCGGATCCAATTCCTTTGTTGGACTTGGAGCTATGGTAGGTCACGAAGTAGTAATTGGTGAGAAGTGCATGCTGGGGGCAGGTACCCTTGCTTGCAAAAGCCTTGGCGCAGGAACAGTGCTTGTTGAACCTAACACGGAGCCTCACCGTTTAAATTCCGATCAGTTTACCCGACTGAGTACTTGTTTTAGGGTTTGAATAACCCCCGGATCCTTAAATTGGGTAATAACAACTTTAATATTTTAGTCATAAATAATTCTTGAGAACTGGAAAATTAGCAATGGATAAAGTAAACCAAATATTAGTAAAGACATTTAAAATTTCATCAGAAGAAGCCCAGAAGAACCTCACAATGAATGATGTCAGCCGATGGGATTCTATTACGCACATGGATCTGATTGTTTCCATTGAAGATGAATTTCAGGTACGTCTTTCAGGCGATGATATCGCCGAGATGATTACGTTCGATGCTATACGTGCAACATTAACTAAATATATTTCATAGGTCATGGAAGTTAACGGGTTACGCATTATTATTACAGGAGCCGGTTCTGGCTTTGGGAAAGCCATGTCTATTCATTTTGCCGACCTTGGTGCACAAATCATAGCTCTTGATATTAATGCGCAAGCACTGAATTTACTGAAAGTTGAATCTCCCAAGGTGATGACTTTTGTATGCGATGTTGCTAACGCACATGAGGTTGAAAAGGTGACAGCCGAAATATTCGAACAACTTGGAGGTATTGAAGTATTGATTAACAATGCCGGTATTATGAAAAATGCTCCCTTGGTTAATATTCTTCAACGCCCTGATCACAAACATTCGTTAGAGTTGTGGGATAAGGTAATTGCTGTAAACCAAAGTTCGGTATTTTATATGACTCGTTGTTGTGCGGACCTAATGATTAATAAACGTTGCAAGGGAGTAATAATTAATATAAGTTCTATAGCAGCACAGGGAAACATGGGGCAAACTGCCTATTCGGCCTCAAAAGCAGCAGTTGAAGCCATGACCAAAGTTTGGGCAAAAGAGTTGGGGCGGTTTGATATTCGTTCGGTAGCTATTGCTCCCGGTTTTATGGATACCGCCGGAACTGCCGAAGCCATTGAGGAAAAAATGTTGGCACAATGGATTGAAAAAACGCCACTTCGTAGAACTGGGAAAATAGAAGAAGTTGTAAAAACTGCTCAGTTTGCTATTGAAAATGATTTTGTGAATGGTGAAGTATTAAAAATTAATGGTGGTCTATCTCTTTAGACCACTCGATATAGATGATTAGGTTATGCTAGTAGATTATAATATAACGACAAATAAACTAATTTTACGCCCTCCAACAACCAACGATGTTGAGGAACTCTTCGTGCTAATGCAAGACAATGATTTAACCCGATTTTTAAGCTGGGAGGCACATAAAATCATTGATACAACAAGAGCAGTAGTTGAAAGCCTTATAACTGCCCAGCAAAATGATAAGGGCTATCATTGGTGCGTTTGTATTGAAAATAAAATTATTGGCTTGGTTTCGCTAATAGATGTAAAACGAACCATACGGACATGGACGCTCAACCGTGCCGAACTCTCCTATTGGATTTCAACTCCGCAACAAGGTAATGGATATGCCACTGAAGCTTGCAGGGCAATAGTGCAATATGGTTTTGAGCATATACAACTACACAAAATTATTGTAGCACATGCCGCCGAAAATGCTGAGTCGGCCAAAATTTGTGCTAAATTGAATTTTAAACAATATGCACACGAACATCAAGCCTTTATGAAAGAAGGTAAATGGAATGATTTGATTTGGTACGAACTTTTTAAAAAAGCAATATGAGAAAAAAAAATATAGAGCTATATAAGTGCCCTCTAACTGATGATAATTTGGATATTGACGAGATAGTTGAAGAAATTGACAATAAAATAATTTCGGGTATACTTAGGTCTCGACAAACAGGTAAAAGGTATTTCATTTCGAATGGAGTTGTCGATTTTATTACGCCTGAGCAGGAAATTAAGGGAGCTGCATTTGCTCGTAAGTATTATTCCGAAATAGCAAAAACCTACGATGAAAATGTACACATTACATTTGAATTGTATAATGAAAATGAATCGGACATCCGAAACCGGATGATCGATTTGTTGGAGTTAAAGCCAAATTATAAGGTTTTGGAGGTTTCTGCCGGAACAGGTAAAGATTCTGAAATTATTGCCTCTCGTTTAAATAAAGATGGAGGGTTGTGGTTATTAGATATTTCTCCCGACATGCTATCATTTAATGTTGAACGATTGAAAAATGTTGGAGTGCCAACAGAACATGTTGTAGCTAGTGCTTGCTCTATTCCGTTTAACGATAATACTTTTGATGCTTTATACTGCTTTGCTGGAGTTGGACACTTCCCTGACTTACCCAAAGGTCTAAAGGAAATGGCCAGGGTTGTTAAACCTGGGGGAAAAGTTGTTTTCTGCGAAAAAAATGTACCTGAATGGTTAAGAGATACTGAATATGGGAAAATTTGCATAAATAATAATCCAATGTTTGCTGATCCGGTACCTTTAAAGCATATACCAGTTGAGGCCAGAAACGTTGGTGTTCGGTGGATAAATGGGAATGTTCATTATGTTTTCGATTATACAGTTGATATAGAAGAGCCAAAAGGAAATTTCGACATGGAGATTCCTGGTCCTAGGGGTGGCACATTTAATACACGTTATTATGGAAAACTGGAAGGAGTCTCAGTCGAAACTAAAAAGTTGGCAATTGAAGCGCAGAAATATAGTGGGAAAAGTATGACTAAATGGTTAGATGAGATAATCAAAAGAGAAGCAGAAGAAATTATAAGAAACGGAACAAAGTAATATGAAGTGGATTAAAAAGGGGCTCGTATTTAGTGAGCTAGATGCAGCGAGATATGGTTTATACAATCCTCAGGTTCCTTATTGTTTCATGTTGGATGATAAAATTAGAATATTTTTTGGTGCTAGGGAACAAAATAATGGGGCTGCAAGTGTCTATTTCATCGATGTAGAATCTAAAAATCCTAAGAATGTTTTGCATGTACATGAAAAACCAATATTAAGCAGGGGTACAATTGGGTCATTTGATCAGGATGGTGTTTTGCCGGTATGTATAACCCGAGTAAATAACGATATTTACATGTATTATGGTGGTTTTTCAAAAACTTTATCAAGTCCACATCTATGTATGATGGGTCTTGCAATCAGTAGAGATGAGGCAAAAAGCTTTCAAAGAATAAGTAATGGACCAATTTTGCCAATATCGAGGTTTGACCCATACTTAATTGGTTCGGCAGATGTGGTAAACTCCAATGGTGTATGGCATATGATTTACACATCTGGAATTGAATGGAAAATAATAAGCGAATTAACAGAATTGTCATATACGCTTAAATACGCATATTCAAGTAATGGTATAGATTGGACTCCTACAGGTTCAATTGTTATACAACAAGAATCTAACAATGACGCTTTTGCCAAACCAACTATTTTTCGAATTGACGATAAATTTATAATGTATTTCAGTAAAAGACACATAATTAATTATAGGGAAAAGGGTGAATCTGCATATTCGCTAGGAAGTGCATATTCGCTTGACTTAGTAAACTGGATCCGCGACGATAGTATTATCGGCATGCAAGCATCAGATTATGGGTGGGATTCAGAGATGATTTGTTACCCCAACATATTAAAAGTCAACGAAAAGTATTTGTTATTTTATAATGGTAATGGCTTTGGGAAAAGTGGTTTTGGATATGCCGAATTAGAAGTTTAAATAAAATCAAATAACATGCAGCACGATTCTACACTCACAAAATTTGAATATTTGAAACATAATAACCTACGTCCGCAATACGAAGCAGGGCTAAGGGCTATTTTGGATATGGATATTAGTAAACAAGACTTGATACATCATTTTCCTGCATTTGTTGGGCATCAAACGTTGGCTCGCGAAATAACTTTGTACGAAGCCTATAAGATGACTTTGGATGTTGCAGGTCATATTGCGGAGGTTGGAGTAAATCTTGGATTTGGATCGCTATTATTTGCGAAATTAACAAAAATTTTCGAGCCCAATTCGTTGACACTCGTTCATGGTTTTGATTGGTGCCAAGGTGCTGAGCCAACTGACGAAGAAAAGCATGTAATAGCAAAGGGTTCTTATTGTACTCCTGAGGCAAAAGTAAGGCAAATAGTTAAGGCTCAAGGCCTGGACAGTATAGTTCATCTGCATAATCTCGACGCTTCGAAGGATTTACCTTTATTTTTTCAAGAGCATAATCATTTGCAGTTCAAATTAGTTTTCCTTGATTGTGGGTTATATGATGTAGTATCTGAGTGTTTAAAACATTTCTGGGACAGAATTACTCCTGGTGGAATATTAATTTTAGATCATTATTCTTTCGAATTAGCACCTGGAGAAATGCGAGCAATAAGAGATGTTTTGCCTCATGTGAAATGGAAACAATTTTCATTTGGTTGGATGCCATGCGCTTATGCAATTAAAGACTAGGAGATGGGAAATCAAAATAATGTTATTGTAAGTATTTGTTGTTGTACTTACAACCACGAACCTTATATACGAGAATGTTTAGAAGGTTTTGTAATGCAAAAAACAAACTTTGTATTCGAAATATTGGTACACGACGATGCTTCAACTGACAAAACCGCCAATATTGTTCGAGAATACGAAGCCAAATATCCTCAATTGTTTCGTTGTGTGTATCAAACAATAAATCAGTTCAAAATCCAAAATACCCTTACCAATATACTTTTCGCCATGGCCCGCGGCAAATACATAGCCATATGCGAAGGTGATGATTATTGGACTGACCCAAACAAGCTGCAAAAGCAGGTTGATTTTTTGGAGGCAAATGAGGATTTTGCTATTTGCGGCCATAAAGCAAGAATGCAATACGAGCTTGATACTAAATATAAAGAAGAATATTTAGGAGCTGATGAAGGCGTGTATGATATTCATGATTTGATTCAGCAAAATTTTATACCTACAGTATCGTCAGTAATGCGCAAAGAATATATTGAGCATTTTCCTGATTGGTTTTATAATGTGCCATTAGGTGACTGGAGTTTGTTTATGCTGGCAGCTTCAAAAGGAAAGATTAAAATGTTTGGTGGTGTTATGGCGGTTCGTCGTGTACACTCTGGAGGCATTTGGGAAGGTGTCGAAAATGAAATAAAAACGAAATATGTCCTTAAAACCTTAAATGCGTTTGAAAAAAATTTTAGCTATGAGTATTTGCCTTTAATACAAGAACATAAAAGGAGGTGCTTTGCCCGTTTAGCATATTTTGCATTATTAAATAATAATTTTGATGCTTTTGATGAATATATAAAGTTGTCAAATGCTGATTGTGCTGGTGAGCATCAATTGTTGTATAATAATTTAAGTAAAAAACTACATAATCAAAATTCTGAAATTGCAAGCTTGCAACAAATAATACATGCCTACAAAACATCTAAATCATATAGGATTGGGAATTTTTTTATTAAGTTTCTTAGATACTTTAAAAAGTGAAAATAGCTTTAGTATCGGCTGAATATCCTTATGATGAAATCTCTGCGGGGGGTATTGGTACATATGTTTTTGAATTGTCAAGGGCATTAGAATCAGCAGGGCATTATACCGAAGTTTTTTGTGCCAGTTTGAAAGAAAATGGCTATTTTGTAAATAGTTCGAATGTGCGAATCAATAAAATATATATTCCAAACGGCGATACAACAAAATTTAAAAACCAAGTTGAGTTAGTTTTTGAGGCAAGGCATAAAGAAATTCATTTCGATGTAATGGAAAGCCCGGAGTATGGCGCTGATGCTTTGTATATCAAAAATAAATTCCCCAATTTGCCTTTAGTAGTAAAGTTTCATACGCCTTTATTTCTAGCTAAAAGTTTTGAAAATCGAAAGCCTGAATTTATCAACTATTTTCAGTTACGTTATTTGAAATTATTAAACAGAAATACATACAATTTTCTGATTGATAAGAA
>JAIFLU010000225.1 GCA_020048915.1 Bacteroidota bacterium | reverse complement strand
ATATTGCTGCTCTGGAGCTTCCAGCCTTGCTTTAAATAACCTTCCATGACCTTTAGAACGGCAGAAGTATCACCAAAATACTGCATACCAACTAACTTAATTCCATGCTTATTTTTAAATTTAAGCATTTTGTATTCTCCATTCGACTCTGTTACATAAACATATGTAACCGCAGTAAAACTACCATCTCCAATTATTGTCATAAACTCATTAGAATTATTAGCAGTTGAATCAGGTGTTTGACTAAATGAAAAGGCATTAATTGCGACAGCAAGCACCATAAAAATTATTAGTTTTTTCATAGGATTTGTGTTATTTAGTATTTGTTGAAGTTCTGTTTCGGGATACAATAAATATACCATTATTCCCTACTTTTGCTCTGGAATTATTAATGCGAAAACGATGAACAATAAGCGCGAAATTATCCTTTTAAATATATACGGAACCGACAAACCTGGATTGACGGCCTCGCTAACACAAGTTTTAGCATCATACAATGTAAATATCCTTGACATTGGCCAGGCAGTTATTCACGACAACCTCGATTTGGGAATATTATTTGAAGTGCCGCGCGAATCGGAATCTTCGCCCATTTTAAAAGACTTGCTCTTTAAAGGCTATGAGCTGGGTATAAAAGTAAAATTTACCCCTATTGGTGAAGACGATTACCACCATTGGGTGAGTCAGCAAGGCAAAAAAAGGTATATTATAACGGTAATTGGTCGTAAACTCTCGGCTGTGCATATCTCCGAAATATCGGGAGTCATTTATCACCAGCAACTTAACATCGATAAGATTAGTCGTATTTCAGGAAGGGTGAGACTGGATGACGATTTAAACAACATCCGGGCCTGTGTGGAATTCTCTGTAAGAGGAAATCCGATTGACGTGGCATCCATGAAAAGCGGTTTTTTGGAAATATCGAGGAATATGGGCGTTGATATCGCTTTTCAGGAAGATAATATTTATCGTCGCACCCGCCGTCTGGTTTGTTTCGATATGGATTCGACCCTGATACAAACCGAGGTAATTGATGAGCTTGCCCACCGTGCAGGAGTAGGCGAACAAGTTAGCCAAATTACGGAGGCAGCTATGCGGGGTGAGATTAATTTTGCCGAAAGTTTTAAACAACGGGTTGCCCTTTTAAAAGGGCTTGACGAAAAAGTAATGGTAGAGATAGCCGAAAATTTGCCACTGACGGAAGGTACAGAGCGCCTTTTCCGCACTCTAAAAAAATACGGCTTTAAAACAGCCATATTATCCGGTGGATTTACCTATTTCGGAAAATATCTGCAAAACAAACTGGGCATTGATTATATATTCGCCAATCAACTGGAGATTATAAATGGTAAGCTTACCGGGAATCACCTGGGAGAAATAGTGGATGGCAAGAAGAAAGCTGAATTGTTGCGAAACATTGCTTTTAAGGAAGATATTCATCTCGAACAAACCGTGGCAGTGGGCGACGGATCGAACGACCTGCCAATGATTAATATTGCAGGACTGGGAATCGCTTATCATGCCAAGCCAATAGTAAAAAAGAATGCTCAACACTCCATTTCTACAATAGGGTTAGATGCAATATTATTTTTAATGGGGTTTCGGGATAGGGATATTGACTGATGCCGAATTCCCAGATAAATTTAAAAGACAATCAATAATTGATTCGCTTATAAAAATAAGCTTCTTTTAGGTAGGCATCATCAAAAGTAAAGATCTCAAAATCGTCGTTCTTTTCATAAAAAGCGATCATAGCAAAATCGCCAATGCACATGGTAGTATGCCAAAAGATCGCCGATAGTGAAAACCATATAAAAGCGCCAGAAAATAACAATTCCACTCCTAACAAAAGAATAGTAACAATCACAAAAGGCAGGATTGCCATCACTATAAATTCTTTTTTATTTAATACAAACTGGTGCACGGTTACATAAAACATCAATTGTTTGGTATCTAATCCAAAATACAACTTCCCTGCTTTGAATATTTTAAATGCCAGCGCATGAAACAGCTCATGAATGGGCACCAAAACAGTAAAGGAAGATACAAACCCTGCCAAACCGTACCAAAATATCTGGCTCCATGAAAAATTAGGATTGGGAATAAATGCCAATACCGTTATAGCGCATAGAACCAGAAAAAAAAAGAAAAAGCCCATTGTTTTCGTATTGGGCATAATGTTTTCGGTCAAAAAATGCAATATATTATTGTATGGCAATGTCTTTATCAGCTCAAAACTCTGCTCCTGCTTCAATTCCTCAACAGTTGGCTTCATTGTATTATTTTTCTTAAACCTACACGTTTTTTTATCAATAGCCAATTAAAATGCAAAATGGGATGCATAAAATTCACATTTAAGCATCCCATTCTTAAAATATTAAACCAATTTACTTCTTCAATTCAATCACCATAGCCGATTTGGAAGGAACTTCAATTGTTGCCAGGTTTGAAACAGTTACCCCACTCAACACTTCGTAACCCGAAGTAAATCCTTTCAAAACTTCGTTGAAACGACTGGTATCAAGCTTTCTTGTTTGGGGGTTATTATTAACAACCACCATTACAGTTTTTTCAACATTGTATCTGAAATATACATACCAGTTATCCTGTGGAATGAATTGCAGCATTTTTCCAGTGGCAATAACAGGATTTGCCTTACGCCAATTCAGAAGTTTCTTTATAAATTCGTACGATTCGGTTTGTTCCGAAGTTCTACCCTCTTTAACAAATGCATTTTGAGAATCGTTTAACCAACCGCCGGGAAAATCCTTTCGAATATCGCCATCTCCCTTATTTTTTTCGCCACGCATCATTATTTCAGAGCCATAATAAAATTGTGGAATACCACGGGTGGTAAACAGAATAGTATATGCCATTTTAAATTTTTGCATATCACCATTAATCAGTTCGTTAAACCGGGGCGTATCATGATTTTCGGTAAAAATCATCAGGTTGTTTGGATTCGGGAAAACATAATCCTGCGTAAAATGGTTATAAAACCTTCTCATTCCTCCATTCCAGTTATCTTCTTCGGTAAATGCAGTTAAATAAGCATCGTGCATCGTAAAATCCATTACTGCAGGAAGCCCGGAATCGTAGCCGTCAAAATTCTGAACACCGGTTTGCCAGTAAGCCAGCTCCTGTGAAGTATGTACCCAGCATTCCCCCACAATATTCATATTCGGATATTCGGCGCGGACACTTCTGGACCAATCTGCCACTTTCCAAGGATTATTATAAGGATAGGTATCGATACGAATTCCATCCAATCCGGCATATTCAATCCACCAAATAGTGTTTTGAATCAGAAAAGTTAGCAGCAACGGGTTATCCTGATTCAAATCGGGCATAGATGTATCAAACCATCCGTTATAATTGAGATTTTTATCGTATTCGCTTGCATAAGGATCATAGGTAGTTGAAATTTGATAGTTCGAACGGGTAAACTGAGGAAATTGATGCACCCAGTCTTTCGAAGGCAAATCTTTCATCCAGAAATAATTAAGTCCACAATGGTTGGTAACAACATCCATTATTAGCTTCATCCCACGATTGTGCAATTCAGTTCCCAGCCTTTTATAGTCAGCATTTGACCCATAACGTGGATCAATTTTATAATAATCGGTAATGGCATAGGTGTGATAGGAATAGCGATCCATATTGTCTTCCTGAACAGGCGTATTCCATATGGCAGTAAAACCAAGATCTTTCAAATAATCTAACCTGTTAATGATACCCTGAATATCACCTCCATGGCGACCATTCGGATCAGCACGGTTTGCTTTCTCAAAAACAGCGCTATGGCTATCGTTGGCAGTATCGCCATTCGAAAAACGGTCGGGCATTATTAAATAAACCACATCCGACGCATCATAGCTTTTGCGTTGAGCCGAACCCGAAACTCTTTCAAATAATTGGTACTCGAATTTGGTGACTACTTTTTTGTCTTTTGAAAACGAGATAAGGAATTTGCCAGGTACCGTATTACTAGCAACCTGAAGGGTGATAAACAAATAATTGGGATTAGTTGTCGACGTTACGTTTGTGATAGTAACCCCCGGATAGGCTACAGAAGGCTTAGTATCGGAAATAGAAGACCCGTATACCAGCAGTTGCACATCAGGATTTTTCATACCTACCCACCAAAAAGACGGTTCGCAGCGTGTAACAGAGTATGAAACAGCAAATGTTCGGATACTGCTGCATATAATAAAAATGACAATTAGTATTTTTTTCATTGGAAGTTATGTTTGTAAGTTGATTTTTTTAGCCATAATTATCAAAAGGTAAAAACGGTTCGAATTTGAGTCTGTATGAAAAGTAAGTTAATTATCGCATTTCGACTCCGCTCAATGTGACAATTAACTAATTTTCAACGGTCAGGCTGAGTGAAGTTGAAGCCTTATCCCACTTTTTACACAGCCTCAACATTTGCGAAACATTTACTATTAATTTATTGAAAATGTCTCTTTCTTTGAAATTGGTATTATCTGCTTCTGGTTTCCAAATAATTCATATTTTTTACCAAAAACTTCCATATGAACTTTCTCCGTTGAATGGTTCATAAACTCAGCATTTTCCTTGTTTACCACTATTTCAAGGTGAGCTTTTCGGAAGTTGATCTTAAATGAATAGCTTTTCCAGTTTTCGGGTATGATAGGATGAAAGGATAATGTTCCTTTTGAAACTTTCATACCACCAAAACCCATTACAAAAGCCATCCAGGTACCAGCCATACTGGTTATATGACAACCATCTTCGGTATCGTTATTGATATCGTCCAAATCGAGCCTGGCAGTCCGCAAATAAAATTCATACGTTTTTTTGTAGTTTTCTATGCGAGCTGCCAGAATAGCATGAACACATGGCGAGAGGGATGATTCGTGCACGGTTATTGGCTCATAAAAATCGAAATGACGCTTTGTTTCTTCCTTTGAAAAGTTCTCTTCAAACCAAAAAATACTTTGTAAAACATCGGCCTGTTTTATATAACATGAACGAAGAATACGGTCCCACGACCATTTCTGATTAATCGGCTTTTCGCTTGCAGGTAGCTGATCTACCGGTATTAATTCTTTGTCGAGAAAACCATCTTGTTGCAGGAATATTTTACGTTTCTTGTCCCATGGAAAATACATTTTTTCAATAATATCCTTCCAGCGGGCGGTTTCTTCTACTTCGTGAAATTTACATTTTTCAACTAATTCCTTAAACAAATAGGGATGTTCTTTCCGGACATAATCAATTACCTCAAGTGTATACGTTAATGTCCATACGGCCATGTTACTCGTATGCCAGTTATTATTTACGTTATTCTCGTATTCGTTGGGGCCGGTAACCCCCAGCATTACATATTGCTGTTTTTCTTCCGAAAAATTAATGCGCTGACTCCAAAACCTCGAAATTCCAAGTAGCACTTCAAAACCATATGGAGCAAGGTATTCCTTGTCGCCCGTATAATTTATATAATTAAAAATACCGTAAGCTATTGCTCCATTTCTATGTATTTCTTCGAAAGTTATTTCCCACTCGTTGTGGCATTCTTCTCCATTCATGGTAACCATAGGATAAAGAGCGGCGCCGTTTTTGAAACCTAGCTTCTCTCCATTCTCAATTGCTTTTTGCAGTTGTTTATGACGGTATAATAAAAGATTTTTAGCCACAGGCCCTTCGGCAGTTCCAAGATAAAAAGGAAGACAATATGCTTCGGTATCCCAATATGTTGAACCACCATATTTCTCGCCTGTAAAACCTTTTGGCCCGATATTGAGTCGATCATCCACACCGGTATAAGTTTGGTTAAGCTGAAAAATATTAAAACGAATCCCCTGTTGAGCAGCAACATCGCCTTCAATAATAATATCGCTGGTTTCCCACTTATTCTCCCAATAGGTAATATGTTCCTTTAAAAGTTGATCGAAACCTTTTATGGCCGCCCTATCTAGAGCCTGAAATGTCTTTTTGAGAATATCTTTTTTGGGATGGTATTCGGAGGAAACAACTGCTCCATATTTTTCTATGGTAAGCTCGTCTCCCTTTTTCAAAGTTTGAGAGAAATTATTAGAGATATACTTTTCTCTTTCGGACGATTCAATAGGATTATGTAATTCCTTATCATTTAAAAATGTTTTGAATTTCATGCCGGTGCCGACATGGAAATTCGTCTTTTTAGTTGAGGCAACTACAACCCCCTCTCCATTCCGAACTTCTTTTCGGACTTCCTCCCAGAATTTCTCGTCGTAGTTAGAGTCTTTGTTAATAACATCCGCATCGATAAAGCAGGTTACTTTCAAATTACAATCCTTGTTAACAGCCTTTACTTTATACCGAATAGCTCCCACTTCAGGATCGTTCATACTTAAAAACCGCTTGGCAACAACGTTTAATTCAATTCCATTGGAAAGGATAACATCAAACTCACGCAGAAGGAAACCTTCCTTCATGTTAAGTTCCCGATAGAATTTCTTCACTTTAGCTGTGGCAAGGTCAAGTTCTATGTCATCTGCCTGAATGTGAATTCCTATCCAGTTGGCAGCATTGAGTACCTTGGCGAAATACTCGGGATATCCGTTTTTCCACCAACCTACTTTGGTTTTGTCGGGATAGTATACACCAGCTACATAGCTTCCCTGAAGACTTTTGCCGGTGAATTTCTCTTCAAAGTTTCCCCGTTGCCCCATTCTACCATTTCCCAGACTATACAAGCTTTCGGAAATCATATTGTTAGACGCATGGAATCCTTCCTCAACAATCTTCCATTCGTTATGCTTTAAATAATTCTTCATAGTAATTAGTTTAAATCTCGCTAAATGTTTTCAAACGGTTGAAATCCATTTCCTCAAATCCGGAAATTACCATATGTGCCTTATACAATATCTGAGGATTTCCAACCCCGACACATTTCATTCCGGCAGCTAAAGCAGCTTCGATGCCTGCCTCAGCGTCTTCAAATACAACGCAATTCCCGGGGCTTACTCCCAGACCGCTTGCGCCTAAAAGAAACACTTCCGGATCGGGTTTGGCTTTCGATGCTTTATTCCCATCGACCACTTCGTCGAAGTAATTGGCCAAACCAATTCGTTGTAAAATAAGGGGCGTATTTTTGCTGGCAGAGCCAATGGCAGTTTTTATTCTGTTATTTTTCAGTTCCTTTAAAAAAGCCGGCACGCCAGGTAAAATTTCGGCGGAAGTCATTTTCTCAATATAACTCACGTAGTTTTTATTCTTTTTATCGGCCAGCGAAATTTTTGTCTCCTCATTCAGTAACAATCCGCCAATTTCGAGAAGGATATCGAGCGAGCGCATCCGACTTACCCCTTTCAGCCGTTCATTGTCGTGTTCGGTAAAATCGAAATTCAGTTCCCGGGCAATCTCTTTCCAGGCAATATAGTGGTATTTAGCAGTATCCACAATTACGCCATCGAGATCAAATATGCATGCTTTTAACATTTACGATCACTTTTAATTTAAATTTTTTCTTTAACTCTAACAACAAACAATGAACCTATTACCATAGAAACACCAGCAATTCCAAGCATAAGGATTGCGTGGCTTCCAACAGCTTTTAAGATAACTCCCCCTAACAATCCTGCTGCAATCTGAGGAATAGTAATAGTTGCATTAAACAAACCCATATATGTTCCCATTTTACTTGCAGGCAGAGCCTTGGAAAGAATGGCATATGGCATTGCCAGTATTGCAGCCCAAGCAATGCCAACACCAATCATAGAAAAAAACAATGCATACTGATTTTGAATAAAAACCATGGATATAAGTCCAATTCCCCCACAAATCAGGGAAACCATATAAACTATTTTCCTTCCGTAATTATTAGCTAGTTTTGCCAAAACGAGTGCAAACAATGCAGCAAAAAGGCTGTATGCTGCAAATATTACTCCTGACCATGTTCCAGCAGTATTGAAATCAGCTGAGTTAGCTTCTCCAGGAATTGTTCCCCAAACATGCTGAGCTATTCCAGGATGAGTATAAACCCACATTAAAAAAAGAGCAAACCAGGAAAAAAATTGGACAAAGGCTAATTGTTTCATCACGGGAGGTAAATCCTTTATGATTGATTTTAAAGATTTATGAGATTTTTCTTCTTCTGTAACATTATTATATTGCTCGTATTCAGCAGGGGGGTATTCCTTAGTTGTGAATGCTGTAACCAACACAGATAATAAAAGCATTGCTCCACCTATATAGAATGACCAAATAACTGTTGGAGCAACTTTTTCACCAATATCAGGAATGTCAGAAACACCAAATAATTTAAGAATATACGGGAGCATTGAACCTAAGACTGCACCAGCACTAATTAAGAAACTCTGAATAGCAAAACCTCGATTTCTTTGATCTTCACCAACCATATCCCCAACCAAGGCACGAAATGGCTGCATAGTGACATTAAAGGAAGCATCCATCATCAAAAGCATAAATGCCCCAAATGCAAGAATAGGCATTATATGAGCAAAGTTGCCAGAGTTAGGCATTAAAAACATGGATGCCGCAGCAAAAATTGAACCTATTAATATGAAAGGGATTCGACGTCCAAAACGTGTCCAGATCTTATCACTCGACAAGCCGATAATAGGTTGAATAATTAAACCTGCCAAAGGTGCTGCTAACCAAAAAAGGCTTAAATCTTCAACATTCGAACCCAAATTAGATAAGATACGGCTTGCATTCCCATTTTGTAGCGAATAACCTATTTGAACACCAAAGAAACCGAAACTAATATTCCAGATTCCCCAGAAACTGAGTATGGGTTTTTTCTTCATAATAATAATTAGATTAAAAGTTTGCTGAAAAGCAAAACTAAATTAAAAACCAGTAGAAAAACCGGTATTTTAAGAAAAGCACTGTTGTTGAAATTTTTATCCGCACAAATATAAAATTATAAAACTGACAAAGTCAAGACCTAACCAAACTATTTTAAATTAAGGAGTTATAAATACCATTAAATATAGCCTGCTTTATCTGATTTAAATCGTTTGCGCTGAGAATCAGAAAATCTAGAATTTCGGGTCAGAGGAGCCCCTTATTATTAATGACGATTGAAGAATTACTGTTTCGGGTGGATAGAACGGATCTTTGGCCAGTATTCGTTTTATCAGTAATCGTGCGGCAGCAGTTCCCATTTCATAGCCGTGCTGGTCGACCGATGACAGGTTTGGCTCTACAATACCCGAAAAACGGCCATCGCTAAAGCCAACAATTGCAATTTGGCCCGGGATCTGAATTCCTCTTTTTTGCAATGTCAGCATGGCTCCAATTGCTGTTAAATCGTTTACTGCAAAAATTCCATCGGGAGGTGACGCCAGTTCCATAAGCTTTTCGACTGCAACACGGGCCATTTCGAAATTTTCGGCATGGATAATTAAAGATTCATCAACTGGCAGTCCTTCGGATTTAAGCGCTTTCTTATACCCTTCGAGCCGCTCGCGACCAATAATAAGTTTTTGGGCGCCGCAAAAATGGGCTATCCGCTTCCGCCCAAGGTCAATCAGGTGTTTGGTAGCTTTATAGGCTGCATCAAAATCATCTACAATAACTTTATCGCAAGCAATACCAGGCGCAAAACGGTCGAAAAAGACTAGGGGAACTTCATTTTCCAGCAAGTAGCTAAGATGATCGAAGGTCTCCGAATCTTTCGAAATAGAAATTAATATTCCATCAACTCTATGAGAATAAAGGGCTTTAACATTGGCAACTTCCCTTTCATGCTTTTCGTTCGATTGACAAATAATTACAGTAAATCCAGCATCGTAGGCAACATCGGTAATACCACTCAATACTGACGAAAAAAAGTAATGCACCATTTCGGGAATAATCACCCCGATACTATTACTCCTGCTTTGCTTTAAACTCAAAGCTATTGCATTCGGCTCATACTTCAAACGGGTTGCCAATTCATTTACCATATTGCGCGTCTCCAGGCTTATATCCGGATGACCTTTTAAAGCCCTCGATACCGTAGATGGTGAAACACCAAGTGCCTTAGCAATATCCTTTATGGTAACCTGCGATGATTTCATTTAGCTAGTTGAAGTATTAAAAAAAGGTTAAACTAACATATTTTTTTTATAAACTCTTACTTTAAAATAGAACTTGTACGCACCTGTTGTATAACATATTGAACGCAAACGAAATCGCAAACGTTTGCGGAACTAAAACTGCTTTTTGCCTCATTTTTTAATATAAAATTCACATATCATTGCTCCCGAATTGCAAAACACACTACTGGCATTTTTATCCACAAATGTTGCACTAATTTAATCATTATGAACTAATAACTTTCTACAAGATGAGAATTAAACAGGTTAATTTAAGAGTTTTACTGTTTTCACTTTTGGTTTTTGCTTCGTCTTTTGCGATTGGGCAAGTGAAAACAGTTACAGGTAAGGTTTTTGATTTGCAGAATGGAGAACCGTTACCGGGTGTATCTATTTTAGTTAAGGGTACAACAATTGGAACTACCACAAATTTGGATGGAGAATATTCTATCTCAACGGAACAAGGCAAAACACTGGTTTTTTCGTTTATCGGTTATTTGAACGAAGAAGTCATTATTGGCGATCAAGCCTCCTATGATATTAAACTCACTCAGAACATAGAGCAATTACAGGAAGTAGTTGTAATTGGGTATGGTACAGTAAAAAAAGCCGATGCAACAGGTTCTGTAGTTGCAGTAAGTTCGAAAGACTTCAATAGAGGTGCTATTACTTCGCCACAGGATTTATTGGTTGGTAAAAGTGCCGGTGTTGTTATTACAACAGCTGGTGGAGCTCCCGGAAGTGGCGCTACTATCCGTATCCGTGGCGGTTCATCCCTGAATGCATCTAACGACCCGCTGATTATTATTGATGGTGTTCCCATTGATAACAATAATGTTAATGGCAGCTCTAACTTCCTTTCGTTTATTAATCCAAACGACATCGAAACCTTTACCATTTTGAAAGATGCCTCTGCTACCGCAATTTATGGTTCAAGAGCTTCCAATGGTGTAATCCTTATCACCACTAAAAAAGGTAAAGTAGGTAGCAAATTGAGTATCACTTACGATGGAAATACTTCCATCTCCAGCGCTATTAAATTCATGGATGTTTATTCGGGCGATGAACTTCGTCAAATTGCATTCGATCACAAAGATTTATATGGTGCCGAAAGCTTTAACAAACTTGGACAGGCAAACACCAACTGGCAAAAGGAAATTTTTCGCACGGCCGTATCGCAGGATCACAATTTAAGTGTATCGGGAGCTTATAAAACCTTACCTTACCGAGTATCGTTAGGATATACCGATCAAAATGGTATCATGAAAAATACCGACATGAAGCGAATGACAGGTTCTATCAGTCTTGAACCTACTTTCTTTAAAAATAGCTTAAAGGTTACCATTAATGCCAAAGGGATGAACACCGACAATAATTTTGGCGACGCCGGTGCATTAGGTTCAGCAATCAACATGGATCCTACCCAGGTTGTAAAAGATGGAAATGGCCTTTCGAATGGCTATTTCCAGTGGTCCAATTACGGAGCTAATCTTGGAACAGCAAATCCGGTGGAACAGCTCATGATGGCTGACAATACGTCGAATGTTATGAGGGGAATCGGAAATATTCAATTGAATTATAAAATTCCTTATATCGCCGGTCTTGTAGCTAATTTAAACTTAGCAACTGACTATACCGAAAGTTCTGGGCACAACAACCGCCCTCCTTCATCGCCATCGGTTTTGACCAGTCCTTATAAAGGAAGAATAAACAGTTATAGCGGTAAAAACTACAATAACCTGCTCGATTTCTATTTGAATTATGTAAAAGAATTACCACAAATCCGCAGTAAAGTAGATTTAACCGGAGGTTATTCGTGGCAACATTTTCAACGCGAAGGTGATAGCTATACACAAGGGTATTACTTACCCGGCGATGCATTCCAAAAAGATAAATCATCCTTTATCACCGAAAATTATTTGGTTTCTTTCTTTGGCCGTTTGAATTACACGCTATCTGACAAGTATTTACTTACTTTTACCGTTCGCAACGATGGTTCGTCCCGTTTTGCGGAAGGAAACCAATGGGGACTTTTCCCATCGGCCGCTTTTGCCTGGAAAATCAAAGAAGAATCGTTCTTACGCGATGTAAATGCTGTTTCTGATTTCAAACTGAGGTTGGGCTGGGGCGTTACCGGACAGCAAGATATAGGAAATGATTATCCTGCTCAGGCACGATATATTCTTTCTTCCGTTGGATCGTATTATCCTATTGGAGGGGAATTCCTGCCAACGTTGCGTCCAAATGCCTACGATCCCGATATTAAATGGGAACAAACCACTACCCAAAATATTGGTTTCGATTTTGGTTTCTTAAAAGATCGCATTACCGGTTCGTTTGATTTATATAACCGTGTAACCGAAAATTTATTGAATACCGTTACTATTCCTAGCGGAAGTAACTTTTCCAATACATTGCTAACAAACGTTGGTAGCTTAGAAAATAAGGGTATGGAGCTTTCTTTGAACTTAATCCCTATTTCGAAACAGGACATGTCGTTAACCTTAGGGTTTAATGTTACCTACAATAAAAACGAGATTACCAAATTACTTATTTCGGACGATCCAAAATACATTGGTATCCTTTACGGCGATGCATTTACCGGACAAAAACAGGTAACCCGCGTAGGTTATCCTGCCTACTCTTATTTCATTAATAAACAGGTGTACGACGCAAATGGCGATCCTATCGAAGGTTTGTATGTGGATCTTTCGGGAAAAGGTGGTACTGTAAATGGTAACAACGATGACAAATACATCTACAAAAACCCTGCACCCGATTACCTGTTAGGTTTCTCTGCCCGTTTTAACTACAAAAATTTCGATATTTCTGGATCTACCCGCGCAAGTATCGGCAACTATGTATATAATCAGGTTGCTGCCGGCGCTTCGTACGACCAGGTATACCAAATTGGATATTGGAAGAACTTCCCAACGTATTTAAGTGATTCGAAATTTGTTAAACGTCAATTTACCAGCGACTATTTTGTTGAAAATGCCTCGTTTTTCAAATTAGACAACTTAAGTACCGGTTACCGATTCGAAAACATATTTGACAAAGTAAGCGCACGCATTAGCTTTACAGTTCAAAATGTACTGACTATCACAAAATATAAAGGTCTCGACCCTGAAGTATCCGGTGGTATAGATAATAATTTCTACCCAAGACCTCGTACATTTATGGTTGGTGTTAGTTTAACCTTTTAATATTCAAACAATAAAAAGATATGAATAAGAAAATAATAGTATTTGGAATATTTCTTTCAATATTGGCGATTTCATCGTGCGTGAAAGATTTGGATGTTAAACCCAAAGACCCCAATACAATTTTGGCTGGCAACTTAGGGGACGATCCTACTTATATGAAACAAACCCTGGGTAAAATTTATGCCAGTTTCATTATCTCTGGACAAGGCGCAAATGGTGGAGATGATATTACGGCTTCCGACGGAAACTTTTTTACCACTATAAGAGCTTTATGGAACTGTCAGGAAATTACCACCGACGAAGCAATTTGTGCTTGGGGCGATGTGGGTATTGCCGATTTAAATACCCAAACCTGGAATGCAAATAACCCTTTCCTTACCGCACTTTATCAACGTTTAAGCCTAAGTATTACTTATGCTAACGACTTTATAAAGTACACCAACGGAAACACAGACCCTGCCGTTATTCAATATAACGCTGAAGCCCGCTTTTTAAGAGCGTTAGCTTACACATGGGCTATGGACCTTTTTGCCAACCCTCCCTTCACTACCGATGCTGACGGCGTTGGAAAATTCTATCCAAAGCAAATACAACGTGCTAATTTATTTAACTATGTAGTATCGGAATTAAAGAGTATTGAAGATAAATTAGGAGAACCTAAGTTTTCGTACCCACAAGCTGATAAAGCAGCCGCATGGATGTTATTGGCCAGAATTTATCTGAATGCTGAAGTATTCACAGGAACTGCCAAATGGGATAGCTGTAAACTTTATGCCGACAAGGTAATAAACAGCGGTAAATATTCATTGGCAACGAATTACAGACAAAACTTCAGTGCCGATAATGATGGTAATAAAAATCCCGAAATGATTTTCGCCTTAGAACAAGACGGTGTTAACACTCAGGGATACGTAGGAACTACTTTCCTTATTGAATCGAGCAGCGATGCTACCTATATCAGAGCCGAAAGATTTCATGGGTTGACATCGAATACCAACTGGAATGGAAACAGAACCAAGAGACAATTTGTGAATGTGTTAGTAGATACATTAGCTACTTATGGCAATGTACCGGTTCCTACTGCCGATTCGGTATTTGCGCAATGCAAAGACAAACGCGTGTATTTAAAAACCAAAAAAAGCTGGGATATTCCTAGTGCTTCTGCCAGTGGCGATTATGGTATTGGAGTTTATAAGTTTACTGCCCGAAATGCAGATGGCAGTCAGGCAGACAATTACAATGCTGCCTTTGCCAGTACCGATTTCCCAATTTTCCGTTATGCCGATGCCCTGTTAATGAGAGCCGAAGCTTTACACCGGTTAGGAGACAATGCCAATGCGGTTTTGGACGTGAACGCAGTTAGAGAACGTGCTTATGGAAATGCTACCGGCAATATTACAGCGGCTCAGTTAACCGATCAGTTTTTAATAGACGAACGTGGCCGTGAATTTTACTATGAAGGTCAACGACGTACCGACCTGGTTCGCTTTGGCAAATTCACCGACGGCAATTATAACTGGACATGGAAAGGTGGAACATTTGGTGGCACAAATACATCCAGCCACTTAAATATTTTCCCGATTCCAGGAGCAGAAGTGTCTGCCAACCCGAACATCAAACAAAACACTGGTTATTAATATTAAAACTTTTGAACCATGAATAAAAATTCAATTATATATCTAATTTTCTTAGGGGTGATCGGCCTTTTCTCTTCTTGCGAAAAAGATGAGACAAAAGTCGTGATATTAGATAGCCCAGCTGCTCCTACTCTTACTTTGCCAGCCGATTTAACGCTGCAAAGGACAAAAGGAACCGATACGCTTGTTTTTACAGGCACCGCTGTTGATCCGGGATTTCAAGCTTCGGCTACTTATTTTCTCGAAGCCTGTGCCTCAGGAACTGATTTCGCTGAACCCGTTCAAATATTCTCGGGCATTAAGAATAATGCCATTAAAATTTCGGTTAGTGACCTGAATGGTATTTTACTAAAGAAGTTTCCTGCCGATCAGGTTTCTTCCCTCGATTTTAGGGTAAGATCTGTTCTGGCTGTCGATGCGGGTACAGGTGCAGAGCCTATGGTTTACACATCTGACTTAAAAACTGCCAGTGTAACACTTTATGGATTGCCTCGTTTGGATTTAATAGCTAATTCTACAGTTCTAGGCAAAGTGGAATCTCCATTAGGCGATGGTAAATATGCCGGTTTTGTAAAGCTTGATAAAACAGTACCATTTACTATTAAAGATCCTGATGGGAATATTGTATATGGAGATAATAGCGGTGCATTAAAGGTTGATGGTACAAGTTTAACTTCATCAATAGATGGATGGCACAAAATCGTTGTTGATACTAAAGCCCTTACTTATGAAATAACACTCTACTCCGTTGGTGTTGTAGGTGCATTTACAGATTGGGGGAATAATCCTGATAAAATCATGGAATATAATTCACAGAATGGTTATTGGATAACGACTATTGATTTACCAACAGGCCCTATGAAATTCAGATTGAATAGCGCATGGACTGTAAATTGGGGG
This sequence comes from Bacteroidota bacterium, assembly GCA_020048915.1. Classification (GTDB taxonomy): domain Bacteria; phylum Bacteroidota; class Bacteroidia; order Bacteroidales; family JAAUTT01; genus JAAUTT01. Next base: position 18,571 of record JAIFLU010000225.1, on the reverse strand, counting down.
CCAGGCAGTGATAAAGACTTACCTGCAAATGGATCATTAGCCTTACCAAATAGCAATGGTAATGTTAATATAACTGCAGCTGGAAATTATACAATACAATTTACAGCGACTGGAAGTTCAGGCTCTTGTACTTTTATTAAAAATAATTAAATCCTTTAATTTTGCACAGTATATAAATGATTACACTTTTAGAATTTCAAGGATGTGAATTGATTGTATCTGTGTCAGGTAAATTTATTAGTTGAATACATTTATTAAAAATATTATAACATATTATTTATGAAAAAAATAACCATAAATAGAATAATAATCTTCCTGGCTACAGCCGCATTTTTTCTTGCTGCTTGTACTAAGGAGGAATCGGATGTTAAATTAGATCCGAAGCTTTCGACCTCGCAGCAATTAAACATTATGTCGGATTCGGCCACCATTGTTGGTTTTGTAGTTGCTGCAGGTGACGGGTTTACCGAAAAAGGGGTTTGTTATAACACTGAAACAAATCCTACAGTTGACAATAACAAAGTTGTTTTTACCAAAAAAGTTACCACTGCAACTTTCGCAGTTAAAGTGGGGGGGCTTGCTTATGCTACCACCTATTATGCACGTGCCTATGCGATAGGCCCAAAAGGGACCATTTATGGCGAAGAAGTTACTTTTACTACTTTACCTGTACTTCCAACGGTTACGACCGGCACCTTTACAGCAACAACAGGAACTACTGCTACAGGAGGCGGTAATGTAACAATTGACGGAGGTGCTGCTGTTACTGCCCGTGGTGTATGTTATAGCACAAAACATAACCCTACTGTTAATGACAGTAAAACTTCTGATGGAGCAGGAATAGGAGAATTTACCAGTTCTTTATCAAAATTAAAAGGACTTACTACGTATTACGTCCGTGCTTATGCCGTTAATACAGTTGGAACTGCTTATGGCCCGGAAGTATCCTTTACTACTCCTGAATCCATTGTCACTTTATATGCTGCTGGCGATTTTCAAGGTTGGAATCCTTCTGCTGCGAAAGATTCATTTATGAATAATGCTGAAAATCCGGTTTTACAAGGCTATTTATATTTGCCAAATACCAATGGATTTAAATTTGTTAGCCAAAAAAACTGGGATGGACCTAACTATGGTCTCGGTGCTTCTGCCGGAAAATTAAGTTCTGCCGGAGATGCAGGTAACCTTTCCGTACCAGCAGCAGGGTATTACTTATTTTCTTTGGACCTTGCTAACATGACCTATACTGCCACAAAAACCACCTGGGGAGTTATTGGGGCAGCTACAGCTGGTGGTTGGGACTCTGACCAGTCAATGACCTACAGTACTAGCTTTAAAAGTTGGTTCGCTACAATTCCTTTAGCTGCTGATGAATTAAAATTCAGAGCCAATGGTGCATGGGATATAAATTATGGAGATGGCGGAAGTGGAAAATTAAGCAGCAATAATGCTCCTAACATTAAATGTTCTAAAGCCGGAACATATAGCGTTATGATTGACTTATCATCTCCACTTAATTACAAGTATACCCTGACACAATGGAGTATAACTGGTGATGCAGCGGGCGGATGGGGTAACGATATTGATCTCGTACCTAATGCAAATAATACCTGGACTGTAACGGCAAATTTAACTGCTGGAGAGTTTAAGTTTAGGGCTAATCACGATTGGGCAATTAATCTGGGTGGGACGCCAGGAAGCCTTTCATGGGGTGGAGGCAATATTAAAATTGATACTGCCGGCTCATATACAATTACATTAGACTTAGTAAATGGCACATATACACTTCAATAATTCATTTTAGTGTTTTGGTTAACAAAGAAGTTGTCCTCATACAAGGAACAACTTCTTTGTTTTTTAATTTCAATTTTGTAAGCCTTCTTTAATAGCAAACAACATGAACCGACTTCACCTATTTTTAGTTTTTCTATTATCCCCTTTTTATTTGTCGGCTCAGATTATTGTTACTTATCCAGCTATTCTTTTTCAAGACCAATCCGTAAAAATAACCTTCGATGCAACCAAGGGAACGGCAGATTTGAAAGATTATACAGGCGATGTTTATGCCCATACCGGGGTTATTACCGACAAAAGCACCGGAACCACCGATTGGAAATATGTAAAAACAGCTTGGGGAACCAATACCCCCGAAACAAAACTGACTAAAATCTCTTCAAATATATATGAACTGAACATTACACCCGATATACGCACCTATTATGGTGTTCCGGCAACGGATAAAATTCTTAAAATAGCGCTAGTATTCCGCAGTTCCGACTCTAAAAAGGAAGGAAAAGATACCGGAGAAAAAGACATTTTTGCCGATGTGTACGAAAATACCTTTGTGGTAGATATAAAATCTCCTACCGATGCATTGATAAAAGAAAAAAACGATCAGGTAATTGTATCGGCTATTGCAACTCAAAAAGCCGCTTTATCGGTTTATGTCAACAATGCGGTTATAAAAACCCTTACCGATACTTCTGCCATTTCAGATACCATTACGTTCGATGCTACCGGCGACTATTGGGTTAAAATTGCCGGATCCACAGCGACAGCAACTTCATCCGATTCAACATTTGTATGCATCCGAACTGCTCAGGAAACAGCTACCCTGCCCTCCGGTGCAAAACATGGTATAAATTATATCGACAATCAAATGGTTACCCTGGTTTTATATGCCCCGTTTAAGCAATACGCTTATGTGATTGGCGACTTTACCAATTGGCTCCCACAAAACAATTTTCAAATGAAAAAGGATGGCGACCGGTTCTGGATCACCATCAACAACCTTGTTCCAAATAAAGAATACATTTTTCAATACCTGGTGGATGGCACAATTCGGATTGCCGATCCCTACTCCGACAAAATATCGGACCCTTACGACGACAAATACATTACTTCTGATATATATCCCGGATTAATAGCCTATCCATCCAATAAAACCAGCGAGCGGGCTTCGGTGCTTCAAACTGCACAAACCCCTTATACCTGGCAAAACCTAACGTATACCGTCCCCGAAAAAGCTAAACTGGTAATCTATGAAATGCTCATCCGCGATTTCACAACCGAAGGAACCATTAATGCTGCCAAAGCTAAACTTCCATATCTAAAAACATTGGGCATTAATGCCATTGAATTAATGCCTATTAGCGAATTCGAAGGGAACATCAGCTGGGGGTACAATCCGAATTTCTATTTCGCCCCCGACAAAGCTTATGGGACTAAAAACGATTACAAACAATTTATCGACGAATGCCACAAATTGGGAATTATCGTAATTCAGGACATTGTGCTGAACCACTCGAATGGTTCGTCACCCCAGGTTCGATTGTACTGGGACAATGTAAATAGCAAACCGGCGGCTAACAACCCCTGGTTCAATGTAACTTCGCCCAATACCGTGTATAGCTGGGGCTACGATTTCAATCACGAAAGCGCTGCAACCAAACAGTTTGTAGATAGTGTAAATAAATACTGGCTAACCGAATATAAAATTGACGGATTCCGGTACGATTTTGCCAAAGGCTTTACAAATACCCCCGGAGATGGGAGTGCTTTTGATGCTTCGCGCATGGCTATCCTAAAACGAATGGCGAATGTGGTTTGGGGTACCAACCCCAACGCCTATGTTATTTTGGAATCGTTTACACCAAACGAAGAGGAAAAAGAGCTGGCCGCCTACAACCAGGGCATGCTGATCTGGGGAAACAGCAATTACAATTTTACCGAAGCTGCCAAAGGATTTCATGACAACAGCAAGTCCGATTTTTCATGGGCATCGGCATCTTCCCGCGGATATGCGCAACCCGGGTTGGTAAGCTATATGGAAAGTCATGACGAAGAGCGGGTAATGGTTAATGCTTTGGCATATGGAAACACCTCCGGAAGTTACGACATCCGGAATAAAAACATTGCCATCCGCAGGGCTGCATTGGCTTCTGCCTTCTTTCTATCTATTCCCGGCCCAAAAATGATCTGGCAATTTGGCGAAATGGGGTACGATATCAGTATTGACTTGAATGGCCGCACCGGCATTAAACCTCCCCACTGGGAATACCTCAACGATACCGCCAGGTTGCGGTTGAATAAAACCTACCGGGCAATGCTGGAGCTTCGAAAACAATATCCGGTTTTTTCAAAGGGTACCATTACCATGTCGGTTGCCGGAGCCATGAAACGCATTAATTTGAGCGATGCCGATTTAAATGTGACCGTTATTGGAAATTTCGGAATAACAGTTGATCTTGTCGCCCCTAACTTTCAGCATACGGGCACCTGGTATGAATTTTTCAACGACCGGACGTATGAGATTTCTGCTGTTAACAATTCTATACTGCTTCAACCGGGAGAGTTCAGGTTGTATACCGATAAAGAAGTGTTTAAATTCGATAGCACAAAAACAAATACTGCCACCAAAATAAATATTTCAGCTCCGGAGATATCCATCTACCCAAACCCAACATGCGATAGACTTTTTATTGAAAGTAATTCCGATATACCTTTCCTGAATGTTTATTCGGTATCGAGCCAAAAAAGGAAACAGGTCATTAACCTGCCTTCGGGAGTAAATACAATCAATACGGACGACCTTGCACCGGGCATTTATATGATTCAGATTAAAACAAAGGCAGAAATCGTCACAAAAAAAATTATCATTGAATAACCTGACTAACTCTGACTAAAAATTAAGAACGCATGTTTGCATATTTACATAATTGTGCCATCTTTAAAATTATTGAACTCATGAATAATAAAGTTCGTATCCTGGTTAACGGAATCGCATTCATCCTTATGATAATAAGTTTTACCTCTACCACTAAAGCTCAGGTTTCTGAAAGCATTTTTCCAACATATTCGGGAAATGATTTGGGAGCCACTTATTCCCCTGACAAAACTGATTTACGGGTTTGGGCTCCTACCGCATCGGTGGTAATGCTCCGCATTTATGATCAGGGAATAGATGGACAGTGCATTTTGTCCGATTCCATGAAAAAAGATCTCGCCGGCACCTGGATATATGCACTCAAAGGAGACTGGAAAAATAAATATTACACTTATCAGGTAAAAATTGGCGACAAATGGCTAAACGAAGTTGCCGATGTCTATGCAAAAGCTGTAGGCGTAAACGGACGCAGGGCAATGATTGTAAACCTGAAAGAAACTAATCCGAACGATTGGGGAAACGACAAAAAACCCGTTCTAAAAAGCTTTAACGACATCATCATTTGGGAAGTTCATACACGCGACTTATCCATGCATGCTTCTTCCGGAATCAAAAACAAAGGAAAGTATTTAGGCTTCACCGAAAAAGGAACTAAAAGTCCCTTGGGTGAAAAAACCGGTCTTGACCACATCGCAGACCTTGGGGTGACGCATATTCACCTCTTACCTCCTACCGATTTCCACTCGATAGACGAGACAAAACTCGCTGCCAATAAATTTAATTGGGGATACGATCCACAGAATTATAATGTACCCGAAGGCTCTTTCTCTACCAATCCATACGATGGCAATGTACGGATTACCGAATTTAAACAAATGATAAAGACGCTGCACGACAATGGCATTCGGGTAATTCTAGATGTAGTTTACAACCACACCGGAAATACCACCGATGGTTTTGAGCAGTTAGTCCCCGGATATTATTACAGAATGACAAAAGACGGGAAGTTTTCGGACGCTTCGGCCTGCGGCAACGAAACAGCATCCGACCATCCGATGATGCGGAAGTTTATGGTTGAATCGCTTAATTACTGGGCTTCGGAATACCATGTGGATGGCTTTCGTTTTGATTTGATGGCGATTCACGATGTTGAAACCATGAACACCATTCGGAAAGAACTGGATAAAATTGACCCATCCATTTTTATATACGGCGAAGGCTGGACCGCCGGAAATTCAACTTTACCCGAAGAACAGCGCGCTACGAAAAAGAATGCCGTTAAACTCGACCGAATTGCCGTTTTTAGCGATGAGGTGCGCGATGGAATCCGGGGACATTGGTCGAATAGCAAGCAGGCAGGGTTTATGTGCGGAAAAAACGAACTCGAAGAAAGTATCAAATTCGGCATTGTGGGCGGAACCAAACATCCTCAGGTAAACTTTAAAAAAGTAAATTATACCGATGCTCCCTATGTAAACGAGCCCGCCCAAACCATTGTTTATGCCTCGTGCCACGATAACCCCTGTTTGTGGGACAAAATTCAGTTATCGTGCCCCGATTTAAAGGAACCCGAAAAAATTAAAATATTGAAACTGGCGAATGCTATTGTATTGACATCCCAGGGAGTGCCGTTCCTTCTATCGGGAGAAGAAATTGCCCGTACAAAACAGCTGAACGAAAACTCATATAACGCCCCCGACAGCATCAATAACCTGGACTGGACCCGCAAAACCACTTATAAGGAAGTTTATACCTATTATAAACAGATGATTGCCTTACGTAAAAACCATCCAGCTTTTCGAATGCCTACCGCAAGTATGATTTCTCAAAACCTCAGCTTTTTCGATATACCGAAACCGCTTATGATCGGTTATAAACTATCCAATAACGCAAACGGCGATACCTGGAAAGACATACTTGTATTTTTCAATGGAGATGCCACAGACACAGAAGTTAACATCCCCGAAGGAACCTGGAGAATTGTAGCCAATGGAAATGAAATCAACGAAAAAGGAATAACCGCTAAAGGCTTTGAGAAAACACAAAAAGGAAAAACTACAGTACCTTCCAGAAGTATGCTAGTGTTGTTAGATAGCGGAAGTTTGAAGAAATAGAATGAACAACTTGTAAAATAAATCTTTAATTGCCTCAAAAGTCAATGATTTGCATATTGAGCGGAGTCGAAATATGGCAAATCATTGACTTTCAATTATCAGTTTGGCCGATTTCAAGGCCTTTTCTGTTTATAATTTATCTTAATTATTTCTGGCAGAATCCGCTACCTTTACAGGTGCTATAAAATGTGTTAAAAACATGTAATAGTAAATGCTATGAAAATATTGAGGCGAAGAGAATGCTTCACATAACTGGATAATCAAGTATAACAATTAATAATTCAAATAATTAACAATGGCGGAACAGTAACTATAAAATAAATAATAACATGCATTTTTCGGCAAATTTATCAGGTGTTATTTTTCTAGCTCCTTTTATTTTAGTTATAATACTTGACATAATACGACAAAGAAGAATATTAAAAAGAAATGGTCTTCATCTTTCTGACCTATATGGTGAAGATGAAAAGTGGAGAATTGTGCGAAAAGAGGCAAGTAAAGCGGAGCCTCTTTATTGGTTTTTAATAATTTTAGGATTGATTCTAGCGATTATTACAGCAGTTATTAATAAACAATAACCTAGCTAGCGCGGACATATTGCCCCGTTAAGCTTAGTTTGTAACTCACAGCCGTTCGGCGTAACATATGTTACGTCGTTCTATCTTTGGTAGCATTCGCTAGATTAATCGGAGAAATCAGGTACAACAATTAATAATTCAAGTAATTAACAATGGTGGAACAGTAACTATAAAATAAATAATAACATGTATTTTTCGGCAAATTTATCAGGTGTTATTTTTTTAGCTCCCGCTTTTTTAGTAATAATACTTTACATAATACGACAAAGAAGATTCTTGAAAAGAAATGGTCTTCATCTTTCTGACTTATATGGTGAAGATGAAAAGTGGAGAATTTTACGAAAAGATGAAAGTAAAGCGAATCCTCTTTATTTGTTTTTAATAATTTCAGGATTGATTTTAGCGATTATTACAGCAGTTATTAATAAACAATAACCTAGCTGGCGCGGACATGCTGTCCGTGCACCGTTTAGTGGCTTATCTGCAACGTGGGTATATTCGGGTAGCATTCGCTACCATAACGAAAGGCCATAAGACCGTAAAGCTATGTTACTAAAGGATTATAATAAATAGCAAATACTATATTTATATTGTGTCGTAGCAGATGCTACGACAAACTGCAGATTTGTTTTTCAAGTATATCTATAACAATATGAAGACTATATTGACATTTTTTCTTTTAACCACAAATCTTTTAGTTTTTTGTCAAAACCAAGTGTCCGGAAATTTCAAGATCCATAAAATTTTTGAAGCAGATAAATACTATTTGATTTTTCTTAGAAAAGACGATTTAAGGTATACTATATTCTCTGAAAAAGGAATTGCACTAAGAGGTAAAAAAATCCAAGAAGACAGCATTTATAAGTTTGATCTGTACCCGATCAGGGCCACTTTGCCTGGTGGAACAAGTGCTCATGCAATGAATTATTTGGATTACAGGACATTTCCCCAATTCTCGAACGCTGAAATTGGTTTACTATGTCGTGTAACAAACCTTATTGGAATCACTATTATTCCAGAATCAGATGAGTATCGCATAAAGGAAAAACGGCATAAGAAAATTAAAAAAGAGCATTAGCATTCCCCAAGGCTGGCTCGGACATGCTGTCCGTGCACCAATACTTCCAATAGTCACAGATTGTAAGGAGTATCTATTCATCGAAGCATACCAGCTAACCATAGTATACAGATCGAACTGCTCGTCGAAGATTACAACTTCATCGTTCCCCGCTAACCAAAGTCAATAAGTCGAACCGCAGGGTAATTGCCTTTGACTTCGCCCTAATAAATATCAATAATTTCGAACCCTTTTAATAAATGTTGTATATCTCAGGTTCATACACCAAAATCCCGAATCTCCCATTGCATTTGTTACAAAAACAACCTATTTTTATTTGCTGAACGGGAAATAAAAACCCTTTTGTGCGAAAGCCAACTTTTTGGGGAGACCCTAATTGCTGAATAGCAGTTAACCAAAAAAATCATTTCGAATAATTCTGAAATACCAATCGATTTAAATTACTGCTAACCCAGGAATATATCTTATAATTCTTAAATACTATCAGTTAACCAATCTAATTCTGTCTTTACTTACCAACTAAAATCGAAAATTATGAAAAGAGTATCACCGCTTGCATTCATCCTGATTATTGCATTTCTTATCAATAGTTGCAGTAAAACAACCTACCAAACCAAAGAATCTACCGATCCAAACGGTTACCATTACACTAGTGTAACCAATGACCCTATGGGAGTGCGTATCTACACTCTTAAAAACGGCCTCAAAGTATACCTAACGGTTAATAAAGATGCACCCCGTATTCAAACTTTAATTTCCGTGAAAGCCGGCTCATTGGCAGATCCTATTCAAACTACTGGATTGGCGCACTATTTCGAGCATATGATGTTTAAAGGCACCAATAAATTTGGCACCACGAATTGGGAAAAGGAGAATATACTGCTTACTCAAATTTCCGATTTATTTGAAAAACGTTTGACGATAAGCGATTCTATCGGAAAGATGAAAATTTTCAATAGCATCGACAGCTTATCAACTCTGGCATCGGCTTATGCCATTCCAAATGAATACGATAAACTTATGCAGCTAATAGGAGGGCAGGGCACGAATGCTTTCACAAGTTATCAGGGAACTTCCTATATCGAAGATATCCCATCGAACGAAATTGACCGCTGGCTTAAAGTTCAGCAGGACAGGTTTAGTAACATAGCGCTCAGGCTTTTTCATACCGAACTGGAAACAGTTTATGAAGAATATAACATGGCTCAGGATCAGGATCGTTACAAAATGAATGTTGCTCTGATGAATGGTCTATTTCCTAATCATCCACTTGGCCGCAGCATACTAGGACTTGGAGAGCACCTGAAAAACCCTTCAATGGTAAATATTCAAAAATTTTTCGACACATATTATGTACCAAATAATATGGCAGTTATTATGAGTGGCGATCTCGATATGGATAAAACCATTCAAATGATCGACAAAACATTTGGCCAGTTTAAAACCAAACCGTTCGCAGCCATTTTACAACCAAAAGAAGAGCCTATTAAAAGCCCTGTAACAAAAGAAGTTTTCGGACCAGATGCCGAATCGCTTAATCTGGCTTTCCGTTTCAACGGCGATAGTACCGCCGATAAAAAATATGTTACACTAATAGATATGATCCTGAATAATTCGGTTGCAGGGTTAATCGACTTAAATCTCGTTCAACAGCAAAAAATCCTGAGAGGTGGTTCGTACCCGCAATTTTTTGTCGACTATGGCATGCATACATTCTGGGGGAATCCGCGTGAAGGGCAAACTCTTGAAACTGTAAAAGATCTATTGTTAGGCGAAATTGAAAAAGTTAAAAAAGGAGAGTTTGAAGATTGGCTTCTTAAAGCGGTAATTAACGATATGCGCTTACAAGAAATGCGCAATCAGGAAGAATATCAAAACCGGGCATACACAATAAACAATGCTTTCCAAAATCATGAAGACTGGCTGGGACAAGTAAAGTTTCTCGAAGATCTCGATAAGATTACCAAGGCGGAGCTGGTGAAATTTGCCAACGATAACTATGCAAACAACTATGTGGTTGTATACAAACGCAAAGGGGTGGACAATAAAATGGTGAAAGTTCCCAAGCCAAAAATTACGCCCATAAATATAAACAGAAATGACCAATCAGAATTCTACACCGAACTTGCAAAGAACAAGCCCAACCGTATTCAGCCTGTATTTGTCGATTTCGAAAAAGAAATGAGCAAAAAAGAGTTAAAGCCAGGTATCGACCTCTTTTACCTCCCCAATACCACCAACGACCTTTTCGAATTAAACTATGTGATCGACATGGGTAAATCGAATGATAAAAAATTAGCACTCGCTGTGCGTTACCTGCCATTTGTTGGAACGGACAAATACTCTCCTGCACAAATTCAACAAGAATTTTACAAACTGGGTGTACGTTTCAACGTTTTTACCAGCGATGACCGCAGTTATGTAACCTTGACCGGCCTCGACAAATCGTTGGAGCAGGCAACCGGTTTGCTTGAACATTTACTTACCCATGCAAAAGCGGACACCGGCACTTATAAGAAATATATTGAAGGCGTTTTAAAAGAACGCTCCAACAATAAAATGAATAAAGACTATATTCTCCATGTTGCACTAAATAATTATGGGAAATATGGTAAAAATTCTGCTTTTACCGATATTTTGCAGGAAAAGGAAATGCAAGCTCTTAATCCCAGCGATTTAACCAACCTGGTTAAAGAACTCGGAACATACAAACACCGGATTCTGTATTACGGAAAATCTGACATGAATTCTGCCGAAACAATTATTTTGAAACAACACCCACTTCCCGGGCAAGCTAAGGAATATACTTTACCTACTCAATATCCTGAAGCCAATTTTAATTCAAAACAAATCTGTTTTATTGATTACGACATGGTTCAGGTTAATTTTTTATGGGTAGATAAAAACAGTTTATTTACTCCTGAGTTATTGCCATTTGCAGAGATGTATAATTCATACTATGGAACAATTGTATTCCAGGAAATCAGGGAAGCCCGCGGTCTAGCTTATTCTGCAGGAGCATGGATTCAAACCCCGTCTAAAAAAGACAAATCGTTTTTTACCTCTGCTTATGTTGCTACCCAATCCGATAAATTAAGTGATGCTACTTCAACACTTTTGTCGCTTATGTCGACCATGAAAGAAGACCAACGAAGGTTCGATCTTGCCAAAGATGGAATATTAAATCGGATTGAAACCGAGCGAATTACAAAAGCAAATATCTTCTGGACATATTTAAACAATATCGATAAAGGGATAACCACTGATAATCGAAAAAATGTATATGATAAAGTGAAAGAAATGAACCTGACCGATTTAAAAAGCATCTTTGAAAAACAACAATCTAAAAATTACACTTTACTTGTAATCGGCAAAAAAGGATCAGTCGATGAAAAACTCCTAAAGAAACTGGGGGATTACAAAGAATTAACCTTGCAAGAAGTATTTAACTATTAAAGAAACGAATCAGTAACCCAAAGCTGCCTGCTAAAATCTTTTAGACAGGCAGCTTTTTTTTGTTTATGAACAACGCCGGCTAACCATCAAAAAAATTGCTTAATAACAACCCTTATCCTGAAAATTTGAATGCATTTGAAAATAAAAATAATCAATATTTTTTTTCATACTTTAGCTTACCAATACTAACCTACTAAAAACAGATATCAATGGAAAAACTAATTGCATGCTGCGGTTTGGATTGTGCTACTTGCGATGCAAGAATTGCCACCATTTCAGATGACGACGAATTGCGCAGCCAAACAGCCGAAAAATGGAAAGTACAACACAAAGCCCAGGGCATCACACCCGAAATGATTAATTGCACCGGTTGCAGGGAAGCAGGAGTAAAATTTGGACATTGCAGTCAATGTGAAATAAGGAATTGTGTTAAATCAAACGGGTTTAAAACCTGCGCCGATTGCGACAAATTGGAAACCTGCTCCCTTCTGGAAAATCTTCATCAATATGTGCCCGAAGCACTGGCAAATTTAAAGTCGTTGAATTAGCATAAGGTGTAATTGGAAAACTACGATGTATTGGTAAATAAAAGGTGTGATGCTATTGCATAGAAGCAATCAGACTTTTTTTCTTTGCGAACCTCTGCAATTCTCAGCGTAACTCCGCGTAATAGCCTAAAAACTATAACGCAAAGGTGCGTAAAGCTTTCGCAGAGATGCGCAGAAAAATTGTTTTTTATGCACCTTCTATCATCCTTATGATCGGTAGGTTTTTTTAGCGAATTTCGAATTCTATTAATAGCGCACATGTCACCAGGTGCGGAGTCGAAGGGTAGACCCGGGACGATAATCGGAAGAGAATATAAGTTCAAAGGGAGGAGCTCAAAGCTCAAAGGGAAAATTTGAGGCATGATACTTTCATCCTCTCATCATTCATTCGACTTCGCCCAGAATGACCAGTTTACTTTTTCGATGAGAATAAACATGTCACCCAGAGGAGTCGAAGGTTAGACCCGGGACGATAATCGGAAGAGAATATAAGTTCAAAGGGAGGAGCTCAAAGGGGAAATTTGAGGCTTGGTGCTTTCATCCACTCATCATTCATTCGACTTCGCTCAGAATGACCAGTTTACTTTTTCGATGAGAATAAACATGTCACCCGGAGCGGAGTCGAAGGGTAGACCCGAAAAGCAGGACTTCGCTCTCAATCACCAGTGGGCTTTTCTATTGAACTTTCAATGTCAAACCTTTCTCAAAACACTTTCAATTTTAGGGGTGTACGACAAAATTCCCCTTTTGAAAAATTAACCACGAAGTGGTTGAATATGAATAGCCCTGAGTTCCACTCAGGGGGTACGGGAAAGATCGGTTTTACAACCCTGCAAAGGGTTGAATTTGTTCATTTCAGATATTCAACTCTTTGCAGGGTTGTTGTCCGTTATCGGTATTTCACCCCGGATTCCATTCAGGGCTATTGCCATTAAATTCTTTCAGGATTTCAAAAAACATTTGATAACTGAAAAACTGAAATTACCCATTTGGGAATTTTGTCGTACACTCAATTTTTAGTGCCTTCTCTTTAGCCAATTTATTTTCTCTATTTTTGCGGCTATTATTTTTTAGGAATGGCGCAACGAAACATTGAGGAAGAATTAAAAACACTCCGGTCGCTTTTGAAACAGGAAAAGGAGGCTGAGTTATCACAATATAAAGCAAAAATGACGGGCACCTCTCTTGCCGAGCGAAAAAAGCAGGGCTTGTGCTGGTATCCGGTAAAAATCGAAAAAACAAGTTTCGATTCGGGCGAACGGCTATTGGTTCGCGTATCGCGTCCCAAAGAACATCTGGAGTCTCATCTTTTTCAATCGGGCAAGCTTATCAGCCTGTTTTCGAATGCAGATAACGATAAAGAAGACTTTGTAAACGGAGTGGTAAACCAGGTAAAAGAACAGGAAATGCTTATTACCCTGAACAACGACGACCTTCCCGACTGGATATACCGTGGACACATCGGGGTACAGCTCCTTTTTGACGAGAACTCATATCGCGAAATGGAAACCGCCGTTTCGTTTCTTATCCATACCAAAGAAGATCGCATCAGTCGGATAAAAAACGTGTTGCTTGGGGAAACAGAAGCGTTGTTTGCGGCTGTATATCCTATAAATATAGCGGCTTTAAACGAAAATCAGAACAAAGCCTTAAACCTTGTAAACAAAGCCTCCGACGTGGCCATTATCCACGGCCCTCCGGGAACTGGCAAAACCACCACCTTAGTACACGCTATATTGCAAGTACTCAAAGAGGAAGAACATGTGCTTGTTTGCGCCCCGAGCAACGCGGCGGTTGACCTTTTAGTTGAGAAACTAAGCGAGCAGCAGGTGGAAGTATTACGCATTGGTAATCCGGCACGCGTTACACAGGAGCTGCTAAGTAAAACCCTCGATGCGCGCATTGCCCATCACCCCTATTACAAAGACCTGAAAGTTATCCGAAAAAAGGCCGAGGAATTCCGCAACCTGGCGCATAAATACAAAAGGCATTACGGATTCGCAGAACGGCAACAGCGAAAGTCACTTTTTGAGGAAGCCGATAAACTTAAAGACGAAGCCGAACAACTGTCGTTCTTTATCTCAAACGATATTATTTCCAAAACTCCGGTAATTGCCTCTACATTGGTTGGGGCCGCCAGTTATGTCCTCAAAGGGAAACGCTTCCGCACCGTATTTATCGACGAGGCTGCACAAGCCCTCGAACCAGCATCGTGGATCCCCATTATAAAATCTGACCGGGTAATATTTGCCGGCGATCACTGTCAGCTCCCCCCTACCATAAAATCAGTCGATGCCTCTCGAGCAGGCCTCAGCATAACATTGTTCGAAAAAGCAATCGACCGCAACAAAGCCGATGTAATGCTTACGGAGCAGTACCGCATGAATACCAACATCATGACATTTTCGAGCCGGCAATTTTATAAAAATCAGCTCGTTGCGAACGCGAGGGTGGCCAACTGGAAACTGTTTCCCGACGATCTTCCGTTAGAATTTATAGACACTGCGGGAAGTGGTTTTTTTGAACAGGTCGATGGAGACACGTACAGTACATATAATAAGGAAGAAGCTGATTTATTAATCCGCCATTTCAACCGCTATACCAGCGAACTGGAGGCAATGGACAAACTGAGGGAAGTGACGAATATCGGAATAATCTCCCCTTACAAAGCACAAGTTTCGCAACTCAGGGATGCCATGGTTGTAGAGGGTAGGATCACCGAACATATTTCCGCCCTTTTGAACATCAACACTGTAGATTCCTTTCAGGGACAGGAACGCGACATTATTTACATCAGCCTGGTGCGGTCGAACGAAAAAGGAGAAATTGGCTTTTTGTCCGATACCCGCCGGATGAACGTTGCCATGACCCGCGCCCGGAAGAAACTCGTTATCATTGGCGATAGCTCCACCATTTGCAGCCATCCGTTTTACGACAAGCTACTCGATTATGTGAACGAAATTGGCGCATACCGTAGCGCCTTCGAGTTGCCGGCAAATTGATTTTTAACTCGGATCATCTTTTGATACTATGATTACAAAACCGATAAACGATATGGAATTAATACAAAAAATGAAGAATTATTTGGATAAATAGAATTAACTTACACTTAACTGCTTTTTGTTTGGCAGCCGGCTATTTATCGGTTTTATTCTAAGCAACAGAATCGGTAAACTTCGATCTTTAAATAAAGGCATCAGTTTTGGTCAAAAAAAAGACTGCGATGAACCACAACAAACCTACATATGAGGAATTAGAAGACCAGATTGCTGAACTAAAAAAGCAAAATGAATTAATTAATATAAATGCTCATTTTCAAAACAAAGAGATAGAGAAAAGAGCAGATGAATTAATTATTGCGGACAAAGAACTTGCTTATCAAGAGGTTGAGAAAGAAAAAAGGGCTGATGAGTTAGTCATTGCCGATAAAGAACTTTCCTTTCAAACCCAGGAGAAAGAAAAAAGAGCAGATGAATTAATCATTGCTAACAAAGAACTCGCATTTCAAAACAGAGAGAAAGAAAAGCGAGCCGATGAGTTAATAATGGCAAACAAAGAACTTGCCTATCAGAATGAGGAAAAAGAAAAACGGGCGAAAGAGTTAATCATTGCCAATAAAGAACTGCTCTATCAAAACGAGGAGAAAGAAAAGCGGGCTGCTGAATTAATCATTGCAAATAAGGAACTTGCCTTTCAAAACAGAGAGAAAGAAAAACGGGCCGATGAGTTAACAATGGCCAACAAGGAACTTGCCTATCAGAATGAGGAGAAAGAGAATCGGGCAAAAGAGCTAATAATTGCAAACAAAGAACTACTCTATCAAAACGAGGAGAAAGAAAAGCGAGCTGCTGAATTAATCATCGCAAATAAGGAACTGGCATACCAAAACAGGGAAAAAGAAAAACGGGCCGATGAGTTAATCATAGCAAACAAAGAATTGCTTTACCAAAACGAGGAGAAAGAGAAGCGTGCAGCAGAATTGATTATTGCCAATAAAGAACTTGCATTTCAAAATGAAGAGAAAGAAAAACGGGCATCTGAGCTAATCTCCACCAACAAAGAACTTAACCGGTTACTCGGGTTGAATTCAGACAAAGATCGTTTTATAACAATACTTGCCCACGATTTACGAAGTCCTTTTAGCTCAATATTGGGTTATCTGGATTTATTGGTCGAAAATATCCGTATTTATGATATCGATAAAATTGAAGAGCAGATAAAGATTGTAAGACATTCGGCACGAAACACTTTTAATTTACTTGAAGATTTAATAAACATGGACATTGACCCAATCAGGCAAATTACCATACGAACCACAAAAAATTAAATTTACTGATATCGCTTTTGATGTTGTTGAGATTCTTAAACCTAACGCCAGTGCAAAGAATATCCTATTAAATACAATTTCAATAGAGGAAATAACAGTGTTTGCCGATATAAATATGCTAAAAACAGTGTTACGTAATCTTGTTTCGAATGCTCTTAAGTTCACCAACCCGGGAGGTCGGATTGAAATTATTGCGGAAAAGACTCAATTGAACATCCTGATTTCGGTCTCCGACACTGGAATTGGAATTAAGCCGGAAATAGTAAAAAACATGTTTAATATTACACAAATGCATTCAACAGTTGGCACGGCAGATGAAAAAGGATCAGGGTTGGGGCTAGTTCTTTGCAAAGAATTTGTTGAAAAACATGGCGGAAAAATTTGGGTAGAAAGCGAAGTGGGAAAAGGCAGTACATTTAAATTCACATTCCCTTTGAATGATTAACCCGGCTTATATTAACTACCGATTCGAGTCACCGAAAAGAATTGGATTAAATAGGTAAAAATATTCATTGTTAAAAAAATACTAAACTGATTATTTGCTTTCCCCTCAACTTTCCCAGTTTATTTGAGACTATTGAATTGATTGAACAAAAAAGGGCTTCAACATATCGCTGAAACCCTTTATTTATTTGGTGGAGAATATCGGGGTCGAACCGATGACCTCTTGCATGCCATGCAAGCCAAGTGACTGTATATCAAGTAGTTAAAACATTAAAACGGACTACAAAATCTTATTTGTTGTACCTAATGTTTTACCCTTATGGAAGTTAAAATTTTATTGAATCCCAAGAAGTTACAAGGAGAAAAGCAAAATCTTGCAATCCGGTTCACTGAAAACCGAAAAGTAAACTATTTAAACCTTGGAATCAAGGTTAAACCTTCTCAGTTTAAAAATGGTAGATTAGCCAAAGAATTCCTGGAGGAAAATGAAGTCATTCAGAAATTTATCCTTCTGGCTGAAAAAACTATTATTAAGATGGTAGATGAAAGGCTAACAGGGTTTCAAGCTTTTAGGCTACTTTTCGAACAAATAGAAAAACCCCAGGAAGTAATAATACTCCCGGATTTCTATTCTTATACAGAAATGATTATTGCCAGGTTAAAAGAACAGGAAAGATTTGGGAATGTTAATGTCTATAAAGCCACTCTTAGCAAGTTTAAGAAGTACTATCCAACCCTTTTATTTAAAGATATTACCATCGATTTACTTAAGGACCTAAAAGCAAAAATGGTTAAAGAAGGGTTGAAGGGTAATTCCCAATCTGTAATTTTTAGAACTGCATCAATTATTTTTAACTGTGCAATTGGTGAGAAGCTTATAGATTATGATATCTATCCTTTTAAGAATACAATTAATCCAAAGGGGTTTAGTGCTACTAATATGACTACCCGAACAAAGCACAGGGTTTTAAATGATGCTGAACTGGAGTTAATTAAAAGTTACTGCCCAACTAATCCTAGAAGAGAGTTTTCAAAAGATATGTTTCTATTCTCTTATTATGCTAATGGTGCAAATATCACTGATATCTCCAAACTAAAGGAAAGTAGTATAATAAATAACCGTATAACGTACATTCGAGCAAAGACAAGTATAGAATACTCAATTAAAATAAACACTGAAATTTCTAATATCATTATGAAGTATAAAGGGAGAAGCGTTCCCTATCTGTTTCCAATCCTAAAGAAGGATTTTATTAAACCTTCTCAAGTCAGGGACAGGATTAGAAAAATTACCAAACAATTGAATGATGGTTTAAAAGAGATATCCAATGAACTAGGAATAGACAAACCTATAACTACT
>JAIFLU010000027.1 GCA_020048915.1 Bacteroidota bacterium | reverse complement strand
CTTTTCGTTTTGTTTTATAGTTAACTGTCCGTTCTCAACCACTTGCTCTGGTTCTCCTTTAATAATTGATATAGTAATCGGTTCGAATTCAGCTTTAATGGTGTTTAAATCGGCAATAAGGTCGGCAATATACTTGTCTTTCTTGTAATTATTCAAAATAATAAGCAATTCTGAAAGCATCATTTTTTGCTCTCCAATGTTTTCGGCCAGTTTTTTGTTTGGTTTGTCCTTTTGAACCTGAGTAGCCAGATAAATCCCTTCGACCCAAACACCAGCAACCATAAGGGCGCTCAGATTCGACCGTTTATTTTTCTGAAGGTACTTATCCATCACGTTAAAGCTATGAACAGAAATGTACATTAACGAATCGATATTTTCGTTATTGGTCGATAATCGTTTCAGAGTGCTGAAGTCAAAGAATTGGCCAACGTTAATTCCATCAGCGAGTTTTTTGATAACAGTAATATACTCAATAACGGAAGATGTTTTACTATACATGTTCAGGTACCCTAAATCGGCGCCAAAAATACCCAAATTAAAAGCTTTGGAGAATCCGGTATTGTAACTGTCAGAATTGTCTGTAGTAGCAAGATATTTTTGAGAAAAAGGTACGCCCAAACTCTTTATAAGGGCAGCCATTTCAACAGGAGAAGATACATTCTCAACAACCTGAGCCATAGCATCCTCAGATACCTGGATTTCGCCGACCCCGCTTGAATCATCAAGCCCCAATTGTGAACTGTAATCGGCATTCCCCGATTTACATGCGCATACAATGAAAATTCCAAATACAATGTAGGCCAGTTTTCGAATCATAGTTTCTTATTTATGTTATACAATTTTTTCGATTCTTATATTATTACTTTTTCTTTTAAAGCCTATAAACAAATTTACTAAATTCAAATTAAACTAAAAATACCAGATTATGCTTTTTCAGATTTGAAACGAATCTTTCCAATAAATTCAAATATTTTGGATGCAGCATCATAATATAAGGCAATGTATAATAAGATAGTATACAACCAAATAACAGACATATTATAAGTGAATGTATCATAAAAATTTCCTAGAAAAAATTTCCGGGGAGCTAAAAAGTGTGATCTCATACTTACTGCAGAGGTAAAAGTTGGATCCATATATATGGGATCTATTTGTTGAACCAGCTGGTTATCGTACTCTAAAATTTTACGTTTTTCCAAAACCTTCCGGGCCAGGTCAGAAATAGATTCGTTATGATAATCGTTTTTAAGCTTATTATATAATTCAGAATTCTTAGTAAGGGCATTTTCAACCATTGACTCTTTCTTATCATTATTATCCTGGAAAATCTTGGAGTAAAATTCTTTAAATTTCTCAAGGTATTCACCAAGGGCTCCGGCTGTTTCGAGCGTAAATTTTTCAGGTGTCAGCATATCAACTTCAGTAAATTTAAGTCGAGGATTAAGCCTCCCCTCTTTTTCCAGTTCATTTTTGATTAACAATAATTTTTGAGATGTTTCTGCTATTTTTCCTTTCTTGTCCAATTCGTCAAGACATGCATCGAATCGTTTGGAGAGTTCCATGTGAAGGTGCACTTGCTTAAAGTCGGCAATGCTAACGCGTTTTTCAAGCGGATAAAACAGCTTTTCAAACTCATTATCCTTAAATTGATGCACAACAAGCGCTTCGTATGACCATTTTGTCACCATTATTTCAGCAAGCAAAGGAACTTTATCTACACTGCCTACGGTACGGTTAAGCTTATCGAAACTAAACATGGCACCACTTAATACCATCATTGGTATCATTAAAAGCGGTATAATAATATAAATGGTTACAGCCGAATTGAAAGTTGCAGAAATATTTAATCCCAGCATATTAGCAAATGCAGCTGTAGTAAATAATGCAAACCAATAACTAAAATACATTCCCTTAATTCCCAATATGGAATTAGCAATCAGAACAAAACAAATAGTTTGAATGGCTGAAATAGCAAAAAGAATTGATACTTTAGATAATAAGTAACTAGAACGGCTCAGATTTAAAAAAGCCTCCCGTTTGAGTATTTTACGATCACGAAATATTTCTTCGGCACTCACCATTAATCCCAAGAAAAGGGCAACGATGAGACTCATAAATATATAGATCGGAATATTTTCGTTTTCACGAAAAATATAGATATTGGAAGTAGGCTCGGCAATGTAGCGAATAATGTAGGCCAACATGAGACCAAGAAGCGGCGCTTCTAAAAGATTCAGTGCAATATACTGGGTGTTACTTACTTTCGAAAAGAAATCGCGAACAGTATAGATTGCAAACTGGTTAATCCAGTTAGGAATATTTAATGACTTGGGAGGATCTTCATTAATAACCTGGGCTTTCTCTGGCTTAATATTTTCATGGTAATGTTCTTCCCATTTAGTAGGCGGAACTTTTCTTTTAGCGGTATATCGGCCAAATTCATCAACTACTTTTGCTTCAACAATATTAAAAATAAGTTCGGGGTTAACATTTCCGCAGGTAGGGCATTCTCCAACTTCACTGTTTATTTGGGCATCAATTCGTTTAAAATACATTACCGCTTCCACCGGATTACCGTAATAAACCATATATCCACCAGTATCCAGGATAATCATCTTGTCGAACATCTTGTAGATTTCGGAGGATGGTTGATGGATAACTACAAAAATAAGTTTCCCTTTAAGGGCTAGTTCCCGAAGAAGATCCATTACATTTTCGGAGTCGCGCGATGAAAGTCCGGATGTTGGTTCATCAACAAATAAAATGGAAGGTTCCCTGATAAGTTCGAGTGCAATATTCAACCGTTTACGCTGGCCACCGCTAATTGTCTTGTTAAGAGGTGAACCTACTTTCAAATCTTTACGCTCTAATAAACCAAGACTAGAAAGTGTACGATGCACCATTTCCGTAATTTCTACTTCTGATCGATCGCGGAAACAAAGCTTGGCATTGTAATACAGGTTTTCAAAAACGGTTAACTCTTCTATAAGTAAATCGTCCTGAGGAATAAGCCCAATAACACCTTCGACTTTATCTTTCTGGGTGTGGAGGTTGTAACCGTTAATTTCAACAGAGCCAGCATAAGGTTTTTCGGTTCCACAAAGCACGTTGAGCAAGGTGGTTTTTCCAGCTCCACTGGCACCCATAATACCAATAAGCTTCCCATGTCCCTCTGAAAACGAAATGTCTCTAAGACCTATATTCCCATTAGGAAAACGATATTCGAGACTATTTACCTGAAACGAAATTTTACTGGAAGTCATATCTGCCAGGTAGTGCGAAACTACATCACTGGAGTATATGGGTTTTCCTTTGGGTAATTTTACTGTACTTCCGGTAGCAAACAGATAAATTCTTTTATTGCTAATCCCTAAACCATTCAGAAATAAATCTTCGTTTCCGGTGTACTTTAAAAAGTATAGATCGACGCTGCTAACTCTAAGAATAAATATATTACCATTTAACTTTTCGGTACGGATATGCTTGCAGTTAACGAGGGTATGTTCTTTATCGTTAATAAGCATAATAGCTGAATGGTCTAAATCTTCAGGAGTATTTTTAACAACAAAATCTTCAATAGATTTAAATTCTTCTTTTGAGAAATTAAATACCTCTGCAACGGTATTGATAATGGCCATTCGTTGATCGGTAAATTTCCGGTCGGCATTTACCAATTCAAACAGACGAACCAATACAACAACTTTTTGTTCCTGGGTAAGTGTTTTGTTAATCTTTTTGCAGATTCCGAGAATCCTAACAGAATCTTTTACAGAAGTAAGCTTTCTTTTGCCGTTATCTTCTCCGCCATCTTCCGCTTTATCCAAACCGGCATAATTATCAAACAGGGCAAGATACTCTTTCGCAGCTTCATCATTTAATTGAAGGGTGAGAAAATTTTGCACAAATTCCCTTTCGCTATGTTCAACGCCTTCATCTTGCTTAGCAATGATGGCAAATAGCTGCATTAGGGCTTTTAGAACTTCCTCACTCATAATCTAAATATTAAGTATTAAATGGCTTTTCGAAAACTAGGCATAACTAATTTGTTCAAAAGGCAAATCAACAATATCAGCATACTCTTCGCCAGCTTCCTTCATATCTTCATCATCTTCGGAATAATGCCATTTCACTAGTACCTCCTTGCCATTTTTTTCCAATTCTTCAAGCTTCATAAGTATATCCAAAATCAATTTTGAAGAAGCTGTATTAAAATAAACCAGTTTAAAATTGAAAATTGTTTTGGGGTTTGGATTTTGAATATATGAGTCTAGCCATCCCAATATTGGGCTATAAAATGAAGCAACATCCTCCGGTAATGAGCGACCGGCAACTTCGAACGCATTAGATGCAGCATCAAGTGTCACAGATGGGGTATCTTCTGTACCTTTAATTTTTATAACGTCCATAATATTACCTTTTTAATTGTTTCTCGAAATTGTTGAAGTTAATAAAAAGAACGATGCTTCTTCATTAATGGGAAGAAAATGATAATCGAGGTTTCTGCCCGTTTTGCGCTTAATATCGATAAATCCGAGACCTGCCCCACCCTTATCCGAAAGTCGTCCTTCCTTTATCTGTTTCTTGTATAATTCGGTCAACTCATCTTTATCCAGGCTATTAACTTGTTCCAACAACCTTTTTAATTCGGCTATTTTAGTATTTTCTACAGTATTACCTGTAGTTACAGAATATTCATCTTTGCCTTTAGCAACTAAGAATATACCTCTTCCCGAAAAAATATAATCGTTTGTGCCATAATCATCAGCATGCTTGCTAATGTTTTGAAGGCATTCAACCATAACATGGAAGACCTTTTTCTGAACCATATTTGATTCTTCTTCTTTAGCCATGTTCGATTCGGTTAGTGACGTAAAAGCCTTTGTAATCTGATGGGTTATTTCCCCTTCATAAACTAAGCTTATTTCGTGCCTTTTCATCGATTTGTAAAAATCGTAAACAAACTCGAGGAAGCTGACATTGTCCCGTTTTTCTCCTGTATTCATATTATTATAGTTTAGGTTTGCTTTTAAAATTCAATACCAATTAAAAGTACATCATCAATTTGTTTATTATTCCCTTTCCATTCCCAATATTCTTTATCGAACTGCTCGTAATATTCCTGCATCGAAAATGAACTGTTATTTACAATTTGTTCACGGATACGACCCGGAGAATACTTTTTATCGTTCGGGCCTCCTAATTGATCAGGCAATCCATCCGAAAAGAAAAATACCTTATCGCCCTTTTCAAAAGGAATAACATAATTTGTAAAATTATTTTCCGGCTTATTTCCCAAAGGAATACCTCCGATTGCTTTTCTATCTCCTTTATATTCGGTAAGCTCAACGCCCCGTAAGAAATATAATGGCCTATGCGCTCCACAATACATAAGCTCCTTTTTCTTCAGATTGATTCTGCAAATGGCTATATCCATACCATCGCGTCCTTGAGCATCGTCGCGGTTTTGCTTAAGCGTGGTCCTAACACCATTATGCAGCAGGTCGCATACTTCGGAAGCGGTATAGTCTCTATCGTGGTCAACTATGTTATTCAAAATAAAATAGCCTATAAACGAGAGCAATGCACCTGGAACACCATGCCCCGTACAATCGACTGCAGCAATATACAGCACATCGTCACGGCGGAAAAACCACGGAAAATCTCCACTAACCACATCACGTGGTTTATAGAGAATAAATGATTCGGGGAGATATTCGCGAATATACCGGGTATCGGGGAGAATAGCAGATTGAATGCGCTGTGCGTAATTTATACTATCTTCAATCTTACGATTTTTATCCTGGATTTCTAACTCAATGCGTTTAGCTTCGGTAATATCGTGCCCTACAAAAAGTACAGTTTCTAACTCGTTCTCGTTGAATTCAGGAATAGCATCAAAACTGATAATTCGCTCTGTCACCTTTTCTCCAAGATGCATTGGTATTGTAATAGTACTATTCTTTTTACTCGGAGCTTTTTTAATTTCAACCAAAATTCCGGTGAAATATTCTTTCAAAGAATCGGGAATTACAATATCATTGATGCTTTTGTTGAGTAATTCCGTATTTTTTATACCAATATAGTCTTCAACAATTGGATTCGAATAAAAAAACATTCCATGAGTACTTAGCCGCATAATTAAGTCGAGCGAATTTTCAGAAAGAGCTTGCATTTTACTTTTCATGCGCTCCTCTTTTTCAGCACGCTTACGCTCTGTAATATCCTGAGTGTTCAATATAATTCCATGAATAGCCTGGTCGTTCAACAAGTTTCTCCCGGTAGTTTCGAGAAATACCTTCTGACCATCCTTTTTCATGTAAGTATATTGAATAGTAAAGGATTCTTCAGGATTTTGAATAAGTTGATTAAACATATTCTTCATTTCGGATTCTCCCTTACGAGTAAGGCGGTCCAAATCCTTCCCTTTCATCATTTCTTCAGGAGCAAATCCTAATATGCTTATTACCGAAGGTGAAATGTATTTAAGTTCAATGTTTTCGTCGTAAATATAAATAATCTCAGAAGCATTCTCCAGCAAAGAATGTAGCCGCTTTTGAGCATTTTCAACTTCGTGTATTTGAGTACCAAGTTTTTCATTCGATCGTTGCAGTTCTTCCTGGGTAGCCCGCATTTCTTCAGCGCTTTGCCGAAGCTGCTCTTCGTTTTCCTGAAGTTCCTGGGTCATTTGCCGGGATTCCTCAAGAAGCTTTTCAGTCTTTTGGTTTATGAGTAAATTAAAGATGGTACGTGCAATAATTTCGCCAAGTTCTTTAAGAAACTGGATGGTTATTTCAGGAATTTCCTCCAATAAAAAGGCAAATTCCATAACCCCCAATAATTTTTCGTCAGAAATAAGCGGAAGAATTAAAATACTTTTAGGTTTTTTGTCGCCAATAATACCAGAAGTAATCGTAACATAATCGTCAGGAACCTCCGTACGATAAATAATATCCATTTCGTAGGCACATTGACCAATTAATCCTTGCCCAATATTAAATTCCTGAGATATATATTTTTTCCGGTTAAATGCATAGGTTGCAACATTCGATAGAACTTCCTTTTCTTCGTTGTACAAATAAAGCGCGCCTTGCACAGCATTTGAATACTTGATAAGGCTAACAATAACCTCGTAAGATAATTTGTCTATTTTATTATAGTTTCGAAGGATAGTCGAAATTTGTTCCTTCCCAGCTGCAATCCAACTTTGCTCCGATTCCTTACGCGTATTGAGTAATAAGTTGTCACGCATAAGTAATAGCGACTTTCCAAGAGCGTCTTCATCAGCTACTTCAAAAGGAGTAGTATAATCGCCAGCTCCAATATGTTTAGCAAATTCAGCATTGCGAGCAATAATATGGTCGCGTTCCTGAATACTTTCTTTGTTCTTTTGGCTGACGTTTTCGTTCCAACTAATAAAATAATATATAAATAAGCCAACTGCAAATGGGACCAGGTCGATAAGAAATAATGAAGGACTTTGCAGATGAATGATTCCTAATCCTGTTAGACCAAAAGCAACATTACTGGAGAGAAATTCTAAAATCCAGGCAATTACAGGTATAGTACCACTTAAAATGATACCAGCCAGAATTATCTGCGTTTTAGATTTTTGAAGCAAGTCGGACACTTTTACCGGCATATTTATTTCGTTAATTTAGTAATATTTTCGCCAATTACACCACTTAATTCCTTAAATGCAGATTCATAAACTGAATCCAAAGCTTTAAAACTCGCAAATTCAATTAGCCCAACAGGGGCATTATTGTATACAATTGGAAGCATTACAATACACTTTGGATTACTTTTGCCTAACCCCGATACAACGGAAATGTAGTCTTCCGGAATATTTTGAACAATAAGAATTCGTTTGTCCTTAAGTGCCTGTCCGTTTAGCGACTCACCTATAACGAAACCCGGCGGAGTTTGATTTTTATAATAAGCGTAACTAGCCACAGCATCGTATGTATTTTCTTCTTTCGCTTTCAAATAAAATATGCCTTGTACAATTTCGAGCTGTGTAGCAAGGTTTTTTAATAACCCTTCGCAATACTCAACCAATGCTGTGCTTTCGCCAGGAATAATTGCAGCAATAAATTGTTCTTTATTAAATTCTTCAAAGGATTTATCTTCGTATACATCTTCAAGTTCATTTACTTCAGAAACAATAGATGCCTTATCCTCCTTTTCAATTTGAATAGTTGAAGCAGCAGAACGAACTAGACTCAAATATAAAAAAGAAGACAGAACCACCGATATTATAAACGGGAAAGCAACTTGCCAGTTACCTTGCAAGGAGTTTGCCAGAATTTGATTATACCACATTCCGAAAGCAACGAAAACAAATACCAGATAAAAAAAGTATATAATTGAATAAACTAGTATCTTATTTTTAAACCATTGCATAATTTTTTATTTAAGTTTTGAAATAAAATCGGCCATTTGGTCGATAGAAAAAACATGATCAATTTTTGCAAGGCTAATGGCAGCTTCAGTCATAGTAGTAACCTGGCAATCTTTGGGATTCTGAACGATAGTCAATCCTCCATTTTCTTGCACTTTTTTCAGACCATAAGCCCCATCATGATTTGCTCCCGAAAGAATAATGCCGATTAATTTTTCGCGATATACATTCGAAGCCGTTATAAATGACAAATCGATAGAAGGCCGTGAATGATGAACAGGTTCTTCAGTCGAAAGAGCAATTCGGTTTCCGAGTTCAATATACATATGATAATTTGCCGGGGCAAGATATGCTTTCCCTGGTTTTATTTGTTCCTTGTCGTTTGGTTCAATAATGGGTATTTTCGATTTCATTGTTAATGCTTCAAGAAAACCAGACCTTACATGTTTTAACCTATGTAAGCTAAGAAAGACAGGCATGTTGAAGTTTGGTGAAAAGCTGCTAAGTATCCGGGTAACGACCTGGAAACTTCCTGCTGAACCACCTATCACTATTGCCTTGTACATTCTTATTTCTTTTTATAAATACTTTCGCTTGGATTAACAAGGGAAAAGTCGTTAACATTATATAAATTTCCTAAAAATTCTTTCACCCCAATAATTAAATACCCATTTGGTTGTAAACTGCTATTAAAAACTTTTAATATTTTTAGTTGCAATGTTGGGTTAAAATAAACCATTTTGTTTCGGTAGATAATAAGCCTCACTCCGGAAGGAGCATTATCCATTTCAATATTTTGAAGTTCAAAAGTCACATTGTCCAGTAAACTGGTATCGCGTAAAAAATTACCGCCTACCTCCTTATAATATTTGGTAAAATTCTCTTTACCATTTGCCCTTACATAATTTTCTTCACTTACTTCAACTTTCGATGCTTTTAAATATCCTTTTTTAATCGACTCCAAACTAAAATTGCTCAAACTGCTAACATGAACGTGTATTTTGTCCAACAAATTAAGTTCCTTTAGAGTAATGCACAAAGAAAAAAGCTCATCACCCGAAACTACGCCAGGCAACCAAATTTTAAAATTGGGGGTTTCTTGATAAAGCTTTGGGATTGTTTCATCGCGTAATAATCGCCATAAGGAAGGGTCCCTAAACATTTCAGATGATGGAACGGCAATTTCATCGAGAAATTTATCGTAAAAATTCCTATCCTCTTTTATTTTACTCATTAGAATTTCAGGATGCTTCAGGTTTCGGACAAGCAATATATTCTCCAACCTGCGTTTGAATGATGTTAACGCATAGTCGGAAAAATCGCAGGCGTATTTTTCCTGAATCAGTTTGATGATATTCCTTGTATCAACAATCCCGATCTCTGCCATTTTTATATTTGTTCTTTGTTATTTTTTTCATACAGATTCTTTAGCCGCTCAATTTCTTTATTCGCCTCTTCGAGAACCTGATATTTCAATTTCTTTTCTGTAATATCCTGGCCAATAAAATATACTTTTAGAATCAGTCCATTATTATCTGTTACGGGAATAGCTGCTGACATAAGCCAATATTCTTCTCCTGTAGGTTTGGTTCTGCGCACTACGCCCTGATGAACTTTTCCTTTTTCAACTTCAGCCCAAATTAATTCAAATTGTCGCAGTTCTTCCGCTTTCAGGAAAAACCTGGCGTTTTTTTCTAGTACTTCATTTTGAAGATAACCAGTAACTTCCAGGTAATTTTTGTTTGTATTTATGATGGTTCCATCCGGAGTTAGCTCGGCAACCATAAGAGCCTTGTCGAGCACATCATTGAGGCTGCTTAACTGGTTTTCACTCGAAACAAGCTTAGTGTTCAGCTCTGACAAATTAGCACTTAGGTGAATCTTATCTGAATTATTAGATGCAATTAAAAGTATTTTATAAGGATTTCGGTCTTTGTCGAAAATAGGACTGTAATTCTGTGTAAAATAATATTGTTTGTTGTTAAAATGAACCTCTTCTTCACGAACCATACTTCGTCCATTACGAAGTTCCGAAATCAGGTAATTGTAATCATCCGTTTGAGGATCGAAATAGCAAATTGCACGAAGGTTTTTTCCAAATAAATCTTCCTTATGACAATTGATTACGGAGCAATATTTTTTGTTGATTTCAATTATTTTTCCATCCATATCTAATTCCATAACCACGGAGGAGAGATCGATAGCTCCGACAATACTTAAAATTTCAGCTTCACGCCTGTCCGATTCTTCCTGTGTTGCCTGTAGCTCTTCGAGGTTTTGGCGCATTTCTTCTTCCTGCTGTGCCATTTCTTCTGCTTGTTTTTTCGATTGTTCAAGCAGTTTTGAAGTATGAACGTTAATTTTTAACGAAGCAAATGTTGATGCAATACTTTCGGCTAATTTCTCCACGAATTCAATTTCGTGAGGTTCCAAAATATTAAAGGAAGCAATCTCGAGTATTCCATATATCGCATCTTCTGTTTTTAAAGGGATAATAAGCAAGCTACGGGGAGTTGCTTCTCCAAGTCCAGAAGTTATTGAAATATATTCAGCAGGAATATCGGTCATATAGATCGTAAGTTTTTCCTGAGCACATGTCCCCACAAGGCCTTCGCCAATCTCCACCCGCTTTTGCAGATGTTTTTTACGATCAAACGCAAAAGCAGAAACCAATTCAAGATGTTGATCTTCCGGAATATCGTCAAAATAAGCAAAAATACCTCCTTGATTAGCATTCAGGTATTTTACCAGGTTTTTAATAATTAAATCGGATAACTCATCAATACTTGTGGTTTGATACCGGAGTATTTCAATAAATTTTGCCAATCCTTCATTAGACCATGCCCTTTTCTTTTCTTCAATTTTATATTTGGCATCTTCTTCGGAAGCTTTCTTCAAACTTACTTGCAGTTCCAACAAAGCATTTGCTAATGTATCATCCTTACTCAAAGGCACTAGCTCCTGATTATTCGTTCCTTTACCAAGATGCTGGGCAAATTTAACTTTCCCCCGAATACTTAAAACAAACTCTCCAATTAATTCTGAAATCCTTTTTAACTCATCTTTGGATTCTAAGGTTATAGGCTCAGGGAGCTTTCCCTGCACTAATTCCAGAAGATAATTGATTATGCCAGAGATAGAACGTTGAATATTTCTGTAACAGCTTGATATGAAATATAAAACAATTACAGTAAGAAATAATAATGTAAATATTCGTAATAAAAACTGATTGAAAATAAACGAATTTAATTGCTTCTCCAGGTTTTGGCTAAGTAAATTGCATTTTTCCGAGATAATGGCTAGTTGGAATAATTGATTGCCAATTATTCCTTGATTGGTTCCAATACCGATCGATTTATCTTTTCCACGAACTGAAAAGGCGAGTTCCAAATATTTTCCAATCTCTGCATCGCTTCTTAACCTATCGCCTTCCGAAACTGACCTTGTAAGATCAGGTGCCTTTGAAGCTAAATTCGATTTCAGTAAAGTAGCGCTTTTCGCCAATTCTTCAAAAGAAATTGGATCGTGCAGTAAGCAATATTTAAATTCGTGCTTGCGAATATCTATCCAGGATTTTAATAAAACAGGATTTTTTAATACCGAAAAATAGTTTTCAATAAAATCGCCTTGCCGGTTCCATTCTCCAGCTTTTCCAGTTGTTAAGGACCCGCGTTCCAAAAGTTGTTTAAACAGCAATTCATTGCCATTAATAAACTTAGCCAATTCAATTCTAATTCCTTTCGACTGACCAAGAAGCTCTTTTTTCCGGAGATAATGCGAGTAAAATATTGTATCAAGCAGCTTTACATGGTTTTTTCTTATACGAATCATTGAATCTAATGCAGTACTAACCTCCGTTTGATAAATAGCGGTCTCTAAAATCTCTTTCTGCAGTAACGTATTGAGCTGGCTTTGAAGCATTTCAGGATACAGTCGGAGATATTTCAGGTTAACAGACTGTTTAATAGCATCCTGGGAGTAATACATGCTATTATAAACCATGATATATGAAACTGCAAAAAGGGCAATAATTATACTAATAATTGCTGCCAGTTTGGCTTTTATGGAGCTGAATGCCTTAATCATTTACCAGTTGTCTAAATATTAACAAAATGTATACTCTCCATGCTTTTTTCATAATTAATAATTATGGAAATTGAGACAATACCAAAGAAAAACTTCTAAATATATTAAAAATGTTCATGAAACATGATGCATTCATTATTCAAAATTCGAATTTAAGTTATGGCATATAGGTAAACATCTCCTTTTTCTGATAAAACTGTCCCATTTTATCGAAGCGGGAAGCATAGGGTCCCAGTATAGACTCGTGCATACCTAAAAGTAGATATCCATTGGGATAAAGGTTATTATAGAACAAATCAAAAACCTTATTTTGAAGTTCATAATTAAAATATATAATTACATTCCGACAAAGAATTAAATCGAACTTCACATAAAAAATATTTCCATCTTTTACTAAATCATGCTTTTTAAAGATTGGTTTATCCAACAAAAACTGGTTCATTTTAATAATATCTTTCGATTTATCAATGGTAAAATATTTTTCATACGGAATCTCATTATACTCTTCATAATTATATGGATTCTCCTTCATCGATTTATCGAAGTTGTCGAGATAATTAATATTAAACCGATATTTATAAACTCCTTTTTTAGCAACCTGGAGAACGTCGTTGTTTAGATCGGTTGCATATACTTTTGACTTTTCGAATAAATCAAGCTCATGCAACAACATTAGTAAAGAATATACTTCTTGCCCCGTTGAACATCCAGCATGCCAAATGTTTATGCTTGATTGGTTTTTAAATTTGGGGAGTACGTGATATTTTAGGATCTGCCAGATATTAGGATCGCGAAATAACTCGGTAGTGTTTACAGTAACATCTTTAACAACCTGCTCAAGAAATGTGTTATTTCCCTTTAATTGAGAGATTAAGCCACTAATCTCCATCTTGTAATCGATCAAAACTTTAGCTAACCTCCGCTTCAGGGATTTATCGGAATATTCACTGAAATCGTAATTCGATGAAGTTTTTATCGCATTAATAAATATCTGTAAATCCTGATTGGTTATTGTCATATTTTGAAAGCAAACAACTATTTTAAAATTAAAAAAAATATTAATTAAATAGTAAAAAGGTCACGTTAGCTGAATTTATTCAAATCTGCAAACTTTCTCCATCTAAATTAATAAAAAAAAAGGAAAACTAAATTAAGGAGGCATAATCTTTTAGGGAATGCAATATATTTATTGAATTGAGCGATTGTAAATCCAGAAGCTAATATTTTTCAAAAGGAAATATACTAAAAAT
Organism: Bacteroidota bacterium; assembly: GCA_020048915.1. GTDB lineage: Bacteria > Bacteroidota > Bacteroidia > Bacteroidales > JAAUTT01 > JAAUTT01. The sequence continues at coordinate 62,516 of JAIFLU010000027.1, read as the reverse complement.
AGAGCATGGATAACACTTTAAATAATAATCAATTATTGGCAATTTCTCCGGTACTATGCCTAAAATTGATGCATCCGATAGAAAACTCGCATGATCATTCAATTTCTGTTCGGAATCACCTTAATCAAAACAAATGCTAATAGAATTTATTTAACTAATTGAAACAAAAAAAGGTTAAATCTATCTTTTGTATAGATTTAACCCAAAATTTCCAGAATATAAATTATTAGAATGTTAGAATTCCAATAGCTTTTACTCAGGAATATCGGATACGTCCTGCTAATGTCCAGGCACTCATAACACCGGTATGGCGTATTGAACGTATAGCATATTCAGTTCCTTCTTCTTCTCCTAAGGCAGCAATAGTAGCTGTAATGGCAGCAACAACCTCTACGGATGTTTGGTCGGAAGTAGTTGGCGCAGAAACCGGTGCAGCAGCTGGTTTAGCTTTTACAGGCTCCGGCTCGGGCGTAGTTCCATTTTCCCGGTGCTTAAAGAATGCCTCAGCAACTTGAGGAAGCAAGGCACTTGTGAGGATATCTTCATCCTGAACAATATACTCCTTTATTTTTTCCCGAATCGATTCCATTTCAGGCTCAATAAGGTCGGCTGGACGGCAGGTGATAGGTTTTTCGTCGCCCAAAATCTTTTTAATTATTTCGTCCGAAATAATCATAGGCGTTTTTCCGTATTCCCCTTTCACCAATGCTTTGGATTCCTTGGGAACCATTTTGTAACGCTCGCCCATCAAAACATTCAATACAGCCTGCGTTCCAACAATTTGACTGGTAGGGGTAACTAAAGGCGGATAGCCAAAGTCTTCTCTAACGCGAGGAACTTCATTGAGTACTTCTTCATATTTATCAGAAGCATTCGATTGTTTTAACTGCGAAATTAAATTTGAGAGCATTCCCCCTGGCACTTGATAAATAAGAGCATTTACATCAACACCAAGCATTTTTTGATCTAACAACCCGCTCTCAATATATTCCTCCCGTAAAGGACGGAAGTATTCGGCAATACCGCTAAGCGCATTCAAATCAAGTCCAGTGTCGTAAGGGGTATTTTTTAGCGCAGCTACCATCGACTCAGTTGGAGGCTGCGATGTTCCCATTGATAGTGGCGAAATAGCACAATCTACAATATCAATTCCGGCTTCAATTGCTTTTAAGAGGGTCATAGAAGCTACACCACTTGTATAATGCGTATGAAGCGCCAATGGAATTTTTACATTTTTGCGGATAGCAGATATTAAATCGAAAGCGGTGTAAGGAAGCAATAAACCTGCCATGTCTTTAATACAAATGGAATCGGCTCCCATTGATTCAAGCATTTTAGCATCTTTTACAAACAATTCTAATGTATGTACAGGACTAGTCGTAAAACAAACCGTAGCCTGAGCATGCCCTCCTTCCTTTTTGCAAGCCTGGATTGACTTTTCAACATTACGGGGATCGTTTAATGCATCAAAAATCCTGATAATATCCATTCCATTACCAACCGCTTTTTGCACAAAATATTCTACAACATCGTCGGCATAATGCTTATAACCAAGCAAATTTTGCCCGCGAAGCAGCATTTGGAGTTTTGTTTTCTTGGCCTTGCTCTTAATGGTTCTCAGCCTAACCCATGGATCTTCATTTAAGAAACGTAGACAGGAGTCAAATGTAGCACCGCCCCAAGCCTCTAAAGAATGATAACCAATATTGTCGAGTTGTTCAAGTATCGGAAGCATATGTTCCAACTTCATGCGGGTAGCTATCAGCGATTGATGCGCATCCCGCAAAACGGTTTCGGTGATTTTAATTTTTGTCATTCTAGTAAATTAATTCCAATTTCTTATGCTAAAACAACCATGGTATCACCAGCTTTAATGGCTTGGCCCACTTGAACAAGTATTTCTGCAACTTTGCTATCAGCTGGTGCCGTTATTTCGTTTTCCATTTTCATAGCTTCTAATACTAAAAGCACTTGACCGCGTTTAACCTCATCACCCGCTTTTACATTTACTTTTAGGATATTGCCAGGCATGGGAGCAACAATCTTTTCGCCACCTGCTATAACTGCCGCTCCATTTCCGTTGGACGAAGATTTAATAGTTGCTGATGAAGCATGTGTGCCATTTGAGGAAGATGTCGTCACTTGTTTGCTTGTCTGGCTTTTTACTTCTTCTAATTCTACTTCGAATTGCTGATTGTTGACTTTAACTAAAAATTTTCTCATAATGAACAAAAAATATTTTAAATACTGTACTGTTTAATAATAAAATAGGAATAAATATCGATTTTCAAAAATAACATAATATACCTCACTTACAAGAAACTTTTATCTTCTCTAAAGTTCACCCCAAGTTTAGTTTAGATTCGGGTTCCAAGAATTAATTCGTAAGTAACTGATTCAAATTACAAAACACTTATTTTAAGATCTTTTATTCTCCATCTAAATTCATTTTAAATTTTTAAAAATGTTTCAAAACAGAGTTTTAGTATTTCTAAAAGGAAAAAACACTTGAATTATTCTAATTTTGGCTTTTAAGAAAAATGGAACAATGGATCGGAATACCTTTCTTAAATTAATGACAGCTAGCGGAATAGGAAGTTTTAGTATTCCTTCTTTTGCAAACTCACTTCTTAATCAACCCTTACTTCGGGCAAAAGATTTTGGCCCAGACTTTGCCTGGGGCGCGGCTACGGCTTCATATCAGATTGAAGGCGCCTGGAATATAGATGGAAAAGGAGAATCTATTTGGGATACTTTTACACATACGAAAGGAAAAATAAAAAGAGGCGAGAATGGCGACGTTGCCTGCGACTTTTATAATCGTTTTCCTTCTGATTTGCGATTATTAAAGGATTTAAATTTTAAAAATTTCCGGTTTTCGTTGTCATGGCCCCGACTCATTCCCAGCGGAACCGGAGCTAAAAACCAAAAAGGGATAGCCTTCTACAACCGAATACTTGATACTTGTTTCGAATTAAATCTTACACCATGGATAACTCTCTATCATTGGGATTTACCAAGAGCCTTAGAAGAAAAAGGCGGATGGGTAAACCGGGATGTGGTGGGTTGGTTCTCGGAATATTGTGATTTTGCTACTCGTACCTTTGGCGATCGGGCAAAAAACTGGATTGTTTTGAACGAGCCTTTTGCATTTACATCCTTAGGGTACATGACCGGATTACATGCTCCCGGAAAAAAGGGGTTGCATAATTACCTGCCTGCTCTTCACCATGCAGCGCTTTGCCAGGCAGAAGGCGGACGTATTGTACGCCAAAATGTATCACAAAGTAATGTTGGAACGGCCATTTCCTGCTCTCATATCGACCCAAAGAAGTTGGTCGGAAGGCATCAAAATGCAGCAAAAAAGCTGGATGCCCTTTTCAACCGACTATTTATTGAGCCTTCACTTGGAATGGGTTATCCTACTGACAGTTTACCCTTTTTAAAAAGGCTTGAAAAATATATTCAATTCGATGACGAACGAAAACTTAAATTCGATTTTGATTTTATCGGGCTTCAAAATTATTTTCGGGTGGTAGGGAAATTTAGCTTATTCCCTCCTGTTATCTGGGCTAACGATGTGAACCCTAAAAAACTAGGAAATCCGATCACCGACATGGGATGGGAAGTTTATCCCGAAGGAATATACCACTCCATAATGCAATTCTCTAAATATCCCATTAAAGAGCTTATTATTACTGAAAATGGGGCAGCATTTGACGATATTGTCTTGAACGGCGAAATAGCTGATGAAGCCCGAACATCGTATTTTAAAGAATACCTGAAACAGGTGTTACGGGCAAAGCAAGATGGAGCAAAAGTAAACGGATATTTTGTATGGACATTTTTAGATAATTTTGAATGGGCTGAAGGGTTTCGACCTCGGTTTGGACTTGTTCATGTCGATTTTAATACCTTAAATCGAAATCCAAAGAACTCTGCATATTGGTTTAAGGAATTTCTTTCAGAATAAACTATTTATAAATAAGAATTCAATGTCGTTTAGTTTAGAAATTAAATAATTAATACACACTTCGACTCCGCTCAGTGTGACACTATTACCAGTTTGTCAGGCTGGAGTCGAAGCCTACTTCTTAACTAAACGGCATTGAATAAGAATTTCATATTCGCTATTAACAATACCAAGGCAAAACCAATCCAAACCTCAAATAGAATAGAGAATAAGCGTTGAAAAATAAAATTTAGCGAATGAATAATCTAATTCAAAAATTACTAATTTTAATCACTCTAAAAATTAATCAGCTATGAAGAAGTTTTTTGTTACTGCTTTTATTTCAACATTAGCTTATCTCCCACAGGGAACGGTGCAAGCACAGGAGTGTACCTTCTATTTCCCTTTCAAACAGGGAGCTGAATTAGAAATGAAATCCTTTACCGATAAAGATAAAGTTACTTCTATTTCGAGGAGCAAAGTATTAGAAGTATCTGGTAATACTGTAAAATTTCAAAGCGAAGTATTCGACGAAAAGGAAAAGCCTCTAATGAAATCAGATTATACCGTTTCCTGTAAAAATGGAGAATTTGTAATGGATATGGGCAATTACCTGAAAGGGGTAAATATGGATACTTATAAAGACATGGAAATTAAGGTTGAAACCAAGGATATGCATATGCCTGCAAATCTCAAGGCAGGAGATGTATTGGACGATGGCCAAATGACCATGAAGGTTTCGAATCAGGGTTTTCCTATTATGACCATGATGGTAAAAGTATATAACCGCAAAGTAGCATTAGTTGAAAAAATTACTACCCCTGCCGGTACATTTGAATGTGCAAAGATTACCTATGATGTCGATTCGAAAACAGTTTTTTCGATATCGGCAAAAGGAGTGGAATGGGTTGCCAAAAATGTAGGTGTGGTTCGCAGCGAAAGCTACAGCTCTAAAGGCAAGCTTACTGGTTATACCCTATTAACAAGCTTAAAATAATATATTTCGATATATAAAGATTTTCTCTACAATTACTAACTAGACTAGAACACCCCGCAAGCCGAGATGGTATTCCGGGGTTGTTTTTTAAGGTAATTTGTAGAACACTTGCTTCTCAGTAAAAACAATCTCTATTAAATTTAGTGAAATCAATTTCACCAAAACATTTTCTGCCTCTTTGTGCGTTATTAAGGCTATTTTAGAAAATTTTGACATTGTTATGTTTTGCTCTCTTTCAAGGTATTCGAGAAGTACTTTTTCAGTTTTGGAGTACTCAAGGTAGATGGATTGGTTTTCCTTTTTATACCGCCACACTTTTAGCAGGATACTGTTTGCCAACAGATTCTGATCTCCAACCCGAATGTAAACCATCCATTTTTTATCCTCAGTCAACGTATAATGAGGTTTACCAGAACTTTTAGGAATAGTAATTTCGAGTACAGTTTTACCTTCGATATTCCATTTGCGCGATTGAAATGAAACTTCCGGTTTACAATACATTTTAGCTGCCCCGTCCACCATATAATATTCTTCTTCCGATCGCACCCCGGCTATTGAACCATTATCCTTTACTCCAATTAACAAAATACCGCCATCGGTATTTGCAAATGCTACAAAAGTCTTTGCAATTTTGCGGGAATCAGAAACCTCAAATTTAAAATCGAGTGTTTGGCTTTCGCCCGAGTCGATTAATTGCTTTATATAATGCTTCAACTTTTTTGAGATTACTTAAAACTACTTTCAGGTAAAACTCGAAACAACTGTGAAATTTTGATGCCCCCGTTTTCCTGTAATAAATTTTTCGCCAACTTTGAGCCAGGCATGAGCTTGAAGTTTGGTAACCCCTTGTTTCGATACTCCTAAAAAAAGGGTTGCTCCTATTCTATACTTTCGAAGTAGAAGTTTAGCGGTGATTGCATCAACCAAACATTTTGTTTTCCAGGGGGCAAATCGACTGCATCGGTTAACGGCCATAGTAACTAATCGTATTTTTTCGTCGGCCTCCAGAGAAGGTGATTGATTGGTATTCGTTTCAAGAAATTTTTTGTACCACCGTATCGGAAAAAAAGTGACCAGAGCCTTTGCTATGAGGGATATCTCAAAAGCTCTTAGCAACATTAATTTCTCCTGTTTCGGAAGGTGAAAATATTTCGCTAACAAATTCATTCATTAATTAATAAAAGATTTTTTTCCTGCAAATCTTTCAAAAAATCTATTGTATCACTTAAACATTCATCCCGATCCACTTCAAATTCTACTAATAAAGTATCTGTCAATTTAGCAATAGAAATGGGCATTTCCATCAATTCCCAAATTCGACTGCCTATTTCGTCTAAGCCATAATATTCGCCGTTATCAATACTCATCATCACAATTTCACCATCCATTTGGTTGGCAATGAGCTTAGGATTACGTTGTACTATGGTTTGCAATGTTAATTCGGGAAACGTTTTCATGAAAAGCAATTAATGAAATGCAAAATTGGGATTTTTTTGGAAAGGTAGAAATGTTTGGGATAGAATTTGGAGGGATATATTACTAAAATAGATATAATAGTTAATGAATCTTAACATCCGCTTAATATGCATGCTAACAAGTAATACTATTTTTTTAACGTATAAAAAACAAAAATTTAGGGTTTGAAAATTTTTAATAATTTAATTACAGTAATATTTATCAAGAAAAATAATGAATTTTTGAATTGCAGTTTTTCTTAAATGTTTAATAGATTGGACAAAACAATAATTTATATAAGCTTACGTTAATTTATTTAAAAAAAATTTAAATTTTTTTAATTTCCAATGCAACCTTTTGCATTTTTAACCATCTATATATTCAAATCCTAAATTGAATCAGAATGAAGGAAAGACTTTTAAATTTTGTAGCCATAGTGGTCTTATGGGTTATCATATATTTCCTTAATGCTGCATATTGATTATTTGCAGAAAGGATTGCTGAATATCCAACGAATGATCCAAATTACAGATTAAATAAAATCAATTTTAGATTATTAGGTCAATCTATTTCTAATTATCTGTAATAAATTGCTTTTCTAAATAAAAAAGGCCGTCCAAAAAATGAACGGCCTGAAAATTATTAGCGTTTAAATTATGCTTTAAATGCTTCCAGTAAAATTTCGAGAATCTTCCTTCCTGCTTTCGAAACAGAAGTTCCAGGTCCAAAGATTGCTACAACTCCGGCTTTGTAAAGATAATCGTAATCCTGCGCAGGTATAACCCCACCGGCAATTACCATGATATCTTCCCTGCCTAGTTTTTTCAGCTCTTCCATAACTGCTGGTACGAGTGTTTTATGACCGGCTGCCAGTGATGAAACGCCCAAGACATGCACATCGTTCTCAACAGCTTGTTTAGCAGCTTCGGCAGGGGTCTGGAACAGCGGGCCAATATCTACATCGAAACCTAAATCGGCATATCCTGTTGAAACTACCTTTGCGCCACGGTCGTGACCATCCTGCCCCATTTTGGCAATCATAATACGTGGTTGACGGCCTTCCTGCTTTGCAAACTTTTCGCAAAGCTCACGGGCAGCAATAAAGTCTTCATCCTGCGAAGACTCACTTGCATAAACTCCGGATATACTTCTAATCACAGCTTTGTACCTCCCAGCAACTTTTTCAATGGCATCGGAAATTTCACCAAGCGATGCACGCTTTTGAGCAGCAATAACTGATAGTTCCAGCAAGTTACCTTTTCCGGTACGAGCTGCTTCAGTAATAGCTTCCAAAGCTGCCTGAACTTCAGCATTATTTCGTTCTGCCCTTAGTTTTTGTAAACGTTTAATTTGCGATTCGCGAACGGCGGCATTGTCAACATCTAAAATATCAATTGGATCTTCCTTTTCCAACCGGTGTTTGTTAACACCAACAATGGTATCGCGACCGCTATCGATACGCCCCTGTTTGCGGGCGGCAGCTTCTTCAATGCGCATTTTCGGAATCCCAGTTTCGACGGCTTTCGACATGCCACCGAGTTCTTCTACTTCCTCAATGAGTTTCCATGCTTTTTCGGCCAGTTCCTGAGTAAGCGACTCCACATAATATGAGCCAGCCCAGGGATCTACCGCTTTACAGATATTGGTTTCTTCCTGAATGTAAATTTGGGTATTACGGGCTATACGCGCTGAAAAATCAGTTGGAAGAGCAATTGCTTCATCCAATGCATTGGTGTGCAACGATTGCGTATGACCTAAAGCTGCGGCCATTGCCTCTATACATGTACGGGCAACATTATTAAAAGGATCTTGCTCCGTTAAGCTCCAACCCGAAGTTTGCGAGTGCGTACGGAGTGCCATCGATTTTTCGGACTTTGGGTCGAACTTTTTCACAATTTTCGCCCACAATAAACGGGCAGCACGCATTTTGGCAATTTCCATAAAATGGTTCATTCCAATTGCCCAGAAGAATGAAAGACGGGGAGCAAAAGCATCGATTCCTAACCCGGCTTTGGTTCCGGTACGTAAGTACTCCAAACCGTCGGCCAATGTATAGGCTAATTCGATATCAGCTGTAGCACCGGCTTCCTGCATATGATATCCGGATATACTAATGCTGTTGAACTTAGGCATGAATTTCGAAGTATACTCGAAAATATCACCAATGATACGCATACTCATTTCCGGAGGATAGATGTATGTGTTTCGCACCATAAACTCTTTTAAAATATCGTTCTGAATGGTACCAGTTAACTCTTCGAGCTTAGCACCTTGTTCGAGAGCAGCAACAATATAGAAAGACATAATTGGCAACACAGCACCGTTCATGGTCATGGAAACGGACATTTTGTTGAGTGGAATCTGATCGAACAATACCTTCATGTCGAGGATAGAGTCGATGGCTACACCAGCTTTTCCAACATCACCAAGTACACGTTCATGATCGCTATCGTAACCACGGTGTGTAGCAAGGTCGAATGCTACAGAAAGGCCCTTCTGACCAGAAGCCAGGTTACGGCGATAAAAGGCATTCGATTCTTCGGCTGTGGAAAATCCGGCATATTGGCGAATAGTCCAGGGCTGCATAACATACATGGTGCTGTATGGACCGCGCAAAAAGGGCGCTGTTCCGGCAGCATAATTGAGATGCTCCATTCCGAGCAAATCATCGGCAGTATAAACTGGTTTCACAGCTATTTGCTCGGCTGTGGTCCAGTTAGAATCCGACTTCACTTTCGTCGGACTGCTGCCTGTTTTAACATTTATTTTACTAAAATCTGGTTTCATATGATAGTTTTTTAACGCTAAAGCCTCTTTCGATGGAATGAAATAATAATTTTTATATTCTCATTGAGTTTTTCAAATCCCTTTTGAGATTTCATCGCTGAGCTTTTGCGTCTTTGAGTTTAGTTTATATTCAGTTCGCTTTGATAAAACTTCAGTACTTCCAGTACGTTCGACTTCACACTAATGAAGTTTTTAACTCCTTTCGCTTCAAGTTCGGCCTGGCAAGCCGGAGCGCCGGCAACAACCAAAATAGCTTTACCACCTAGTTTCTCAAATGCTTCAGGAGCAAAATTCACATATTCATCGTCGCTACTGCAAAGAACAACAATATCAGCTTTTGCATCAAAAGCAGCTTTAACGCCTTCGTCGATGGTTTTAAAGCCATTATTATCGATAATTTCGAAGCCTGCACATCCAAAAAAGTTTCCGGAGAATTGAGAACGGGCTAAACGCATGGATAAACTACCAATTGTTAGCATAAAAACTTTAGGGCGACGATTTGCAAAATCGGTTTTTAAACGCAATTTTTCAAAAGCGTTAGCACCACGATAAAGTTTTAAAGGCTCAGCAACCCGTTTGCTGTCGTCGCAGCAGCTACAATCGCATTTCCCTTCCTGGCAATCGCAATTACAATTTTTGTCACCACAACAGCAATCCTGACCACATTCACATTTTCCGTCTTTAGAACATGTACAACAGCAAGCAGCAGTTTGATCGCAAGGTTTTACGGTAAGAATTTCCTTGGTATTGGGATATTGATTCGTTCCTAAAACAATTTCGCGACGGGTAGCTATTGCTAAATCCCGCTTTTGAGCAACTTCTTTTACTTTTGTCTGAATAAATCCTTCTTTAAAAGCAGCAACAAATCCACCTTTTCCCTGAACTTCGAGAAATTGTTTCCAAGCTTCGGTAATAATAGCATCGGTAAGGTTTTCGATATAATATGAACCGGAAGATGGATCTACAATTTTATCGAAATAAGCTTCCTCTTTGAGAACGATCTGTTGATTACGGGCAATACGCTCGGCAATGTCCGTAGGCTCTTCAAATGTAACATCGAACGGAAGAATGGTTAATGAATCAACACCGGCAATAGCAGCCGACATTCCTTCGGTGGTAGTCCGAAGCAAATTCACATACGAATCGTACATGGTAAGATTCCATTTTGCGGTTTCGGCATGAATATGCATCGGCACTTTGCAAGAAGCATCGTATGCTTCAACAATTTTTGACCAAAGCAACCGGGCAGCGCGAAACTTGGCAATCTCCATAAAATAATTAGCACTTACCCCAAAATTGAATTTTATTTTGGAAGCAGCCTGAGAGGGGGAAATTCCTTTTTCAGTTACCAGATTCAAATACTCAGCCCCCATGGATAAAGCGAAAGCTAACTCCTGGATGACACTGGCGCCGGCATTGGCAAAATGAACTCCATGAACAGCAACAGTCCGAAAATTTGGAAGATGTGAAGTAGCCTTCATAAGTTTTGCAACTTCTTCAACGGACTTTTCCAGTGAATCGCAACAAAAATTCCCTTTCTTGCAGAGACGGCCAAGCGGATCAAAATTTACCGATCCTTCAATAGCGTTATCATACGATTTCTCTTTCAGATATTGTAGAAATAATTCTGCAACTTCATTTGATTTGTGACCAGCGAAATTAATTTCAATGGCACTTAAGCAAATATTATGTAAAAGAGTTGAAAGGCTTTGTTTATTTATTTCTGTGCCCTTTTTAAATACAAAGCATAAGGATGTAATTCCCTTGCCCAAAACCTCAAGTGCTTTTTTATTAGCACCTTCTAGGTTCGTAACTACAATATCCTGGCGAATATACCATTCGTTATTTGCAGTCTTTTTTCCTCTAATAAAAGGAAATTCTCCCGGATTCGTCCCAAGGTATCCGAGATTTTGAAGGTCTTCGGCCCTATAGTAGGGCTTCACTTTAATGCCTTCGTTTGTTTTCCATATCAGCTTTTTCTCATAGTCGGCACCTTTGAGGTCGGCCGTAATTTTGGCCTCCCAATCGGCAGTACTAACTGGTGGAAATTCACTGAATAATTTTTGTTTTACATCCGACATAAACCACCTTTTTTAAAAATGAAGTCGCTAATTTACTAATTAATGTATTAAGGTATAACTGATAAATGTTATTGATTTGTGAAATAATTCACAGAGCGAAATGCGTTACTTCCTGATTTATTTGAATCTACAAAAAGTATTTTGAATTGGTCTAAATTACAACAAAAATAAATAACAACCTGTGGAATGATTTTTTTGGAGCCTAAATGCAATAACCACAAATTGACAGCAAATAAGTCAGATCAGAAGATTATGAAGAATATAGACCTGTAAAAAGGAATGAAACTATATCTATACCCGAATGCCGGGCCAACAAAAGGAGCATATTTAAATTTACGGCCTGCTCATATATAAATATGCTCCTTTTGTGAAAAAAATCTGTTGTCACCCCTTCGAATTTCCAAAACTATAAATCAAAATGTCAATCATATATGACTTAAAGATCTATTTGGGTCGATAGCATTATCCGGACAATAGTAGTTCAATAGCCAGGTGAAGCTTGCATTATCAAAAGTATAATAATCCACAAAGTTTTTCAACTACCCGCTTGAATTTTCAAATACTAAAATTTAGTTTATATTATAGTTTTCAAAATTTAGTCAATTTCGGTAATTTTTATTACAAGAATTTTATTTGGTGGAGCGATCATGCATAGTTCCGAAAGGTCAACCACTAATTTATCATTCTCAGTTTTCCAACTAACAGGTTTATTGATTCCCATAACAGTTACTTTTGAATTCTTACTTACTGAAACGCAATTTATTGTAATTTTTGGTGAATAAGAAGGAATAATGCAATAAAGATTTGTGTTTTTTCGGGTAAAAAATAGCTGAATATAAGCTTGTTTATCAGTCGGTTTTACTAATTGATTTATATCGTAATTTGTCTGGTAATTTCCACCTCCAATAATGGGTTTTTCCCCTTCACTCCACTGTTTATCTTGTATCCAGGAAGTTGTTCCATATATAGCTTCTCCATTTACATCCAGCCATTTCCCTATGTCGGAAAGCCGTTCTTCCATAATAACCGGTATAGTTCCGTCGGCAGCCGGACCAATGTCGAGAAGCAAATTCCCACCTCGTGAAACAATATCCGTTAACATGAGGATAAGTTCTTCCGATGTTTTGTAATCGGCGAGTTTTTCCATGCGATTATAACCATAGGATTGCCCCATTCCGCGATTTTCTTCCCAAACAACCGTTTTATCCATCCCTGAACCATATTCTGAAGTATAATAGGTGCTTGGATGTATTTTTCGGGTTGTTTTTCCCCAGCGATCGTTTACAACAACTTCTGTGGCTACCGGTGATTCATTATAAAGCCACGATAGGATTTCAGGACTTTTCCATTCGGTATCTTCCATAATCCATTCGCCATCCGAAAAAATTACCGATGGTTTGTATTTGGTTACCAAATCTTTAAATTGAGGAATCATTACCTCATTTACATAAGCAGCATTATTTTTCAGAAAAACCGGATTATACCACTCCATCAGGGAATAGTAGAATCCCATTTTTAGTCCGGCTTTTCTGACGGAGTTTGTCAAATCGCCAAGTACATCACGTTTTGGGCCGCTGGTAAAAGCATTCCAGGGACGACTCCACGACTGGTCAGCCTCTTTACTGGGCCAAAGACAATAGCCATCGTGATGCTTTGATGTCAAAACCACATATTTAGCCCCCGATTTCTTAAAAATAGCAGCCCATTCGTCTGGATTAAATAATTCAGCCTTAAACATTGGAACAAATTGATCATATGTAAAATCCTTTCCATATGTTCGTTGATGAAACTCTCTTACAGCTTTGTAATTTTGTCGGGTAGAATCGTTATAATTACACCAGTACCACTCGGAGTATCCATCGGGCACAACTTTTGAAAAAGAAGGGACAGCATATACTCCCCAATGAATGAAAATCCCGAATTTGTCCAATTGAAACCATTCAGGTATTTTGCGTGTGTCGAGCGATGCCCAGTCGGCAGTATACTTTTGCGCTTGGACAAACGACAAGGAAAAAAGCAACGTTAATGTTGTTATAATTTTAAAGTGTTTCATATGGTTTTTCATAATTTTTTTCTTTATTGTTTTACGGCCTGTTTAAAAGTTCTTGTAGTTTTAGGACTCTGTGGTTCTCTGTGAAATTTTGTAAAATTACATTAAAAACCGCAGAGAAATAATTATAGATATCTTGCACCAACACCTCCCATTACTTTATTTCTTTTTTAATTTGCGGATCCGTTTCCACTGCCTCAGCAGCAAGATGGCTATAATTTTCCCCCAGAAAAATGTTTTTCGTTTCCGATCCAATGATTTTTAAAAATGTTCCGGTGCCAGCCAGAGCAAAACAACTCTCCACTATAGCATTGCTTATGTTTGTCAGTTTTATGGCAGGCGCACCGGAGCCTGGTGCCTGTTTTCCCGCAAGTCCTCTCAGGTGCAGGTTCGAAATTTTTTCAAATGCAAAAGCGCTAACCCATTTAAGTTCGGTGACCTTATCATTCCATTCCACCGAGCAGTTTGTTAGTGAAAGCCCATCCACATCGTGCGCCCGGAAACCATCGGTAGCCCTTTTGTCGGCTTTGGTTTCGGCATGCATCCTGAAATGGACATTGTTCAGACGGATATTTTTCAACGGCATTCCCTGAAACCCTTCAATGCGTGAAGTTCCCTGAACATCGCCGCTGATATTGTCGAATGTGATATTGCTGATATTTCCTACCCGAGATGTTTCGGTTCTTTTGAGCACCACCAGCCAGATCCCGTCGGCATTGCCCCACCAGTTAAAGTGCTTGCGGTTGAGTTCCATGCTGATATTCGAAAATTTCACATCGCTTACCTGCGCCCCGTCGCGCACCACAATGCTCAGACCCCGGTTAGAGTTACGGATTACACAGTTATCGAAAAGGATATGCCGGAAATCGGAATGTGTTTCTGTTCCGATTTTTAGCGCGGTGGAGGTTGAGGTAAGAATGCAATTGGTAACTGTCACATTTTCGCATGGCTGCGACTTGCCTTTCGAAAGTGTCGACTTCAGTACAATGGCATCGTCGCCGGTTTCGATATAGCAGTCGGAAACAATTACATTCCTGCATCCGTCGACATCAATCCCGTCAGCATTCACGCCTTTTTCAAGATCGGAATAGATATTGATGCCTCGTATTTTTACATTTTCGCACCATTGCAGGTGAAGGGTCCAGTTGCACGATTCGAAAAGGGTTACATCGGTAATGGAAATATTTTTGCAGTTTACAAGAAAAACAAGGAAAGTGAAAGGTTCCACCTTGTTGTATTGTTTCATTTCAATGCCTGACTTGCGCGCCATTTCTGTTTCTTCTTTAATAAAGCCATCCACTGATTCGAGCGGCAGGTAAGCCCGCCTGGCCTGCCCGTGAATGGTTCCCTTACCTGTAATAGAAATATTTTCAGCGCTGTCGGCATATAACAGTACCGGATGCCGGTATCTTTCTTCCTTGCCGGGAATATCATAATCTTTCATATCGAGGCTGGCGAAAATGGTAGCTCCCGCTTCCAGGTGAATATTTACGTTGCTGCGGAGAGTGATTGCTCCAGAAAGATATTCCCCCGGCGGAAAGTAAATCATGCCACCACCACTGGCCGCACAATCGTTAATAGCTTTCTGGATGATGGTTGTTACAAGCTGATTTTTACCTCCGTTTGCGCCCAGTGTTTTTACGTTAAAAGTATTCTGGGCGGCAAGTGGGAAAGTGGAGAACCAGAACAGGATTATTAAGATGTATTTATTAATCATATTTTGAATTTTCATTGAGTTTCGATTTACCTCACCCTAATCCCTCTCCTGCAAGGAGAGGGACTTTGCTCTTCGTTAATCACAGGCAACCATTTTATTACCGGTCTTGCACCCCTCTCCTCCCAGGAGAGGGGCAGGGGTGAGGTTTGTTAATACTCATGTCTGTTTTCATTTCCATACCGTTACTTCTCCCGGTTTTAATTCCTTGTTGCCGAGGATGATTTTAGCTTCAGCAGGAATTGGTAAATTGAAATTTTCGGAAGTGTAGTTTACTGCTACCCAGAAGCCGTCACGCCATTCAATAAAAACATAATCGGGAAGATCAAGGATTTTAGCCCCGGCACGCTGATAAACCGTTTTCAGAATTGATTTTTCGAATGCTGTTTTTCCTGTCCACACACCCAAATAAGTAATACTGCCTTTTCCTGCTTTTCGGGTTGTAACAGCAGCAGTTCCTGCATAAAACTGATCGGCAAAGGTGGCCAGTGTTTCAGTGCCTTTGTCGGGAGTGAGCAGTTCGCCCCAAATGTTCCAGTCGTAGGTGCTGTTCCCCGATTTTATTTTTCCTGTAACCGAAGGTGGGAGCTGATCGGTGTCTTCCACCTTTGCCCCGATGAGTTTCCAGATAGGTTGCTGCAACAAAGTTTCATGAAAATGACCGTTATTGTCCTTGCTTCCGGTACGGCAGCTCAGGATCAGGTTGCCACCATCTTCAACATATTTTTGCCATTTGTTTACAATTGCCGAATCGACCATGGAATAAGCCGGAGCGATCATAAACGGGAATTCTTTGGGGTCGAAGTTGTCGCTTTCGCGGATAAAGGTAATCGGAACGCCCATCGACTTCAGGCTTTGGTAGTAGGTGTAATAATGCTGCCAGGTGTCCCACGACTGGGTATGTGCACTCGACATCATTTCCCAGAGGTTGTCCTGCTTCCATAAAAAAGCGGTTTTTCGCGATTTCAGTTCAGCGGGTATTTGTGCTTTTGCATCGAAAAATTTTTCCAGGCTTTTGATTTCGCCAATGGCCTGTAAGTATTCCTTTCCACCCCGAGCAACAGTAACACCGTCGGTTTCCATGATGCCTTTGTGGTATTGCTCGCCGCCAAACAACGGTTGACGAAAGCGGTAGGTGCAGGTAAACTTGTCGCCCAAACCGAAGCTGTGCCATATCCACATCCTCACTGCTCCAGGAAGAGGCTGGGCATTGTATTTCCCCCAGTTAATCTGTCCGGGTTGCAACTCCATAATTCCGGTGAATCCTTCGATAGAATGGGCCATCTCGTTCGAGAACGAGAGCTCCATGCCGCTGCCCAGCCGGTAATTGAGGTTTCCTTCAGGATAATTCAAAAAAGTGCTCAGCAGGTACATGGTGTGGGAGGCAAAGTCGAGGTCGCCCTTGTTGCGGAATAGATCTACCGGCGGTAAAAATTTGTAATAGGCATAATTGGTGGTAATCCACTGACCGGCATTTATATTTTTCCGAAGCAGAATGGCCTGGGTACGAATCGACAAGGCCAAGGCATCTGCGGTGTATCTTTTGAAATCGAGTAGCGCATGCGGATTGTTCGACGATTCCTTTTCGTTCGGAATGCGGATCTGATCGAAGCTGTTATAAGTACCGCTCCAGAAAGCAGCTCCCCAGGCTTTGTTTAACTGGGCAATGGTGTTGTATTTCTTTTTAAGCCATTCAATAAAATCGGTCTGGGCAAAATCCGAATAATCGTACAAACTGGCAAGGTGTGGCTCGTTGTCGATCTGCCAACCCCAGATGTGCTTATCGTTTCCATAGCGTTTGGCCATTTCGGTCACTATTCGCTCAATGTACCTTTTGTAAACCGGGTGATTCTGATTGGCATGCATCCGGTTGCCATTATGCGCCAGCCGGACTCCGGCTTCGTTCACCAGAAGGACTTCCGGGTGCTTGCTGGTGAGCCAGGCAGGCGGACAAGGCGAAGGAGTACAAAGAATCACCTTCAAACCGTTTTTGGCGGCTTCGGCAATGCAGTAGTCGAGCCATTCAAAATCGAATTTCCCTTCTTCGGGTTCCAGGTTGGCCCATGCAAACTCGGCCATATGGGTAAAAGAAAAACCGAGTTCGGCCATTCTTTTCATGTCGCGGCTCCACTGATTCCTTTCCCAGTGCTCGGGATAATAATAGGCGCCTACCGGCATCAGGTTTTTTACCGGAAAAAGCAACTCAGCTTTCTGCGAATAAGAAATGGTGCAGATAAATAAAGCAATGATTGAAAAACAGCAAAATTTTCGCATGTTAAATAGTATGTTTTTGTGCATTTAAAATTGATTGTGCGTGCTGCGCATATGGGCCATGAAGGTCGTTGTCATAATTTTCAAGGATTTCTTTTCCTTTCGAATTGAAATCTCCGCACAGATAAAGGGCGCGGACAAGGAACAATTCCCGGAGGCAGTTATTCCGTATTGAGTTATCGTTGGTATCCTGTTTCACCGTTTTGAGCGCATCGTTCAGATTGGTTATATGATGTCCGGAAACCCCGGGCAAGGATAAAAGTTTGTGAAGAACGGGCGTGGCATTCTTACCTCTAATACCCGCAAAAGCTTCGGCAACTGCGCGGAAATGCGAGAGTTCACTTTCAGGTTTCAGCAATTCTGCAAAACGTTTGACGGTTTCAAAACCATCATTGTGTCCCGTTTTACCGAGCGCCATAACCACTCCGTCGAGATAACCAGCCGACATCCCAAACTGACCCATGCCGCGGTAGTTCCATCCTTTATCCCATTCCTGGAACCTGCCGGCTTCATCTATCAAAACCTTGCAGACATAAGGGTCGCCGTAAAATCCGAGGATAATGGCACATTTGGTTTTCAGATTAGAATCTGAAGTGTTGTTAAACTCCTCCTTTAACAGCTTCAGGCCTCTTACTTTATCCCACACCACTAGTTCAATCTGCTCGAAATTATTGATCATAGCACGGATAGCCTTTCTGATCTGATCGTCCGTTGGAGGATGAATTGTGGCGCTGCTTGCCGATTCCTTCGGAAGAATGCCCAGGTTTACAATTTCCTTCTGCACGTTTCCAAAATCGACCGACCTGAAATTCTTTCCTGCTTTTGCCGCCGATGCTGTCAGCATTCCCACTGAAAATCCCTGGTTCTGCAAACAAGGCTGCATGCGTATGATAGGCATGGCATCCCGTTCAGCGCCAGCTCCCAAACCTGTGACAATTATATTTTCAAGGTTTTTTGGCAGAAGCGCGCGGAGCGGAACGTTAACAAACATATTCACCGAAGAATCAGCAGGCGGTGTGATAATAAAGTAAGGATCGATGGTGTACCCGTGTGTGTCGAATGAGCTGTAGTGATAAGATATGGTGTCGCTGTAACTTCGTTTGTTTACCATATCCATAGCCGTAACTCGATAATCGCTGATGATCCTCCGGCGCTCACGCGTCTGGGGTAATTTCCCGACATCGTAAATATCGTTGAATTTTTGCGTACCTGTCACAATGGTCCTCGTAACATCCTGAACATCGGTATCGTCGGTAAATGTATAATCGGTGTTATTATAATGATCATTCAGTTCTACAGGAGGGAGTCCGGCTCCCTGCACAGCCACCGAGGAGGCATCAACAAACTCATAGGAAGCTCCTGCAGCAATGGCAACATCGGCCGATCCCGTAGAGTCGATCACATTTTTAGCCAATACAGCACCTTTTCCGAAAGGAGTAGAAACAATTACCCCTTTCACAACGTTTTTATCAACCAAGGCTCCGCAAACCAAAGCGCCAAACCAAATGAGCCCTCCTGCTTTCTGAATCTCACGCCGGTACCACTCCATTTTCCAGTCCTTCACCCACTCCGAAGCATTCTTTTTTTGGCGTGGATGATCTGGAGACGCCATTTTCCTCACCCCTTCGTCAATTTCTTTGGTAAAACCTCCGCGAAAGCCAACCCAATATCGGCCTATCAAACCCATGGTACCTATTCCGCCCAATCCGTGCAGGTATTCAATTACAAGGGTGCTGGCTCCATATCGAGCTGAGGATATGGCAGCACAGGCTCCGGCTGTTCCGCCACCCACTATTATGTTTTCAAAAGTTCCTATAACGGGAAGACTTTCCGATTCTATTTTAAAAGTATCGAGGTGATGATTTGGGCGTACTTTTTTATGGCTGATTATCCCCTCGGATGCTGTTTTCGAATGAAGATTACGGCTCAGCATGCGGGTTGAATTCACCTTTTCGAGCTTTTGGGCAGTATCGGCCACCAGACTACCGAGGCGTTCTCCAAGAGCCATCATATTGCCTGGAAGAAGCATAGCCTCTTTATCTTCAAAATTTACTCCGGAATAACCGTTGAGAATAAATAAGCGGTTTAGGCCAAAGGGCTGCAAGGCTTCCAGGGGGAATTGCCCGGCATCGGAGAAAGGAACCGGCTTTGCTGTTTTGCAAACAACATTGGCAGCGGGGATTTCGAAAAGAATATCGGTAGAATCAACCTGATCGACATCCCAGGTTTTGTCTCTGATGTTTTGTTCAAGTTTCTGAAAATCGGCAAAGCTTTCAGGTTTTTTTTCTTCTTTAAAAGAATATTCGGTAACCGGATAGGTTTTGCCATTGCTGACAAGGTTGGGCAGACTCCTGTAGTTTAGGCCGCTTACAGGCATATTGCCAATTGCGGTATACCGGAACTCAGAGGATTTCCCGATAATTTCCCGGAATTTAGCACCTGTGAGCCTGGCCACACTGCAATTTTCGGTAGCATCAATAATCGTTTTGGCTTTGATTATCTGCTCGCCCGACCGGTTGGTGATCACAATTCCACCAATCTCGTTCCGGGAATCGGTAATGATTCCGCCGACAAACGATGAAAGCAGAAAAGGAATATTATTGGTAATTAAGTAATTCTGAAGCGTTTTCTTTACATGCAGCGGTTCCGGAACCTTACCGTTATTCAGTAAGCTTTGCGAGAAAGGAGTTTGTTTGCCTTTGCCAATGTCCCACAAACGAAGAGTTCCGCAAATATCGGCTCCGAGGTATGGCTCTGCGACAACAACAAAAACTGAGGCTCCTTTGCGGACTGCACTCACAGCCGCAGCTATTCCGGCAGCAGAACCTCCGGCCACAACCACATCTACGTCGGCTATTACGCTTACGTCACTGTCGCGTATGGTCAAAAGCTGCTGTTTGTTTTCAGCTCCGGAAACTTGTGAAAATCCGTAATATCCGCTCAGCGTAACTCCTGCAGCAGTGAGGGATGTATATTGTAAAAATTGTCTTCGTTTCATTAAGTCAGGTAAAGAGTAAATTAAGTATTGAAAATTATAAAAATTCAACTGCTTTTTGACGACAATTAACTTTATTGCCTAAAAGCAGAAGTGTTTCTTTCAAAAGTTCAGATACTTCACCCAAAAAAAGATATAAAATAGTTTTTTTCTCTGTGGTTCTCTGTGCCATCTCTGTGGTTCTCCGTGTAATTATCTCCTATAAGTAGTTCAATTACCGCAAAATTTTCACTTTTCGAATCTCAACCATCTGCCGCTGAAGCGTTCCAGATGAATCTGTGCTCCCGGTTCCAGCTTTTCTCCGGTAATGGCATCGCTCACCTGTTTATATTTGTATAAAGTGTTAAACTGTACATCTTTGGCTTCATCATCGTTGATAAAAAAATAGTGGTCAGCCAAAGGAGAAGCCAGCCTGTAAACAATGGCTCCATTGCATAAATATTTTAAAGGCCTCTTGCTGAGAATATGCTTTACCGCCCATTTTTCCATGAAATCGTTGCCTGGGCGCTTCATCGAAAACGAAACATCGGGAGATAAAATCACGGCTGTACCTTTTCCCAACTTATTCTCGGTAACAGCCACTCTGCCAGAGTTGAATTTTTCAGCTATAGTTGAAGTGGTAGGCTGAATATCGAGATAGAACCCATTTAATGTATAGTTCTCCAGTTTTTCAGAAACATTGTTCGAATACTGAAAATCGGCCAGTGAAGCGCCGAATATTTTTTCAAAGGCCGATCCTTTCCCAGTATTCAGGACTTTCCCATGTTCGTTCCACCAACCACCCGGTGCATCAAGAATAAGGCGACCACCTTGTTTTACAAAAGATTCGAAGATAGGTAAAAGCTCTTCGTTGATGGCTGCATGGGCAGGCAGGTAAATAACTTTATACCGGGGACCGAGACCAGCCTTTAAATCCGAAGGAGTTACATGCTCCCAGGGAATGTTGGCGTTGATAAGCGCCCTGCTGATGCCAATCCTTGCCTGAACCGGATAATGCTTGAAATGCGTACGGTTAGGACCGGCACAAGCAGACCAAATCGCCTCGTTATCCCAGTTGACAAATACACCAACGGCAGGTTCTTTATGCGCCTGCCACAGTTCGTCGCGGTATTTATCAGCCGCTTTGGCAATCTGTCCGGCCTTTATGGCTCTTTCTCCCGGTTCGTTCTGACGGTTCAGCAACGCATATTCGCCCGACTCCCAACCTGCCTGACGGTAATTCCACGACCACAAGCCAACACCTTTAAAACCGCCAGCCAGATATGAGAGAAGTAATTGCGTCATAGTGCCGGCATCCACTGTGAAACCGGCTGTGCCTTCGTTTCCTTTGCGGTCCCAGCCTTTGCCGCCGCTGAACTGCTGAGGACCGCCGGTACTTTCCCAGGTTGCCGCCCAACCACCTTTGAACCAGTCGGTACAAATGGACGATTGCATGTAAATGCAGCGGGCCACCTCGTAATCCGTTTCCTCGTAATGCCATGCCAGGTGGATGGAAGGATAGAACGATCCCCGGTCGCGCATGGTTTCGGCAATACCTTCCATGTCGGTCCCGCGTGATGCGAATGGCAGAAAGAGCCCCATTTCGCCACCGGCCCTTACGGGTTGCTCCGGAAAATCGGAAACAACAGTCTGGCGGATATATTCGATGTTCATGTCGGCTTTAAACCGCAGAATGTCGCGAACCTGACCGTATTCGCGTCCTGCCGACGGGATAATCTCGTCACTTCCAGGAATGGATTTTACCAGCGGATCGCTATCGAAATCGGCCCACGACTGGTAAGGTTTGTCGCGAATGCCCACTTCGTAATGATTCCAGGCTTTTGTCAGTTCTTCTATGGTTTTATAATGCTTTTTAACCCATTCCTTAAAAGGTGCAACATCAGCGGTACGCAGATAGGCATCTGCTTCATGAAAATAGATTTTCCCGTTGTAAGAGCGTTTGTTTTTCTTCCAGACCTCGAGGTGTTTGTACATTACTTGTTTCTGATATTCCAGCATTTTTGGGTGTTTGCGGATTTCGGCCATGGGTGTTTTTGCTGGAATATTCAGTTTCTTCAGAAGCTCGGGGGTGATGGGTTCCCAGCCGCCTTCGCCATACCAGAAGGGAATAATGCCTTCCTCGAGGGCTATACGCAGGATTTCATTCTCGGGCCACTCGGGTGTTGCCATGGTTTGTTTCAGGTTGGTAAAACCCAATTCTTTCATCATGCGGAAATGATGGCGCATATCCTGTTCTGTGCAACCGGCCCATGGCAGGAAAACCACCCCAAAAGGCATAGGAGCAATTTGTTTTAATTTTTGCTGCATAGGCGAATCGTGCAGTTTATCGTAAAGCGAAGTGAGGTATTCGTCGTTCTGCTGCGAAAACGCCAAGACAGGAATGAGAAATAAGAGATAAAAAAGTTTTTTCATATTAATTATTTTGCAGAAGTTGTATCCAAATGGTTCAAGACCGCTCCTTTATTAGGTTTTATTCGATTAATTTGATAGTGGAATTTTCAATTTTGGTAACCGGCATTTCTGTCGATGACGAGATTGCCAGCGGAATACGGATATATCCTCCTGAAAGCTTATTCCCCCAGACTGCGCTGAACTCAGCTTGCCGGGCTTTGGAATAAACGGGCTTGTGGATGCGAGCTGTTCCGTTTTCAATTCTTTCGGGATGTTGCCATGCTTTTGGGGTTTCAGAACCTGAAGGCCAGTCGATGATCAGGTTATCGACCACCAGGTTTTTGATATTTTCGGCTACAACTGCTGCATGTGCACCCACTGCTTCGGGATGGTCCTTGGTTTTGGGAAACTGCGAACTGCCAGATCCCGATAGGTAAAGCCGCGGATCTTCAATCATGGGGTACCGCAAAACAATATCCCTGAGTATAACATTTTCGATAAAGCCCCCTTCCTGGCAGGTAAGCAGGATGCGGCCTTCGGTTTCACAAATAAAATTACTGACGGCAACATTTCGTATTCCTCCCAGTTTACTGGTATCTTTCAATTGATTTACCATGATTTGAAGCGGCCTGTTAAACACAAGCGGGGCATTGGTGCTGGCCGTAACATTCGAAATGGTGATTCGGTCGTAAACAGCGCCATCTTTTACATAAATGCCAATTGCCCGCGACGAATTGTTGATGATGCAATTACTGAATGTCACATCGGTCATGTCTTTGTTCGATTCCACGCATCCCATTTTCAGGCCTACACATAAGGTCTCGATAACGCAATTGGTAACGGTTATCCGGTGGCATTCGCGACTGTCGGCGGTTGTTTTCAGGCATATGGCATCGTCGCAGGTTTTGATGTAACAGTCGGAAACGATTACATCGTTGCATCCTGTAATGTCGATACCATCGGAGTTCGGACTGTAAAGACTGTTTACAATGTTCACCCCTCTTACCTTTGCCACATCGCAATTAAAAAGGTGCAGGTTCCAACCTCCGCCGGTTTTAACGGTAACATCCCGCACGTTGATGTTCCGGCTTCGGGTAATTTCCACCAGCGGACTGATTTTTTTGTCTTTTGGCCTGATCCAGCGGGGAACCACCATATTCCCGGAAGCATCTTTTTCATAATCTGCCCAGAATGCCAGTCCGTTTCCATCAATAATTCCGTTGCCTTCGATAGTTACATTTTCGGTGCTGTCGGCAACAATCAGGTGATAAGGCTGGCGGTCGCGGTTATGACCCCAGGTTAACTCCTTGTAATCGGCAATATTGGGTGAACCCAGCAGAGTGGCACCGGCTTCGATGCGAAGGGTGACATTCGACTTTAGAAAAATGGTTCCCGAAAGATAAGTTCCGTTATTTATTACTACACTTCCGCCTCCGACTTGAAAAGCCTTATCGATGGCATTTTGGATGGCTTTCGTGTTCAGGGTTTTGCCATCGCCTTTGGCGCCAAACTTTGTAATGTTGAACGTTTGTGCATGAAGAGGAATATTAATAAAAAGTAATGTAATTAACAGAAATCTGTATTTGTAAAGCATGATATTAAGTTAATAAGTTAAACTGAAAGGGCATATTCTCGTATTTTCCCACCTTGAAAGGAATAGCTAAAAAGCCGTTATTTTTCGCGGGAATAGCATATTTGAGCTGGTAATCACCATAAAAACCTCTGAATTTTACTACGCCATCGCCATTGGTGGTAAGCTTTTCACGGGTATTCCATTCTTTTTTTATCAGGTCGGTCACCGTTTTTAGCACCGGCTTTTCGAGGTAAACGGGTGCATCTCCTTCGTGCCACTCGGTTGCCATGCCCATAAAACCCCAGAAGAAAAAGCTCTCGATAGACGGATGAGCAAAGGCATTGGTAAGAAACTGCTTTACATACTCAGCTATCTTAAGCTCCTGTTCGTTTTTAGGCAGCTTTTGGAAATCTTCGCCAAAGTCGGCCGGATGGGCCCAGAATTCTGTTACATGCAAAGGCAGACCTGCTGTTGCCATTTCGTCGTAGAAAGCCATTTGTTCGCTGGTGGTTACTGCACCTGAGTGACCCTGCATACCGATGGCCGAAGGCGAATATCCCATATCTTTCAACCTGTTTACAAGTTCCAGGTATCGCTTGCGCTGAAGGCGGGCATTTACAAGTGTTCCGTCTTTTGCCCTCAATCCTGCTTCGTTGGCGGCATTTGGGTCGTTGTCGTTAGCCTGGAGTTGCGGTTTGGCATTATGATCTTTTTCCAGGCCATAATCGTTCAGCAGGAACAGGGCTGCCGGGTCTTCCTCACGGCAAATTTTCAGGACAAACGAAATATATTCGGCCATGTTATCCAGCGTTTCCATATAAGGCCAGTCGCGCTTTAACAGGTTCTTGAGCGCCGGTTCCCATAGCATTTCATTCACGGCATCCCACAGTTTCACTTTTCCTTTGAACCTACCAACAATACTGCGCAGTCGAACTTCAAGAAACTTCATCTGGGTCTCGTAATCGTATTTCGCCATCCAGTCGGGTACAGCCTTAGGAACGGTCCAGAACAGCGGATGACCTTTCACGGTGAGTCCGTTGGCATTTCCCCAGTTTACGGTATCAGTAAAGCCATCGAGTTTGTATTCACCCTGATAGGCTTCCGTTTTAGCCATATTGTTACGTGGCCGTTCGGTCCAGTAACAGGTGGAGTTAACGGCATTCAGTGTGCCTGCAAAAACTTTACGGTAAACATCCAGCTTTTCTGCAACAGCAGAACCACGACGGAACAAGCTGTCCATTTGAGGATTGCAGTCGCCAAACAAAAAAGCATGATTCTGAAGCGATATTTCCACCGGCATGTTTCTGAGGGGTTTGCCCTGTATATCGAGCAGACGTATTTCTACATCGCGCATCCTGTATTTTCTAATTGCTGAAGCGGTGTCGCCCGAATTGCCGTTCCCGGCCCCGGAAGTATAAAATGAATGTTGCGCATTATTGGCCAGGAGCGGACCAGCAAAAGCGGTTCCTGCTATTCCTGCTGCAGCACTTTTGATAAAACTGCGTCGGTTTGTCATACACTAGTTATTATTTTAAAACGGGAGAGGTTAACACTTTAAAATCGGGCTTCTCTTTACGGAAATCTATCTCATAGGCGTTTTTGCCATCCGAGACTTTCATCATTCCGTTTTTCACTTTAAGAAAAGGGCTGTCGTAAACGGCTCCGTTGGTGTGATTAGTCCAATCCTGCTTTTTACCGTTGATCCAGGCCGAACAACTCAGGCCATTAGGATTATATACCATCCTAAGCTTCTCGCCATAAAGACTGGTATAAATTATTTCCTTATCCTGCGAAAGCTTTGAAAGATCGAGGTTTGTCTTTCTGAGAAGTGCCTGACAAAAATTGTCAATGCTTCCGTAGGAAGACTTTTCAGCCGTTTCTACCACATATCCAGAAACTTCTCCGGGAAATGCGATTATACTATAATCTTTAAAAAATTTGTGCCACTCGGAGTTCCCATTTTTAGCAATTTTGGGAGCCCATACAAAACCTCCTTTAGATATAGGCACCACTGCCATAAGCATGGTTTCTGTTTCCAGAAAGAAAATGCCATCCTTCTCCACAGGACTCAAGTTTTTTGGGTAATAAAACCAGGAAGTTGCCGATCCTTTGCTTTCGTTCCAGAAGCGTTCTATTTCAGCGGGCGAATTATCAGCAGGAGGATTTATTCTGGTCAGCTCTTTCGAAGCATATTTCATGCGGTTTTTGAACTCAAAGTTATCTCCCTGCTCCTCTTTTGGTAAAAGCCACAAGTTATCGCGTTTAGCTTTTGAATAGGTTGGGGCAATAGAAGTGTCGGGTTGTGCCGGAATTAGAGTTGGTGCTGTAAGCAGAATAAGCGTGCCTTTCGACTGCAATGTCTGATTATAAGGACTGTGTCCGGAGGTGCTGCCCCGCATCGGATGTCCGCCGCTGAAACAGTAAGGCATTTCTTTCCCACGGGTAACCACCGACCATACCATCTGCTGGTTAGGATTATCCACAATGGTCATCTGGATATTTCCCATCGCATAGGAATTGCTGCAATAAAAGGTTTCGGCAAAAGCATGCGGATAGTCCATATGGTAAAAAGGACGACTCATACGGGCTTCGAAAGGAAGTGCAATATTTTTATTGGCGATATTGTAAATTACCTGATTTGGCCGGTATTTGGTAGTCGCCTGCTGAATGGTGAGAACTTCCCGGCTCATATCGCGCGAAGTGTTATTGAAATAGGCCCAAAGCATTGTTTCCATTTCACCGGCAATGCCATTGGCCAGGTAACCTCTTTTCTGGGCACCAGCAATGGTTCCGTCGATAACTTTCAAACCGTAGGTGACAAAATAATAATCGAGTGCGAATTTGGCAAGAAGGCGAGTTTCTTCATCGGGTGAGAAGTCGTAGAGATTCAAAAAACCTTCGATGCTGTGCGGGTAGTAAATCTGAGAGTCATATTCGCCATTTCCGGTAAGGAGGAGTCTTTTCAGGTAATCACGGATCATGTCTTTGGTGAGTTTTTCGGCTTCTTTGGCCGGATAGCCTGAAACCCGGCATGTGTCGGGTAAAATCTGCGAATACAGCAAACCGCTGGTTCGCCACATGGTTTTGTGGTTTTCGGTGCCTCCGTCGAGCGGGTTGCCACCCAGGAGCTGACCGGGTTGTCCCACCAGGTTATGCTTGTTTGTTAATGTAAGCCATTCGCGACTTGGTCCATCCGAGGGCCTTCTGCCTTCGGCATACGAGGCCACATGGCTCCAGAAATCCGATCTCCATTGTTCGCTCATTTGATCAGCTAATAGCGGATAAAACCTGGCCCAGTTTTTACAGGCAAAATGGTATTGCTGCCGCAGGTTTCCCGGTATACTCAGGAATGCCCTGGCTGCTGCATTTTCGGGATTGAGCAGCAACGTTGCAGTAGCCGGTGGCAGATCGTATTTCAGCGGATCGCCTCCAAAAGCGGAGATTTCGCCCTTTTCGTTCCTCGCTTTCGGTCCGAAATAATCGGTAGAGCCTTGTTTGTATTTACGTCCGGTATAAGGGGAAATAATATCGTCGCCTTCCACAGCCCACACCCTTACAGGCAAACCAGTATCGGGACATTTCGAAACGGCCAGGCTACGAATTCCAAATCCTTTGGCTGCAATTTTGGGCAACACCCCCTTGATGCGTTGTTGATACCCATTTTCATCGGGATAAGTTTTATCCGACCATGGCTGCGCATTGGAATTTCCAATTATGAAGCTTAGAAGCAGGATAGTAAACAATTTTTTCATATAACTAATGTGTAAGAGTACGGTTTCAGTATTTAATAAACTGCCATTCGGCGGAGATTTGCGGGGCAAGTATCAACCCTCTGATGCCTTTGGCTGCAGTTTCCGGAATCCACAGGTAAGCATAATACGATCTGTTTTTCAGCGTATCGGGACCTGTCCGGTAAGTCCAGACTTGCGAAAACAAAGCAGAACAAGCAAAGAGTAAAGTTAAAAGCAGTAGTATCTTTCTCATTTTGAAGTTATTCTTTGATGATTTCAACACTGCCAACCGACAGTTTCTTATTTCGGTAAACAACGGCAGGGTGCTGTTTACCCGCAGGCTGAAGTGTAACTACCACCATGATGTTTCCGATGCATTTGCAGTCGATGGCCGTTGTGTTTGCGTAATATTTACCTTTAAAGCCAATGCCTGCAACATTATCGCGGGTATCTCCCCCATATCTCAGCGTTGTTGTTGAAATGGTTTTACTGGCATCTCCGTTGATTATGGTAGCTTTAAGTGTTGCTCCATTTGGGGCTGTGATTATAAAACCATCCGCAGTGCTTTCGACCTTGTTGAATTCAGGTGTGTTCATCCGCCAGGTTTTACCGTTTTTCGATTGGTCTTTTATCACAAAAACAGCTTCAGCACCCGATTTTTTGTTGTAATCGGCCCAAAAATACCGGATATGGTCCTCAACGCCCATGCAGCTCCCTGTTCCTTTGGCAAAGCCGGATCCATCGGGAAGAAATTTGTAATCGAGCAATTTTCCTAACGAGCCGGAGATATAATTTCCCTTTTTGGAAATGGTGTCGAAAGGAAAAAGGTTGGTTTGGCCGGCAAACTGACCTGTTCTTCCTGCTCCAATTACCCAGATATTATCCAGACCCAAAATCCGGAAAGTAAGGTTATCGCCCGATTGATGCGCCCTTACCCGTTTGCTGGTGGTGGTAAAGGTGGCTACAATATCGTTCTCGTCCTGAAACCGGTTACGAAAAACAACAGCTCCCTGTGCAGGCTCAATATAGTTTAGTAAGCCGCAGCTGGCAGGATTTTCCGACTGGACATCTTCGGGATAATAGGCTGCATAGTAGAAAATGGAATTCACAAGATTTTCATCTTTCAGATAATCAACCATCCATTTTATTACAGGTAACTGACTGGCAGGGTATATGGGAATTACCTGCAGGAATAAATCGGGACTGATTCCCAGGTTATCGTCGGACAGGTCGGCTTTTACTCCTTTGCCATTGGCTCCCGTTATGTTTACAATGGAAGAAGTAAGCGCCAAAAAGGAATTCAGCGCATGAGGTGCATAGTTTTCAATTTTTGTGGCATTGTTTCCCGGAAGATTATTCTGGAACGCTGCTATGGCCGGGGTTATAAACGACCAGGCAAAAAAGTGATACCCGAGACTCTCGGCACTCCAGCCATTTGGGCTGATGTTTACCCGGATGTGGTCGCGCAATCGTTCCCTCGAATCCCAGTTAAGGGCGTTTACAGGAGAACGGCGACCGCCGATTGAGGAATAATCATCGGCTACAATTGTGGCCAGAAAAATTGCCCCGTAACGCACTCCCATCCAGTTGCTTTCCTGGGCATAGTTGGCATCGAAACCAAAAGTGGAGTTGATGGAAAAAGCGCAATCGATCAACCGTTGGCTGATTTTTTGCCGCTGTGCCGTATTCCAGGCATTGAAACAAAGGTCGTACACAATGGCGCAGTTGCGCAGAAAACGGGCACGAGATAAGCCGAAAGACATAGGATTTTGCCAGAAACCGGAATCAGACGTACATTGGTCAATATAACCAAAAGCCTGGTCGGCATAGGTTTGTTGCGCGGTCATGGTGTGCAGAAAGGCCAGGTCGAGCATGTTCTGAAGAATACCATAGGCGGTTGCACGGGTGATTATCCGTTTATCGTTGCCTACATTTTCGAGGGTTTTCTTTTCGAATTCTGAAAGAAGCGATTTATAAGGCTCGCGCTGCACCCGTTCACGCATTTTCTGCTGAGTGCTTATGTTGATAATACCTCGTGGATGTTTGAAAATGGTATCTGCGTTTTGAGCAAATAGGCCTATGGCAGCAATTATACTTAAAATAAAGAGTAAAATTTTTTTCATTGGTGGTGTTGTTGACATTAAATTGATATACCCTGAAAACCTCACCCTATCCCGAAAGCTTTCGGGACCCTCTCCTTTGAGGAGAGGGACTTTGAACTTCGTTGAACAATTAAACAAAACATTCAATAATTAACCGGAATTCACTCCCCTCAATTTCAGGAGAGGGGTTGGGGGTGAGGTCCTCCATTTCCCTTTCCTTATTTTAATTCCGGGAAAAAGAAGGCTTTGGTCTTTCCCGAAACTGGTTTGCCGTTGTAAGTACCTTTAAAGGAACCATAAAACTTCTCGCCTTTGCGGGTCAATGTAAGATCGTATATTCCTTTTCCGCCTTCATATATTTTGTTCACCGCCGAAGCATCATCAAAATTCACTTCAATTTTAATGGTAAATACGTCCTTTTTATTGGAATACTTCAGAACTTTTCCGTTCATTTTCCATCCATTGAGGGTACCTGCAGGTTTGCTGTCCACAATTGTAAACCGGAGAAATTGATTCCACTCCGGTCGCAGATGTTCAAAAAAGAGCGTGAATTCACCGTTCACAGCAGGCAGGCCTTCCCATCGGTATGTGGCAGCTTTAATCCTTGCTCTTTCGAGTGCCGGATTGAGTTGCTGAAGCTCAGCCGAATGCATTTCAAGACTATCGCCGTAGTTCACGATGCCATCATAAAATTTTCTTTCGGTGCAGGTGCCCTGAACCCAACGGTACCAAGTGTAACCCACAATTCCAGGATGCAGAGCGGTGCGCAACAGGGTTGTCTTGCCTCGCTCGAACATTCTGTTTTTCATACTTAATGGGTTATTTGCTTCAGAGGCCAGGGGTACTTTTTTATAAAGGTCGGTGTTCCAGCTGAATTCGCCAATGAGGATTGGCATCCCTGTATATTGATAAACAGTGTCGTAGCGCTCATAAAGTATGGGCTGGTAATTATTTCCGGAGATAACATCAGTCCATGGTTTAATGGCATTAAGCACATAGGTTGGCGGAGGAGTACCAAAACGGCAGCCAAGAATGAGGTGGTTGGGATCGTAGCGGCGTATTAGCTTATGGGCAAGTTCAAAATATCGTTGCGCATAACGTTCTACAAAAGCCTGAGCATCGCTGTTGAATGCTTTCCCTGTAATAGCTGTTTTCGATTCGTTCAGTTTTCTGATATCGTCCTTTGACCCGATTTGAACCTTCCAGGCATCGGATAATTCTGTAAATGAATTGTGATAACGATTTAACAGAAAATTCCAGGCAAAATCGGCAGCCGGTTCTCCAGCATTCATTCCCATAAGAAGCCGGAGTAGTGCAAAGTCGAACTGACCGGCAGTAAAGCCAAGGTCGAGGCCAAAATCGTCGGTTTTGCCAAAGCCAATTTCGTTATCGGTAAAATAACCAATGAGCAGCTTAGAGTTGCGCAAAGGAAAACACAATGCCCTTGTTTTTTTATCGGCTGCCACCAGCCAGTCGGGATGGAAGATATCGGGCAGCCCCTGTTTGCCGTTTACCGATGGCAGAAATGGCCCTTCCTTGAAAAACTCGATGATTTCAGTAAAAGGCACATCTTTATTGAAGAATTCCTCGGTTGCCCAAGCGCCCCAGGCATTAAAGTTTAACTGGTGAAGCTTGTCGCTGCAAGCTTTTACAAATGCATCGGGACTTGCCTGATAATTATATTTTTTATCGATTGTGGGCGCATAAGGGCCAGGATTAGCACGACGTCCGCCGGCAGTTCCGGCACGATTCACTGCGCAGATTCCGCGGTAAAAAAAAGGTTTATTTTCAGCATCCAGAAACCACCATTGTCCTTCAGTCGATTTGCCTACACGGAAGAATCCTTCTGTTCCTTTTATCTGGCCGGGATCGAACTTTATAGAGCTGAGGTCCTGAGTTTCTGCCGTTGTTGAAATGAAAATCAATATAAAAATTGCGAATAAACTTCTCATATCTTGGGTTATTTAGGTTCTACTTTTTCTATGACCAGAGTAAATCGGTTAATAATGTGCAGTTTATTAGATTTTGAATTGCCCTATTTTAGAATTTATTCCAATTTATAGAAAGTATTGCTTTCAGGTATACTAATATTTGTTTCCAATGCATTTTTTCCTCCCCAGGTGCTATTTATTTCGTAAACGGCGTCAGGATTAGAGAATTCGAATGAGCCGTTTTTGTAATGAGCAACATTTCGGAAGAGTATATTAAATTTTCCCGGTACCTGATGCTGCCGGGGATCGCCCCGCTGAAAACAATGCCAGCTATGCCATTGAGGTATGTGGATGGTGTTTTGTTCAATGAGGTTATAACCACCATCACCATCGTGAAAATTGATGTCCACCTCCAGGTAGTTATTCATAACCACATTGTACATGCTACCGTTTTGTATAGCAAAATGACGGATGCGTTTTATATGTTCGTAATAAACAAGCACATACTTTGAATTTATGATGTTGTAATATCCCATTCCACCGTCGCATTTATTGTAGCTGCGATCGATAAAGTTACCGGTGCAGGTAATATGTTCCGAATTGGTTATGCGGATAGGGTCGCTGCCTGCCCAAAGAATGTTGCAGTTGCGCACCCAGCAGTTTTTGGAATTCTCAAACCAGATACTTTCCACAAAAAGAGTTGTATCGCGAAGTTCGGGAGTATGAAATACATCCTTATCCCAAGGTGTTTGTAAAGCATCTTTGTCTTTTGGTTCAAAGAAGGTGCCTGTATATTTTATAGTTAGGTTTTCGATACCAACGTGATGTTTATTACTTATGAAAAGTGCACTTTGACGCGGTTTACCAGTCGAAAAGTGATACCCATGAATTTTTATACTAATTAATACAGAGTCTTTTATTGTCCCCCTAAGAGTAACGCCAGATTCCAGGGTTATTGTTGAAAAAATCTCATATTCTCCTTTCGATAATAATAATACCCCCCCTCCTGATTTCGCAACTGAGTTTATTGCATCCTGAAGGTCATCGCCCGGAGCGAGTCTGGCTTTAATCTTAACCAGTTCAGGTTTTGGAATTCCTCCTTCAACACCAGCTTTTGCCCATTCACTCATAGTGACGCGAGGATCGTAGCGTGAAGTATCGGGCTTACAATTAGCCGATCCAATACTTGATTGCGATAAAATATACTGTAGGTTTGTAAGTATTAGAAAAGCAATAAATAATATGCATGATCTGTCTAACATGTTTTTATAATGGTATAATAAAGACTAATCGAGCGATAAAATCAACTCCACAGCCAACGGAAAAATGAATCTTTGATGGTACTCTGCAAGGCTGGCTTAATGTTTTGTAGCATTAAACACATCCGGATTACAATTACCGGATGTGTTTATAATTGAAAGCATGGTATGGTTATTTTGTAAACGTAACAGTGTTTGTTACATAACGATTTGTTTTTTGAGGCGGTAATCCGGGTAAAACTCCGGGGCGATACGACACACTCATCTGTGCTTGATAACCAACTACCAATTGTCCCTGTTCAATCGTATTTATGGTAAATACTTTGCCATATGTCCACCACGAAGTAGTTAAATCGTCTTTACCCGTTTCTTTTATAATCTGAACATTTTTAGTGCCTAACTTAATATATGGACTAGCCTTTCCATAATCGCTGCTTCCCTTACTGGTTATTTCAGTTACTGACCAGGAACGAGATTTAATAAGCAGTGTAGTTTTAGCACCGGAAACTGTTTTTGTGGTGTCAACAACTCTCAAATCCTTCCCGGAATTAGCATCCACTTTCCTGCGGTTATTTATAGTCCATGTACCATCTGCATTTATATTCAACGTATCGCATGGCACTGCATTATAATATGCCCAATAACCATTGATGGAATCATTCTCGTAAACCAGTGTGGTGTCATAACCTCGTTGAACAATACTTTCATTTAATTTCCAGAAATCGAGTTGGTGTGTTACCGGTTTCCAGGTACCTACCAGTTGGGTATTGAGAGATTCGTTCGTTCCTGTTTTAGGAAGTTCATCTTTTTGGCAACTTCCCAGCAAAATCAGGAATAATGCTGATAAAAGTGAAATATATAGCTTCATAATTAATCAATTTAAAAATTAGTACTGGTTCCACAAAGGATTTTTGTTTGCTTCGCTGGTTTGCCAAGGATAGCGCAATGCAGTAGAGTTCCATTCAACATTTTCGACATTGTTGTAACAATGGTTTTTCGAAATATCGCGGTCACCTTTCCATAGTTTAAAAGCACCGTTGGTATAAGAACCGAGTCGTAATAAGTTCCATCCGCGGTCGCCTTCACCAAACATTTCCCGAATACGTTCCTGAAACACTTCTTTTAAAGCAGCATTTTTGTTTAAAGAGGCATCCATTAGGGTTACTGTAGCTCCTCCATGTTTTTTGCGAATTTCATTAATGTCTGCTGCTGCATCAGCAACATTTCCATTCCAGGCATTAATTTCAGCACGCATAAGCATTAGTTCGGCAGAGCGTATGTAGGATACATTTACTCCGGTTGCCGAAGTAGTATACTTGCGAACACACCAGTCTAATGCCTTGGCATCGTTATAGGTAGTAAATGTGGTCTGTAACTGATCATCGGTATTTTTACCTGCCTTGTATATTTTTATTTGTTTCAGAAAACGGTTGTCAGCAAGGTCAAAATTTGCAGAATCCTTAAAGGAATTACTCAGCTTCACCTGAACATCTTTCAACTGCTTAATAAACAAGCCATCTAAAGTGGCTCCGGTTTTATTTCTGAGAAGGGGAGCTAACTGAACATTTTCAAAAATCACCTCGCTTTTAGTGGCTGAATTGGTGCTGGTGGTATATCCTACCCGATTCCATAAATTATCAATGGTAGTTTCCAAAGGGAAAGTAGGAGCTCCGGGAGTACTTCCAATACATTCATTGATTACCCGTAAGCAGTTATCAAAATCGTTTTTCTGAAAATAAACTCTGGCCAGCAATCCCAAAGCGGCAAATTTATTTCCTCTTGACCGGAAATTTACAGGATGTTTATTGCTTTCATAATAGTCAGGTAACAAAGTTACAGCCTCTTCGAGCGCTTCAATAACCATGGCATATCCTTCTTCGGTAGACGATGGCCTTTTTGCAATATCGTCGGTACCATAAATAGGTTTATCGCGAAGAATTGCGCCACGTTCATAATTGTTGGCGGTATTCATATCCCATTGCCGGTTGTAAATACGAAGTTGCTGAAACTGAATAAATGAACGGATAAAAAGCGCTTCGCCCAATAATCTGTTTTTTTGTGTGCTGTATCGTATATCCGAAGCCGGTAGATCCTTTCGACAGGCATCTATAACCATGTTGCTCATAGCCACTGCTCCACCGGCATATTGGGTAAACCTGCCACCAATTCCCCATGTATCTTCAAATAAATCGCGACGATAAACCGCCTCATATGTATTTAAAACATTCGAGAAAGTCATATTCGAAGTTGGAGCGATATTATCTCCTAACAATTCTCCTAAAACCTGCATGTAACCTGTCCAAACAAAGTCGTGAACAACCGATGCCATGGCTCCGGTTAAAAGGGCATCGCAGCCTGAAACACTTTCGGCAGTTCCATTTAAGGGAGCATCTGTTTCCAGACGCGGTGCTCCGAGCCAATCTTCTCCGCAACCAGCCAGAAAAAGAGTCCCGAGTATAATAACTACATATTTATTAAATATCGTTTTCATATTTTTTAGCTTAAAAGATTAGATACCTATTTTAATGCCCAATTGGATAGTTTTTACCTGAGGTAACTGATATTCCGAGATACCAGGCGACACATTTGAATCTGTATCTCCGCTTCGGAAAACTTCAGGATCCCAACCTTTAAATTTGGTCCAGGTAATTAAATTCTGAGCAGCTACGTACACCTTCAGATTGTTCATGTGCAATTTGCTCAGAATTTTTCCAGGCAGAGAATATCCAAGCTGAAGATTCCGCAACCTTATATAGGAACCATCGTGCAGAAAACGGGTACTTTGTACTGAATTCGATCCATAGATGAATGAGATATCTTTATTATCCTTGACCGTTGCGCGAAGATTTCTACCTTCTCCCGGATACGAAGTATAGAATTCATTGGCATCGTATATCCAATTTCCGTATTGGTAGTAGAAGAGGAAATTCAAATCGAGGCCTTTATAGGTGAATGTTGAACCAATACCCCCAAAGAATTTTGGAAATGGACTTTTATCCGTAATTAAATATTTATTGGTACTCACCAAAGACGGATTATTAGTAGCATCAATCACATTACCGGTAAGTTCGTATACTCCCTCGTTTGTCAATTTTGTTTGATTCACTTCGTATATAAGTTCAGCTCCCGAAACAGGGTCTTTACCGGCATAAATTGGAAGGAAAAATGCGCCCAGATCTTTGCCTTCAATCAGCATAGACGTATTGTTATTACTCACACCTCCGGCCTGCATAGTGCCAGGTATATTGGGGCCATTATTCTTAAACAGCTCATCCACCATTGTTTTATTCTTGGCAATGTTAAAATCAACATCCCATTTAAAAGAATTGGCGTCAACAATAGTTGCATTTAATGAAAACTCAACGCCTTTATTGGTAATAGTCCCAACATTCTCGAGCATGGTAGAGGTATACGACCATCCGTATGCATTGGAGATAGGTGCATTCAACAAAAGATCAACCGATTTTTTGTTGTAATACTCCACGCTCCCAGAGATTTTGTTTTGGAATATTCCATAATCCAGACCAAGACTGAGTTCGCGGGTAGTTTCCCAGGTAAGGTTTTTGTTTCCCAAGGTTGCTAATAAATAGCCCTGATCTCCGGCATATTTTCCATCGTTCCAGTTTACATAAACGGTACTTAAATATTTGAAAGCTCCAATATTGTCATTCCCTATTTCGCCATAACTTGCCCTTAGTTTAAGTAATGAAACTTTGGATATATTTTGCATGAAGTTTTCCTCCGATACTATCCAACCTGCAGAAACCCCTGTAAAGGTGCCCCAGCGAAATCCGGAAGCAAACCTGTTGGACCCATCCCGCCGAAGGTTAAGTTCGGCCATGTATTTTCCACCATAAACATAACCGAATCGGCCAAAATAAGAGACGCGACGCGCTTCGCTTTCACTTTCGTTACCAGCAGCATGTTTCGAACCATCAATCTTTACCCATTCCGAAGTTATCCCCTCTTTAATAGATGTATTGCCGGAAGATAGTCCCCGCTCGGCTGCTAATCCAAGCATTGCAGATAATTTATGATTACCAAGTGTTTTAAAATAGGAAGCTGTATTATTGCTTACCAGGTTAATATTTTGAGACCGGGAATTTCCAATTCGTCCTCCACCTCCTTGTTGATTTCCAAATGCATTTAATGGAAACAAGGATATGGTTTTGGAATTCCGGTTATTATCAAATCGAAAATCGACTCCCAATTCACTCTTAATAATTAAATCTTTTAATAGAGTTGCTTGTAAATAAACACTATTCAGACTCCTGAACGACCTGGTACGATCCTGATAATTATTGCGCCAGAATAAAGGGTTTAAGCAATCGCGCGGTGCAGCTCCCGATGCCATTGAAGTGGCAGGGTAATCGTAGAAATAACGGGTTGGATCATTGGGTGCATATACCGGGTAAATGGGCAGTAACGATGTTTGGGCAGCTGAGAAAAATGATCCCTGTTTGTTTTCATTTATAATCTGAGTCAGTGAAACATTTGCTCCGGCTTTCAGCATTTTATTCACCGTATGGTCGACATTTAACCGGCCTGTAAAACGCTCAAATTTATTCCCGATAAGTATCCCTTCTGTATTCTCATATCCTCCACTAAAGTAAAATAGTGTTTTTTCGGTTCCGCCACTCATCGAAAAAGATGCTTTTTTTGTACTTCCTTTTCTTAAGATGTGATCCATCCAATTGGTATTGGTAGGATTTGCATTCAGCCAGTCTTGGGTATAACCATATTGTCCGGAGAGGTTATTTGGTATAATATAATAATTTGCCAGGGAAGATAAACCCGAGACTTCGCGATTAGCTATCGACTGACCAACTAATTGCTGGTATTCGTCGCCATTTACAAAATCGACCCTATTTACTGCCGAGGTAACTCCTTGTTCGTAACTCGCTTCAATACGGTCTTTCCCGATTTTACCCTTCTTGGTAGTGATTAAAATAACTCCATTGGCGGCACGAGACCCATATATAGCAGCTGATGCTGCATCTTTCAAAATCTCAACCGATTCAATATCATTGGAGTTAATTTCGGATAACCCGCTACGTGCTCCCCCTAATTCGGTATTTGCTACAGGTACTCCATCAATTACAATTAACGGATCGCCCGATGAATTAATAGATGAGGAACCACGAACCCGAATACGCATTGCGGAACCAGGTTGGCCACCCTGTTGGGTAATTTGAACACCAGCTGATCGTCCCTGCAATGCTCCGGTTACATCCGAAGAAAGATTTCGGGAAAGCTCTGAATTAGAAACCTTGGCTATTGAACCTGTTACTTCTTTTCGAACTTTGGTTCCATAACCTATTACAATAACTTCGTCAAGGCTTTTAATATCAGCAACCATATTCAGGTCAATGACCGATTGTCCTTTTACTGCTATGCGCTCTGTAATATATCCCAGGTAGGAAAATTGAATTACTGCATTTTCAGAGGGAATGTCTAGCTGATATTTGCCATTGATATCCGAAACCACCCCGATAGTAGTTCCTTCTACTATAATATTTACACCGGGAATAGGCTCTTTTGTGGTTGCATCAATAACAACACCAGTTACTTTAAAAGTTTGAAACTTTTCGGATGGTGTAATAACTACCAGATTATTTTCTAAAATCCGATAAGTAATGTTCCGGTTGTCAAGAATTTTATTAAGTATCTGTTCCAGACTGTAATTACTGGCATTAAGATCGGTAGTTTCTTTTTCAACATTTTCCAACCGATAGAGAAACCTAAAATTTGTTTGTTTCTCAATTTCCTGGAAAACCTTTTCGAGCGGGTAATCTTTTACGCTCATGCTAATTTTCTGGCTCTGAGAATAAGTAGTCGCCGATATTTGCATGATGCAAGCTGTTAAAAACAAGGTAATTAGCTTCATAGTTAGTAGGAATTTTTTATACAATAAAATATTGATACACCTACAGTTAGTGTTCGTTTTTTTCATATTTTTGAACCGATTTGAAGTTAAACTTTAAATTGACTTATTTAATTGAGGTTGAGGAATGGTGGGCATTTCTCAACCTTTGTTTTTTATAGGTATTTTCCCATAGGCTGTATCCTGTTTGAGTTAGTATTTAGTTTATTTACTGATTATTATTTTGTTTTTATTAATCGAATAAGAAAAATGAGATGCCAATTGCAATGCATCCAAAGCCTGTTCTAAAGTCTCATTTTCAAAAGAACCTTTAAACCTGTACGAAAGAATTTCCGGATCTTTAATTTGAATGGAAACACCATACCAGCGTTCTAGTTTTTCTTTTATTTCTTC
Organism: Bacteroidota bacterium; assembly: GCA_020048915.1. Lineage (GTDB taxonomy): Bacteria > Bacteroidota > Bacteroidia > Bacteroidales > JAAUTT01 > JAAUTT01. The sequence continues at coordinate 22,950 of JAIFLU010000027.1, read as the reverse complement.
AAACTTTTCTCCCGTAAATACGAGTTTGTCTTCCTTCCAGGCAATATAGGGCTCCGGATCTATCTTTCGAATTATCATCCTTTCTTTACGTTCCATATCATCAGAGTTACCCGCAGTATTTGCCTTATTGAGCGGGGATTGCAACGAATCTATTGCAAGATATAACTTGCCCGTTTTCTTTATAAAGGTTAACTTTTCATTGGGTTTTAAAATTGTGGTACCCGTATTCTCTTTATTTTCTTTACTATTTCCTTCAATTTTAACAGATCCGTTTACCAACGTTGTTTCTATAAAACCTTCTTTGGGATAACATTTGACATTAAACTCAGTCCCTAAAGCAAGCACCGATATATTAGAAGTTTGTACAATAAAGGGGCGTTTTTTGTCATGAGCAACCTTAAAATACCCTTCCCCCTCGAGTTTTACTTCCCGGTTATCTTTGTTATAATTATTGGCATACGAAAGCTTACTTTCGGAGTTCAGCCATACAACGGTGCCATCAGGGAGTTGGACTTTGGTTTTTGAACCTGCTGGCACTATAATTTCCTGAAATGTAATTAATGGAGAGTTTGCTTTTCGAAAAACCGAAAGAGATAATATTCCTGATAAATAAGCTATTGCAATAATTGCAGCAATCCTGGCCAGCGAGATAGTTAATTTTCGGTAGTCGGAATTTTCCTGATTTGGCTTTTCAACGGTATCAATCTTAGTTTTGAATCGCTGAAAAGCATCTTTAGAGCTAAATTCCTTTTGGGCAGTAGTAAGTTTGCCCGATAGCATTACTTCACGACACTCATCAAAATATCGCTTATTTGCTTTATCCTTTTGAAGCCAAACGTGAAGAGCTTCCCCTTCTTCCTTTGACAAGGAATTGTTGAAATAATTAATAATTAGCCCGTTATAATATTCAAGATTGTTGTCGAAATTTTCCATAGCTTTCGTTTCCATATATTCAGACAGGGTATTTCGTTTTGAGGGTGAATTGGGGAGTGGCTTTTTTTAAGAAAAAACCAAATTATTTATTAACTCACAGATTATCTGTAGATAAAAAATGCCAGAAGCATTGGCAGGTATTCCTTTAATGCTTCCCGTAGTTTGGAAAGTGCAATTTTCATTTGTGTTTTAACGGTATTCACCGAAATAGAAAGTTTAGCAGCAATCTCTTCGTATGTTAACTCTTCGTTTCTGCTTAATAGAAAAATAGCCCTGCACTGATCGGGCAATGCATTGATCGATTTGTCGATTACAATTTTTAATTCTGCTTCTAATAATTTCCCCAACGGATAATCGTCAGACCACCAAATAGAATCATACATTGAAACATCCAGTGACTTGGTCATAACCATTCGCTCGGTTTTAGTTTGCTCAAACCAATTATAGCAACGATTTTGAACTGATTTCACCAAATAAGCCCGGATAGATGTATGAATATCGATAGACTCCCGTTTTTGCCAAAGACTAATATATACTTCGGCTACAATTTCTTCGGCTAATTGCTTGTTTTTTATCATATCGCATGCAACAAGACAAAGCATGGCATAATAATCATCGAAAAGTTTTTCGAAAGTAGTAAGTGAATTAAAGCGAAAATTTTTATTTTCAGGCATATCGCATATTTGCGTTGTCACAAAATAACGAGTACGAAGCTAAAAACAATTTTGGATGGAGTGTGATTCTCTTTTCAAAATTGTTTTGTGGTATAAAAATGGTACGATGCTAGCCTATATTTAGCCTATAAACAAGGGTAACAGCGTTAAAATTGTCAATCTTTACATGAACACATATTTTGGTAGTTAGGTTTAGAAAAGTTATTTTTAATTATCCGGAAATTTTAACTATTTAATTCAAAGATAGTTTGATGTCAGAATTTCCGGCATCGGTTAAAACAGAAACAATAAGTTCATTCTGAGTGCAGGCAATTTTGTTTACCTCTTTAAAACCCTGATCCAACTTTATCTGAAAACAATAATATGATTTTGTAACCGATGCTTTTGCGTCCAAATAATTATTATTCCCATATGTATGAAAATTTAATGAAAAACGCTGATTTATGGGTGCCGTATCGCCTAACCCGGTGGTGCCGAACTCCAATCCTTTTGCCCAAAGCTTTTGATCCTTAATGCCTTGCCAGATGTGCAGCCAGGGGTAATCGTTTGTTTGCCATACATAACCAATCAATGTTTTGTATTTGGGACTATATGCAACTACCCAGCCCATCGAATCTTCAATAACATACGTGGCTACATATCCTTCCAATCCATTACTCTTGCGAACATCAATATTGTCGCCGGAGGTATTTAATATCATGTATGGCCAGTTCGATTCATATTTTTCAATAGAGTCGGGAACAAACTTTTGGTTAAATCCAATGGTGGCATTGGAATTTACTATTACAGCAGAATCCAAAAATGGCAATCCAATAGTTGCATGTTGAACGATTGGTAAATTTCGGGCAACAGTAAACTGGTTCGAAAAAGTCTCGCGAATGGAAATCAAAGCATCATTTTTTGATAAAACGATCTCTTTTTGTATGGAAACACCTTCCAGTGGGGCATTACACTGCATTGTAATTGAGTAGTCTGTTTTCCCCGTAAGCATCCACCATTTATTAGCAGGCTCTCCATTATGAGGCATACCAAGTTTCATTTCACCGGAGGTAGGGGCACCCCAACGTCCCAAACATAAAAAATGCCCTTGAAAGGTTGCTCCTTTTATATTTTTTATCGGTAATTCATTAACTGCAAGCTTCCAGGTAAATGGATTCACTCCATCTCTATGAAAATGGAAATCAATCAATGCTCCGCCAGATAATGAGAAACCAACCTCTACCTTTTTATTTATCACCGAAACAATTGTATCCGGATTATTATGATTTGCTAAATTGTTTTCTCCGGGATTGCAGGATATTAGCTGAAATCCAGTAACAAGTAATATGAATTGATAAAAAATACCTGAAATACTTCCTGAAATGAATTCAATTTTCATTTTAAAATAATGCATAGACAATTAATAATGGATAATAAGTAGCCAATCGGAAAAAATATGATTTGCATGTAATTAAAATCGTATGAATAAAAGTAATTTATTTTGCTGAAATTTTTCACTAAGTGAATTTGATTCATAGCCACAAGGCTGGTTAAACAGCCTAAACTTTAACATTTGAAACTTTAGTCCTAGCTGGTTGGGACAATAGCACATGATTTTTTTTTACTTAATTCATAGTTTAGCTTTTAGCTTAAAGGGTTAATTATAGACAGTTTTACAATCGAATACTCACCTTTAAAAAATTAAATTACAGTAATTTGACAAAAACATATCCATTATAATGATAAAAACAAACCTACTAGTTGCAATCTTTTCGTTAGGATTCATTCCACCAGGGTATCCTCAGGATAGAAATGACTTTAACCAATGGTTCCGGGAGAACCATTGTTCTGCTTCGGTGCGTTTTACGAACCACGACTATAATTTTTTTTCAAAACCCAGATATGAATTAAAAGAATCGCTAACAACCCAGCAACAAAATCGGATTAAATTTATGGATGGTACCTGGCAGGTAAAACTATCGACATCCGCTCCAGACAATAGGCTAGATGCCATCGAATTTGAACTTAAGTGCAAACTCGAAAGTGGCAATTCTCCACAAACGAGCATATCCATTGATTTTACATTCGATAACTGGTCGAAATCCAATTATGTGCTTATGCCAGCAGCTACATATAATGGTAACCGATTCGAATCCCGTCGGATTCGTTATTCCCCCAAATTATTAGATTCGAGAGACATTGGCCCCGACAAACCTCCTCTTATTTCGGATATTCCCCGCCTTAATATTAACGATGGCCCTTCGCGTATTCAGGAGCGATCGGGATCAATGAGCGCTCCGGCAATTGGCTTTCATTCGGAAGAAAATAAAAAAGGCTTCTGGCTTTTAACAAATCAAGCCACAAAATATGGCGATACCGGAATCGGAATTGAAGAGTCGCGTGATCGAAAAACTGCAGTGATTAGTCTTACGATACCCGTTGTGCGTGAAAACTATCAATATATCCTTACTGATAATCAGGCTCCTTCAGTTGACAATGCTCCCGATTTTAAAGCAGGGGATGAATTTACTCTTAAATTTCGGGTTTACTTTTTCTCTTCTCATGAGGTTCAGGGCTTATTTAACCGATATTCGGAAATAAGAAAAGATGTGTTGGGAGAAACCATTCTAAAACCATTTATACCGTTTTCTTCGTGTTTCTCAGTGCAGGAAACAAAATTTAATGAGCAAAATTGGGTCAATGAATTTGGTTATTATTCGGTTGGTATGCGCGAAAATTTTTTACAGGATTGGCAAATTGGCTGGACTGGAGGTATGATCAGTACCTATCCGATGCTCTTTGCAGGAAATGAAACAAGTAAGCAGCATGTTATAAGGAATTTTGACTGGTTGTTTCCAAATGGCTTATGCCCTGCAGGTTTTTTTTGGGATTCGGGCGAGAAAGGTACCATTTGGTATGGTGGCGATATTCGTAAACCGAATACTATAAACTGGCATTTGGTGCGAAAAAGCGGAGATGGGCTCTATTACATTATCAAACAATTAATGTTGATGAAAAAAGCAAATATGCCCGTTAAGAATGAATGGGAAATGGGAACACAAACAGTAGCTGAATCGTTTGTCAATCTTTGGAAGAAATGGGGACAATTTGGTAATTTTGTCGATAGCCAAACCGGAGAAATAGTGGTTGGTGGCTCTACAAGCGGAGCAATAGTACCGGCAGCATTAGTATTAGCCGGTAAATATTTCGAGAATACCAAATATATAGAAATTGCCAAATCCTCTGCGGACTATTATTATTACAATTATATAAAAAAGGGAATTACCTGTGGTGGACCGGGTGATGCAATGCAAAATCCTGACAGTGAATCTTCCTATGCCATGCTCGAATCGTTTATGTTGCTATATGAATATACGCTCGATAAAAAATGGCTTTTAATGGCAGAAGACATGGCCGACCAATTCACAACTTGGGTAATGCCCTACGATTATACGTTTCCTGATAATAGTGCACTGGGTAAACTTGGAGTACAAACAACAGGTATGGTTTGTGCCAATACGCAGAACAGGCATGGAGCTCCCGGAATTTGTACATATTCGGGTATCGCGCTATGGCGACTATTCCGCGCAACCGGCCAGATCCGTTATATGCAACTATTGAAAGAAATTGCCTATGTTATGCCACAATATCTTTCTCACCCTATCCGACCAATTGATAAAATGAAGATCGGCTGGATGTCGGAGCGTGTAAGCTCCACAGACTGGCTCGAAGGGATTGGGGAACTCATGTATGGATCTACCTGGGCAGAAACAGCACTGATGCTTTCATATATTGAATTACCCGGATTATATATTCAACCTGATAAATTGTTTTTGTGTGCAATAGATAATATCGAAGCTCAAATTGTAAAAGACAGACCAGAGGCAATTACAGTTAAAATTACTAATACGACCAAATCGGAGGCAAAGGTAAGATTGTTTGTGGAATCATCTAAACAAGCTCAGGGACCGTTAGGCGAGAATGCTTTATGGAATAAATCTGTAGTAATATTAAAACCAGGCAATAGTTGCCAAATGACTTTTAAGAAATAAAAAAGAAAGATGAATAAGATCTATTTTTGTTTAGTTGGATTATTATTAGCTGTTTTACAATTATCAGCACAAAAGAATGTTTCTGATATGAGGAATCCGCTGGATGTTGTGAGGCTTATTGGAGATAAACTAATACGCGAAACACCATTCAAATATCGGTTAATTGTTGGCGAATACAATCCGGTATTTAACGGACTTCATTTTGTGGATTTTGGCCGAACCTTTGGCATCGGTAAATCCGGAGTAGCTTATGCCTTTACTCAATTAACAATGGGCAAGGATACAACTATCACTATCCAAACAGCGCATAACGATGGATGCGATATTTGGATCAATGAGGAATTAGTTTACGAAAAACGAGGAAAGAAAAAACTGGAACTTCAATTTGAAGAACGAAGTGTTGATATGCCTGACCACTTTATAGCCCATTTGAAGAAAGGAGAAAATAACCTGTTAATTAAATCGGAAACCTATGGCAATGATTGGGCTGTATATCTTCAGCCCCCAAGCCTGAAGGGGGCAGTCATTAAAGATGCCATCGAATATCCAGCAATAGGGCTTAAAGGAGTTAAATTTATTGATGCCAAAATTGCTACTTTAAGTAATTGGCTTATAATTGGTCCTTTTGCTAATCGCGATGGTAAAGGAATGGATATTTTATATGCTCCTGAAAAAGAGATACTTTTTGGGAAAATGTATGAAGGTGCAGAATCTTTGGTTACCTGGACAATCCCCAAGGTGGAAATATTTGGAGATGTAATTGAACCCTTGCCCTGGGGAACCAATTATACATGGAATTACCATAATGGAGGGGTAGCATGGGCAATGCAGCAGCTGGCAGAGGTTACAGGAGATAAAAAATACGATCAATATGCTACCGACTTTTGCAATTTCCATATCAATGGCGCTCCATTTGTTAATTATCAGGTAAAAAACTTGCGTAACGTAAATTCAGCCAATAGTAATTTTCTGTTTGCACCATTACTCGATTTTACGTTAGCTCCTGCCCTGCCGTTTATTTATAAACTCCGAACAAATGATACGTTCGATGGGAAGAATGCCTATTCCGAATACATCGACCGGATGATGAAGTATGCAAAAGAGGAACAGATACGTTTACCTGCATCCAATATATATACCCGCCTTACCCCCGAAAAATACACCACCTGGGTAGATGATATGTTTATGGGAATACCTTTCCTGGTTCAGGCTTCACAATACACCAGTAATTTGAATGATAATAAGTTTTTTATGGATGATGCCGCAAATCAGGTTCTGAAATTCAACGACCAGGTTTGGGATAAAGAGGCAAAATTATACATGCATGCCAAATATTCCGAAAGAGAAGTTAAACTTCCCCATTGGTCGCGCGCAAATGGTTGGGGAATTTGGGCAACTACTGAAGTATTGCAGGTACTGCCCAAAAATCACCCCAAATACAATCCCATTTTGGCGCACTACCGGGAACATGTAGACGCCTTAATTGCGCTACAGAACAACAAAGGATTTTGGCTCCAGATTTTGGACCGACCCGATTCGCGCGAAGAAGTATCGGGAACTGCAATCTTTACGATGGCTATTGCCAGAGGTATTAGCAATGGTTGGCTGAATGAGAAAAAATATAAAATTTTTGCATTGAAAGGATGGGAAGCTTTGAAAACACAGATTGAGCCTGATGGCACTGTCCATAATATTTGCTATGGTACCATGTGCTCCGAAGATATAAATTATTATCTAAACAGACCATTTTACGATAACGATACTCATGGATTATTTGCTGTAATATTTGCCGGAATTGAGATGCAAAAAATGATTGCGAAAAAATAATTATTTGCTCATAAGCATATAATTGCAAATATCTATGATACTATTTTGTTTAGAATGAAAAGAGGAATATATGGCTATATTTTTTGCGATCAATAACCCAGAAAGTTTTGTAAAAAATATCGCATATACTCGTGCTACTGATTTGCAGCTTTAAAACTTGATCTTTCGGTTTTCGACCTGACAATATAATTCCACTGTATTAAAATCGAAATGTTGATTACCCTGGTGATTGAAATTTTTCCTGGTTTTATAAAGCAGGAATAATTTTCGGTATTTTAAAAATGTCTCGAAGGATGATAAAATGCAAATTGTTAGTCCTTTCTTTCCATCCAGAAATCCCAATTTTAGAAGATAGTCGCGAAAAAAGCGCCAAATTGGTTTTATAATGAGCCAAATAATAGTTGTTTTTGTTCCATTAACAAAATGTGAATTGGCAAAAATTTCGGAGAAAGAATATATTTGCCTAATAAATTCAGCTTTTGTATAATAAGGATAGTGCTTAAGATCCCCTTTCAGGAATTTTTTAGAAACACCTTTCTGCATGATAACTATGTCGTGGGGATTAACTCCTCCCCAGGTTCCTTTTCTTTTATCCCATAACCGAAGCTTCCGGGAAGGATACCAGCTTCCATGTTTTATCCATGTACCGCAATAATTAGACAACCTGTTAAAATAATAAGCATCGTGGCACCAATCACCCTTAACTTTTAAAACAGATTGCCTGAGCTGTTCCGAGAGTTCCTCATCTGCATCAAGCGAGAGGACATGCGGAAAGGAAGATTTTGTAAGCGCAAAGTTTTTCTGTTCTATATAACCTGCGAAATCATTCTGATATATAATAGCCCCCAATCCGGAGGCTATATTTATAGTCTGATCAATTGAATACGAATCGACAACTATAATTTCATCTGCAATACCTTCCAACGAACGAATGCACCGTTCGATGTTTTTTTCTTCGTTGTACGTAATTATGATAGCTGAAATTTGAGGCATCTAGGGCACCCTATAAATTTGAAATTAAATTTTAAGGAAAAAGAGCCGGCTTTCCAGCCGGCTCTTTAATAATAAGCTCATATTTTAATTCTTCATAAACATTTTCACTTCCTTATCTGAACCTTGAATAACCTCAAGCATATAGGTTCCGGTAGCAAGCTGGTCAATGTTAACTGTTTCGCTTATTGCTTCAGCTCCTTTTTCAATGCTGGAACTTACAAGTGTCCTTCCTTGTAAATCAACAATATGGTACAACAGTTTACCTTTATAATCCGATTTAAAATTAACAACAAGCTTATTTTGGGCTGGGTTTGGATAAACCGAGAATTCAGCTACTTTCGAGAAGCTTTTTACGCTTGTACTCATTAATTTCGATACGGTATAGTATCCGTTTTGAAAGGAAGAAAGTGCAAAAGTTAATACTTTCCGACCTGCATCATAAGTTGGGGTGAGGGCCAGATCAGTCCAGGAACTACTTTCGGCAGACCTATAAAGTAGCTTATAAGTATTGTCTGGTATAGTTGTAAGGCCTGCTTTTCCATAATCAAAACCTAGGGATATATTAGTAACTTCTCCAATGTTTTTGAGATAATATGACCGGTTCCATTGCTTTGATGTTGCATTTTCAGTAATGGCTTTCCCATCGTGACCGGCAAAAACATAATCTCCTACATCCGATATAGCAGCAGCTTTAAGTTCAATGCCGCCTCCTGAGCTAAACAGGTGAGTATCATCGGCAGTATTAGTTATATTTTTATCCTTTCCTATTCCAATTAAATCGTTTTTGAACGGGAACTCGTTAATAACATTGCCGGCTGTGAGCGTGAGATTGTATTTTACGGCCAAACAATTAGTAACAAGTTTAATCTGTGCCATATTCATATCCGAATTAATAAGAATAGCTTCTGCTAAACTCATTGGCTGGAATCCCCCGAGGATTAACGTTGCATTGGTAGCTTGGATAGGCTTGTTATAGAAATTGGTACTTTCGATATTCCCATCGGTGATAAAGGATGCAGTTTGCAAAGCCCCCTGGTGGTTTACATTGACAATATAATATTTATCGGTATTGATTACCTGTGCATTTTTAAGAAATAAATCTCGGGCTACGACAAATTGGAATTTGTTTGGATTTGAACCTGCATCCATTTCGAGGTCCCATGCTTGTTTCGCAGCGTCACCACCAGTAATATCCCTCTTTTGAATTAAAGCCGCAAAATCGGCAAGCATTTCATTCCTTTTTACTACCAGGAATATTGATATACCCGGGCCTCCATCCAGATTATCTGCATCGGGGATGGTAAGTGCCTTTGTATTGCCTTCGCCCGACTGAAGTCCAAAATTCAATACCGGGAATCCATTGAGCCCGTTCGCTACATATAAGGGAGCTGGTTTGGTTTTTTCTCCTGTATTCACAAGTGCCTCAGGGGTTCCGGAATATGTATTCACTGCATTATTGGCATTACCCGACATATCATTCCATAATTTCACTTCACTACCATCGGCATTTCCTGCAAAAGCTTCGGGTTTTAGCCATAAGCCAACTTCGGGCTGATTGTCACGGGTAAGATTTTTATACCCAACACCTGCAGGGCCAGTTCCCGGAAGATCCTCGGTACTGACAATCTGATAGGTTGCCTCCACTATAGGAGTCACATATTTGAAATCGGCACTGAAAGCCTTTGTCTTCAAAGTGGTTGTTTGTGTTAACTGAATAGCCTGGGTATAAGGCTCACTTGGGTCACTCCCGTCTTTTGAATAATATATAACCGCATCTGCAGGAGTAGTAGCAATTGTTACCTGAACCTTTTTCTGATATTTAACAGCAGGAGAAGGATTAAAAACAGGCGATGCAACTGGTCTGATAAAATATGTTGCCGAAACAACATTACCATATACTCCATCGCGTGATGCTATTACCTTTAATGTAGTTGTATCCGTGAAAACAAGACCTGCTTCCGGGAAAATGGTTGAGTTTCTGGTTGGGTCTGCAACTGCCCCCTTTCCAATGGTGTAAAATACGGAGTCTTTGGCTGGTTTATTTACCAGCATTACCTTAACATTTGTAATGAAACTTCCTCCATTGGGGTTTAAAACAACCGGTGCAGGAGGTATACTTCCATAAACAGTTTGATAACTCAGATTGAGCATAGGACCATAATTGCTGTTAGCTAACCCACCAATCCACATATTATCGGTACTGTCTTTACCAAATGACATCATAGCTAGTCCAATGGTCTTGCTTCCTTTTCGAACCTCCTCATTTATAAAATCAGCCAATTTTGTGCCGTTTGTAAGAAAATCTTTTCGGGCAGAATTACTATTAAGGAGAGAAGTATCCATTCTAGTTGCATTTGTCGATGGTTTCGTTTTCCATTTTACAGTATCGCCTTTCCAATCCTGAGTTACCGAATAAAGGCCAAGCTTAAATAAATCGTTAAAATTGGCATCTCCCGTTTTCCCACGGAAACTCACTTTGGCACTCTCAATCTGTTGGTTGTTGAGACCACTAATATCAAACTTTACATACGAGTATGTTTGCTCCATAATACCACTTGCATTCCTCTTTTTATATATTTTCAGGTTTCCGCCTAACTTGCCCTGATCAATTATTGAGTCAGGATAAGCTTGCATTACCACGGCATCGTCAACGCAATAATTGCTGTTTGCTGATGATAATGTGAGGTTCAGAATCGGGCCATAATTGCCATTGGCGGTTCCCCCGATCCACATGTTATCGGTAGTATCTTTCCCGAACGATTTTAAAGCAAAGCTGATACTCTTGCTTCCCTTGCGGATTTCTTCGTTTATATAAGTTACCAGTGTTGTTCCGTTTTTCAGAAATTCCCTTCTTGCTGAGGACGCATTCAGGAAAGAGGTATCCATTCTACTGCCTCCAACTGATGGTCTTGTTTTGTATTTTACGGTATCTCCTTTCCAATCTTGTGTTACAGTATATAAGCCAAGTTTAAATAGGTCGTTGAAATTCGCATCTCCGGTTTTTCCGCGATAGCTAAGGCTGGCGCTTTCGACCTGAACCCCTTGTAATTCGGAAACATCAAATTTCAGATACGAATAGGTTTCATCTATAGTACCTCCGGCATTTCTTTCACGGAAAACTTTGATATTCCCCCCTAGTTTCGATTGGTCAATTATGGAGTCAGGATATGCCTGCATAACAATAGCATCGTCAATAGTATATTTGCTTTTATTGGCAGTAACAGTAAAATCAAGTACCGGACCGTAGTTTCCGTTTGCCAAGCCCCCAATCCACATATTATCAGTGGAGTCTTTACCAAAGGATTGCATGGCAAAACTTATAGTTTTGCTTCCCTTCCTTATCTCTTCATTTATAAAATCAACAAGTCCTGTACCGTTTTTCAGGAAAGTTTTCCTGGCCGAATTGGCATTTAGGAAAGATGTATCCAGCTTTGTTGATCCGGCAGATGGTTTAAATTTCCATCTAACTGTATCTCCTTTCCACTCTTGGGAAACGGAGTATAATGCCAGTTTAAAAACATCATTATAATTGGCATCACCGGTTTTTCCACGATAGCTAATGGTTGCTGATTCTAACTGTGTTCCTGCAAGATCGCTGATATCGAATTTAATATAAGAATTTGTTCGGTAATAGGTAGCTCCACCATCTCGTTTGCGAAAAACTTTGAGGTTACCGCCAAGTTTTGATTGATCAATAACAGAATCAGGATAGGCTTCCATTACAACTGCATCATCAATAACATATTTCCCTTTTAAGGGTGTAATAACACAATTTAGAATTGGGCCATAATTGCCATTTGTTGTGCCACCAATCCACATATTATCGGTAGTATCCTTGCCAAACGACTTAATGGCAAAACTAATGGAACTCTTCCCTTTTCGTATTTCTTCATTAATATAATCAATTAGTCCGGTACCATTTTTCAGGAAATCTTTCCGTGCTGAGTTGGCATTTAAAAAAGTAGTATCGAGCCTGGAACCGCCAAGCGAGGGCTTAGTCTTGTATTTTAAGGTGTCTCCTTTCCAATCAGAATTTACAGCGTACACCCCCATTTTAAACAGGTCGTTGAAATTAGCATCGCCGGTTTTGCCTCTGTAACTCAATACAGCCGATTCTACCATGAATCCATTTAAAGCGCTGATGTCGAATTTTACGTACGAATAAACTTCTTTTAATCCTCCGGCATCTCTGAACCGGTAGATTTTTAAGTTCCCGCCCAATTTTGATTGATCAATCACAGAATCAGGATATGCCTGATTTACGATTGCATCATCAATCGAATAGCGTGAAATGGTCTGTGCTTTTCCTGGTAAGCTGAAAAGCATCAGCATACCAGGAATCCACCAAAATCGAAATAAACAGTAAAGTTTTCTCATAGAATGTAATTTAGTTAGGTTGATAATTAACTTATGATGTAAAAGATACGTTGCTGAAATAGTTTAAAAGGCCGATAAATCAAAACCCCAAAAGGCTATTCTCCATTTTCAAAGGTAAATGAAAGCCCACCCCTCGATGTGTATTTTCGTTTCAATTGACCCCGATAAATATCCCAAACGACTTTCGCCATGCTATAAAAATTAGAATTATAAAACATTCATAAAATAGCCTACCCTGAAAAGTCTTTTACCTCTTGAGAGATTCTGTAAGAAGCAGGATAATACTTTTAATTAGTTCTTTCTGATTAGTAAAAGTCACCTTATTGTCACATTGATAGCGGATCGAAGTATGAAATACGATAATTAACGGGCTTTTCACTCAGCCTCATTAAAAAATAAATGATTTTCAGATGGTTCTTTGAAGGAGTTAGGAGAAAAAGAGCAGAAAATCATAGATTTTTTGGCTTTCAGGAGTAGACTCATAAAAAGAATAATTCAAATAAGAGAGAATACGAATGTGGGACAATTGCGCTACTTAAATGGGACGGTTTTACACATGGCTTGAATAGATGGAAGGTATATTTGTTTCGTGCATTTTACTGCATGAATATCAACATACAAAAACTAAAAACTAACTAAATGAAATCGTGTAGTATCCTAATGAATAAGCTCTGTGCAGTATTTGTTATGAATATGAAGGTTACATCATTCCAAAATCTTTAAAATAGAAATATGATGAAAAGAGTCCTGACAATAATCCTATTTATCGGAACCTTGTTTTTACTATCCGGAAAAATGGATGCTCAGAATTTTATGGTTACAGGTAATGTTATCAGCAGTGAAGATAAACAACCTGTTATAGGGGCAACAGTTATGGAAAAAGGTACTAATAACGGGGTAATTACCGATTCAGATGGAAATTACAAAATAACCGTTCACTCCGGATCAGTATTACTTTTCAGTTTTTTGGGAATGAAACCGGCAGAATACGCTATTAAAACGGCCGATCCCGTAAATGTAATATTGGAGCCGGAAGCTGTAAAATTGGATGAGTTGGTCGTGATTGGATACGGTTCAAAAAAGAAAAGGGATATAATTGGGTCGGTTTCATCCATTAGCAGCGACGAATTGGTATCCCTGCCGGCTGCATCCCTGACAAACGCTATGCAGGGAAAGGCTGCAGGAGTTCAGGTGTCTAACTCAAGTGGAGTACCTGGTTCTCAGGTAGAAATAAAAGTTCGCGGAGAAAACTCAATCAGTTTAAATACCTCGCCCCTATGGATAATTGATGGTATGCCGGTATATTCAGGAAGTGGTTTGGAAAAAACGATCGGTTCATCAAGTCAGGACCCAATGTCCATGATAAATCCTAACGATATTGAGTCCATTCAGATACTCAAGGATGCTGCAGCTACCTCAATTTATGGTTCCCGAGGATCTAACGGAGTTATCCTGGTTACCACAAAATCCGGAAAAAAAGGTAAAGGCACTACTTCTATTGACTATAGCGCCGGAATCATGAATCTTTCTACCACCCCGGATAAAATAGGGTTTACTAGTACCAACGATTGGTTTAAGCTTGTAGATCAGGCAAGGGCAAATTCAGGACTTACCCCATTTCAGCCTTTCGATATCATTAAATTTTTTAAAGATAATCCGTTGGCCCAGTTATCGCGTGAAGAGGCAATGCTAATAAATACAAACTGGTTTGATGAAATACTTCAAACCGGTTCCTACAATAACATAAATGCATCGAGCTCAAAAGGGGGCGATATAGGAAGTTTCTTTATTTCGATGAATTATAACGACACCAAAAGTGTCCTGAAGGAGAACTTCTTCAAAAAATTTAGTACCAGGGCCAACCTGGACTTTACTCCCGTAAAAAATTTAAAAATTGGTGCCCGTTTTAATTTTGCAACAACACGAAACACAAGAGTTCAGCAGCAAGTTGGAGGTGCTACCGGAAATAACAGTGGAGGAGCAAGCGCTGGTTTTGGTAATGCAAACCGTATTGCATTGCCGTGGTTTCCGATTTATAACGATAATCATCCGAGTGGTTATTGGAATCCCATGGCTGGTTCAAACCTTGTAGCCAGCATCGATTCGGATAATCATTTGGATGAAGTTGAACAATACCGAGGCATGGGAACTATGTATATTGAATATTCCCTTCCGTTTATTGATGGATTAAAAATCAGAACCGAAGGGTCGATGGATTTTATTCAAAACAACAGTGTATTTTGGGTAAATTCTTACCTGCGTGAACTCGGTTCATATGCTTCCGACCGTGCCGCTACCCGAAAAAGTTTCAATTATAATGCATACGGATCCTATAACAAGGTATTTGCAAAAAAGCACACCGTTGGAGCTACTTTTGGTGCAGAATGGCAGAGTATTAATCAATACCAGCGAAATATGGAAGCCCAAAACCTCACCGGAACCTATCAGCAGGTTGGGAATCCAAATGACTATCTCTCAATGTTTGCCGGCCTTACAGAAGAAGAATACTTGCTGGGATATATCGGAAGAGCAGATTATCAATATAATAGCAAATACTTGCTTGGACTAAGTCTGCGACGCGACGGATCATCAAAATTCAAAGAGGACAAACGCTGGCAAAATTTTGCTGCCTGGTCGGCCGGGTGGATTATATCGGATGAAAAGTTTTTCTCGGGTATTCGGCTGATAAATTTCCTGAAACTGAGAGGAAGTTACGGGCAAACCGGTAATAAAGATATTCCTTCGAGCAGGTTTGTTACAACATTTACGAATAACAGGGATAACCGCTATGGTATGCCAACCCTAATATCCGGTGGAACCCGGATTGGAAATCTGGGGGTACCCACCCTCACCTGGGAAACTACAAATAATTATGATATAGGGATCGATTATGGGATACTGGAAAATAGGTTTAATGGCTCTCTGGCCTATTATTTACGCGATATAAAAGACTTATTGTTGTTTTCGTCCCTTCCGCCATCAGCGGGAGTGAGCGGTATTTGGAATAATATAGGAGATATGCGTAACACAGGATTTGAGTTTAACCTCAGTGCTGTTACTATTAATAAGCCGTTAATGAGATTCAAGTGGACAACAGATTTTAATATTGCTACCAATCAAAACAAGATTACTTCGCTCACTCCAATGTACGACAAACAAGGGATGGGAGTTGACCAGGGATATACAAAGTCGGTTACCGGTGGGCACCTTTGGGCGTATAACATATGCGAATGGGCAGGTGTTGATTCTGAAAAAGGGGTGGATATGATCTATGAGATCGACTATGCCTTATGGGAAAAAACCGGAAAAACAGTGAAAACTGGCCGACTAATTCCAGCTACACAGGTAAATATGTCCCGAAACAGAATTATAATGCAGGACAAATCTTCTGTGGCTAAATGGTATGGAGGAATAACCAATAATATTGATTTTAAGGGATTTTCGCTGAATTTCATGATTAATTTTTCGGGAGGAAACTACCTGTATGATTATGAAGAACAAAGGACTACTTCGGTTCAATACGGCCAGGTTGTGCTTCGTGATGGTATTATTGGCAATACCTGGGAGAAACCAGGGGATAATAAAAATTACCCTCAATTGGTATGGGATTCGCAATACGATTGGGGCTGGGATATTGAGGCCGTAAATCCCGAATGGACCGGAAGTCCTGAAGATCCGCGAGCCAAAGGATACTGGGTTGGAGGCCCTTCTGATCCAAAGACCTATGTTTATAACCCTGAATCTGTTTCGTCTACTAAATATCTGTATAAAGCCGACTATATCAGGTTACGCCATGTTGAGCTGGCATATACATTCACCAGCGAGTGGACACAAAAAATTCACATCAATGGGTTAAGGGTTTATTGTTCGGTTGATAATGTCTGGAAATGGAGTAAATACAAAGGATGGGATCCGGAAACCGGTGGTGGGGTGCTTCCTCCTTTAAGGGTTTTTTCAATAGGCACCAGTGTTAAGTTTTAGTAGAATTAAATTCATAGTAAACCTATTTATTCTCACTACTTTATTTTTCTCGATTATAAAATAAACTATTTCTATATGAAAATTCATTTTGGCAAGTTAAAGATTCAATTAATTGACCAATATGATGTTAATGTTAATAAAAGTTAATAATAAAAAACCGATAGATGAAGACTAAATATACTTTTGTAGTTTTGCTTATAGCAGTTATGCTTGGCTCAGGTTCCTGCGAACAAAAGGAATTTTTTAAACTTACTAATCCTCCTGAAAATCCCTGGCTAAATATCAGCGAGTTTGAGAGGGCTGCTGTATCACCTTATAATTATGCATTTTGCTCAGAGTGGGGAGGTGCCTATTTCATGAACTATCGGGTTGTTTTAGATGCCATGACAGATGTTATTTACAGAATTCCGGGAGCATCAGCCAACTTCCCCGTAGATGAAGTATATTACAGGCAAACAACCGTAGAGGCAGATAGAGGCATTTCGGCATATTATGCTGCGTATAACACAATTGGCATATGTAATTCGGCTCTCGATTTTTATTATAACAATAACGAAAATCCTTACCCCGATGCCCTCCCGGTCGATAAAGAATATAATTTAAAACGCATCATTGGAGAATTGCATTTTATGCGAGCCTATTCCTATTACAGTTTGCTAATATATCATGCGCCGGTGCCTGCCGACCCGGATTTTAAAACCAAAAAGATCCTTCCCTTAAGGTTAAACTTTACCGATGCGAATGCAGCTCTAAATCCAGTTTATTCAACCGCCGAAGAACTTTATAAAACAGTAGAAGAAGACCTTCTTAAAGCAAAAGAATTGTTACCAGAAACGTTTATTGCCGGCAAACACCATCCTTCCTACCAATATGGCAGGGCAGACCGTTTTGCCGCAAATGCCATACTTGCAAGACTTTATTTCAGAATTGGAAAATTTGATAATGCCATTACGGAACTAAATGCAGTTATTGATCAAAATTCGGGAAGATTTAAACTCAACCAGGACCCTATTGAAGCATTTAATCGTAACACTGGTGAAAAAGGAAATGAAGTAATTTGGTATGCTTTATATTATGATGTACAAAAAGGTACCATACCCAAGGAAGCAACATTATTTACCTATCTCGATTACAGGGCCACGAACGGAGGCCATGGCACCAATCACCGCCGAAGCACCTGGCATACATACTCGATGAGTAATGACGCTGCAAAGCGTATAGGATGGATGGACAACAACCTGCAGGTTACACAGCAGGCATTGCGCGACAAACGATACCGACAATTGTACTGGAGGCTGGAAGGATATTGTGGCTCTGCCGGGTGCGGAAGTCCTGAAAATTATGACATGCAATATCCACTAAGCTTAAAACCCAGAATATGGGGAGATAAATACTTTAGAGGAGCAGATGGCCGATTTACCAATGTCCCCATTATCAGGTTACCCGAGATGTACCTCACCCGCTCCATCTTAAGGTTTAAGAATGGAGATCTTGCCGGTGCTGCCAGTGACCTGAATGCTGTAAGAAAACGCGCCTGGGATGCTGGCGTTGCAGGCACAACATACGAAGCTTCAACTGATTTTGTATCAGCGGCAAGTATTTCTGAAGAAATGATTCACAACGAACGAATTCGTGAACTAGCTTTTGAAGGAGACTGGCTAATATATTGCGAAAACCTTGGCTTACCAATTCTTCCAGGAGATAGGGAAAATACAGTATCCGTAAATTCCCCCTATCAATCGATGTATTGGGTCATTCCACAAGCAGAACTGGATTTCAAAACAGAATAGACGATTAATGGATTGTTGTGGTTATTGAGTGGTTGTATTGCTAATGCATTCCAGCATGTATTAGCAATATTTAAAACAGCCATTTTTCCCCGATATAGATATTAACCTGTAGAGCTTGGTAATAGATTTCCCTATGGATCAACCGGATTTTTTGGGAGATAATACTATAAAACCCAATTTTTTATCACAAATATTTCAACCTTAAAGAATAATATTGAGGCTGTCTTTTTATTCAAAGAAACTTCGAATTTGCTAATCCCGACAATTAAAGGTCAATGGCTTTTGATTTAAAACGAACTCAGAATAAAGCAAATCTGCGGCTATTAAGACAGTTCTGTATAATTGACCTCAAATTTTATTTGGCAACGTTCAACTGATAATTGCCTGACAATTTTAAAGACTGAAAATTTATTTGAGATGCAATAGGTTCGTGCGAACCAAAGACTAATTAGGTAAAATACTTATAGGGACTGAATTATTTTAACAATCACACTTCCAGTGCTTTTAAATGTTCAAAAACTTTAAATTACCTATGGTTATTAAAAACTTCTCAGGCCAAACCCCACCGGTTCGGAACGATTATGAGTTTAAACGGCTATTCATTCAGGAATTTCCAATTTCAATTTCTTTGCGAAAAATATAATTGTCAATATGAAAACTTTAAGCAGACAACGGGATAAAAACACAAATTCTATTCAGCATTTTTAACACAACGCACACTCAAGCCATAATTTTTTGGACGAGGCCCCTTATTAACTAAAGGAAGATCGTTGGTAAAATACACCATTCTTCCTTGTGTCGGATCGCTTGAATATGCTGTCGATGTCCAATAAGAAGCACTCGTTGATAGGAGGTAAACACTATATCCGAAATTTCCTATTAACAGGGCATCAAATCCAGAGCTGCTTGAAACTCCTCGAAGTTTGGGCGCTGGTAATGTTCCGGCACCACCATTGCCATTTACTTTTAACCAGTTATCCAACACATCAAATTCTGCTTTTGTTGGTATATGCCAGCCCGAGGGACAAACTCCCTGGATTTCCATACTGGGGGCATCTTCAGGAGCACCGGACTCTCCCGCCATCATTGCATCCCAGGTATAGTGAGCGCCTTCATTACCTTCGCAATACGATGAATAACAATAGCGCCCTTCGATAGTAACCAAAGAATCGGAATACGAAGGGTCGTGTATAGTATTTAAATTAGAAGCAAACCAGCATTGGTTACCAAGTTGAAGGGTAGGGTATTTAAAGCCATCCACATCAGTAATACTGTCAGTTCCGCAAACAAATTCCGGTTGACTGATAGAGACAGTTCCGGTGGTTGAAATCTTAAACGGAGCGCTATGATCTGTTACTGAAACCAAATATGTTCCTGCTATAAGTTTTTCGAGAGTCGCAACTGAATCTCCAGTATTCCATCTAAACGAATAGGGTGGGGTGCCTCCTTTTACGGTGAGACCAATTTTGCCCTGAGGGTTGCCATAGCGGGATACATCGGTTACAGCAAAAGATAATTCCAGAGGAATAGCTTCAGGTTGTTCTACCATAACAGTAGCATTGGCAACAGACCGTCCGTATTTTCCATATATTACTTTTACGGTATATTCACCTGCATATAATCCCGAAATACTTTGCGTAGTTTCGCCATTACTCCAAAAATAATAAAATGGTTTTTCTCCACCATTGATTTCAAGACCTATCGAACCGTCATTATTATTATAGGCAGCGGCATGGGTGGGGATTAATTTTATAATCGCGGGTTCTGCTTTTTTTTCTTCTTTATCGCACGAAGTAACGCAAAATGCTAAAATCAATAGGATATAAAATAAGCTAGACTTTTTCATCGACATAAAATTTAATAATTGATCAAAACTATTGAATATACATCAATGAAGTGTGGAAATTTGTCCCAAGAAAGCAAGAGAATTGTCCCATTTATGCTGTGCCGATCAATTTATTTCCTGATACTACTGATCTAAATCTTTGGGAATAATCACTTCCTAATTTTTAGGTTATGGTCGATTTTTCCCGGTATCTGGGAAAATGGTACACGAGTTTCGATTCATGCAGTTGTACTTTTCTGTTTTCAAAAACCTAAAGAATGAAAAAACTCCTTCGCATTATCCCGATCTTTTTAACTGTAATTCTAATATCAGGAACTCCCGAGAAAGATTTCAGTCTGGAGAAAAGCAACAACAATTTAATTCAGAATCTAATGGCACAAATGAGTCTTGATGAAAAGATTGGACAAATGACTATGATGTGTATCAGCAGTATTTCTGCAAATGGAGATAAGACACTTTTTATCCATCCCGATTCGGCATTGAAAGCGATCGTAAAATATAATGTTGGTTCCTTTATTAGCGGATTTGGAACAATGGCAGAATGGAAAGATTTTGTCACAAAACTTCAAAAAATGGCAGTTACGCAGTCGCGTCATAAAATCCCTCTGCTTATTGGAATTGACCATGTTCATGGAGCCAATTATATTAAAGAAGGAACAATACTTCCGCATAACCTAAATTTAAGCTGTAGTTTCGATACTTCGTTGGTAAGAAAATGTGCTGCATTAACTGCAGATGAAACACTCGAAGCAGGTATAAGGTGGAATCTTGCACCAGTACTCGACTTGGGTAAAAACGCATACTGGCCGCGACTTTACGAAACTTTTGGAGAAGATCCATTCGTTTGCGCAGCTTTTGGCGCTGCGTATGTTTCGGGAATTCAAACCGACAGCAAAGGTATGCCTTCGGGAATAGCAGCATGTGGGAAACATTTTATAGGTTATTCTGACCCTAAATCGGGTTGGGACCGCACTCTCGCCGAGATTCCCGATCAACTTATGTACGAATTATTTGTCCCCCCGTTTCGCGAAGCTATCAATAGGGGCATTAGTTCAATTATGCTTAACAGCGGCGAGGTGAACGGAGTGCCAGTTCATGCTTCGCTGGAACTTGTGAACGATCTTTTGAAAGGCTATCTGAATTTTAAAGGGATCGTTGTTTCCGATATAAAAGACATCCAAAAGATTGTTAGCATGCACCGGTTTGCTGTTGATGAAAAAGAAGCCACCTTGCTGGCTATAAATGCCGGACTCGATATTAGCATGGCTTGTAACTCCTACGATTTTATACGCTATATTAAAGAACTGGTTCAGGAAGGAAAGATTAGCGAGCAACGAATTAACATGTCAGTTGAAAAGATTCTCCGGTTTAAATCTTCCCTGGGCTTATTTAATGATCCTTATCCTGCTAAAAATACTAACTGGAACACTGAAACAGAAAACCACCGTACCATAGCCCTTTTGGCGGCCGAAAACTCAATAGTCCTGTTAAAAAATGACGGAATACTTCCATTAAATAATAAAGCAAATATTGCAGTAACCGGGATTGCTGCAAATTCCAAATTACATCTGACCGGTGGTTGGACATTCGATTGGAATGGCGCACCCGAAGAACGTCAGCCAAAAGATATGGTTACTATTCTTGATGCGTTAAAGCAGGAATTTAAGCAAGCCAATATCTACGAAGTTTCTTCATCACAAGGAGAACATGAATCAGTAAAACTATTAAATGAGGCAGATGTTATTATCCTTACGGCAGGAGAAAAACCATACAGCGAATTTAAAGGGAATATTAACGATTTGGCATTGGATGAAGCACAGGACAAGTGGATCAAAAAAGTACTTTCTCTTGGAAAACCGGTGATTTTGACATTAATAGAAGGCAGGCCCAGACTAATTACCAGTTATGCCGAGAAAGCCTCTGCTGTTGTATTTGCCGGATTACCAGGAATGAAAGGAGCTGAGGCATTATCGGGCATACTGAGTGGACGGGTTAATCCTTCAGGGCATCTATCTTTTTCCTATCCTCTGGCAGCCGGGCATGTAGCCCCTTACTATCAAAAATTTTCGGATACTCCCACTGTCCTCTACCCTTTTGGATACGGATTATCGTACACTCAATTCGGTTCTTCCGAAATACAACTATCAGATAGTATCTTTCGTTCATCAACCGATACAATCAATGCCAATATTAAAATTTCCAATATAGGAAGCCGGGAGGGAAAAGACGCTGTGCTTTGGTATATAAGCTATCCCAATGGTAAAATAACCCGACCTCAGAAAATATTACGGCAGTTTAGCAAGGTCGAACTTAAGCCAGGTGAAACGGGTCTTCTGACATTCAAGATTATTCCGGAACAGCACTTTAGCTATCCTGACAAAACCGGAAAGATAATCCTCCAAAGAGGAAATTATAAACTATTCTGCGAAAACCATTCAGTAAATCTTTATTTCCCATGACCGTCACTACCAAAAGTAAAATACAGGCGGAAATATACT
>JAIFLU010000246.1 GCA_020048915.1 Bacteroidota bacterium | reverse complement strand
AAGGAGGGAAATTAAAACCATTTTTACCTTGCTATTAATTCCTTTAATTAGAATCTCTGCTTAACAAACTTTTATTACTTCGATATTCAGTAATGCCCCCAACTTTAAAATCTTTGACGAAATGTGCCCCGTTCCAATAGCACAATGGTGCGAAGGTCCTTCTTTACACCAGCGATTCATAAACTCTTTTATAGTAATCTTAAATCTATAACGACTATTCGTATTTCCAATTTCGAGAATAGGTCCCGGAACCGATTCTGCTTCAGCAACAATAAGTTTTAATTTCCCTCCTTTAGCTTCAGCAACAGCAAGAATTGTAACCGGTCCATTTTTAACTTTCATCTCAACAGATAATCCTTTTCCGGGTTTTCCATGATATTCTTTCAAAGGTTTTAGAATTGGTTTGCCTTCAGCAATGGCAAGATGCCCCGGTCCATCATGTCCCATTAGTAAAACATCATCATTAAAATCCATCAAATAAAATTCGGTAAAAGATCCTCCTGCACCAAATGAATCCATAATTTTCATTGCTTGAATATTTTTCACTTCAGCCTCGCCGGCCACCGGAATATTTTTTGCAGTTAGTAAAGAGTTTCCAACTATTACCGAAGTAATAATATTTTCATATTCATTTCCCGACGCACCATCGTAATAGTAGCACAATGAGCCAAGGTTGTGCTTCTTAACCAAATTGTCCAAAGCCACTGCTGTCTTTGCTGCGCGGTTTAGTTCATCCTCAGAACATTCATTTATTATTTCAAATTTATTTTCTATTTCAATTCTTTTTTGATGAATTTCGTTTTCGCTCACTTCATTCCTTAGATCATTTAAATCGCACATCTCGAGCTGTTGAATGTGAGTTCCAAATACAGATGATTGTAGCGTAAAATCAGAATAGACATCTAACATTCCGCAGTAATAATGGCCTAAGAATCCCATTCGATTGTTGCGCATTGTTTTTAATACAATGGCTGCATCAATCCACTCATTTATTTCAGTCCATGATTCTTTGTCTTGTAAAGTTCCTGATATCTGATGAAAAGGTATATCGCATCTATTAAAAACATTCGCAATTTCAGGAACCGAACATCCCTGACAATTTGCAAGCCACTCACCCGTCATTTTACTACGATCGCCTAACTTGTTAAACCATGCATAATCAATTGCATTCCCGGGCTGAAGGTTAAGAATGATTACGGGTACTTTTACATGTTGAACAACGGGCAAAACTGTACTTGAAAGAGCATATGTTGTAATATATAAAAAAATAATATCAACCTCTTCGCGTTTGAAAAGCGATGCAGCTTCATGTGCTTTATCAGGGCAGTCAACCATTCCGCCTTGAATGATTATAGCATTATCACGTTTTATTTTACCGGAAACGGTGGTTAGGTATCCCATTAACCGTGTCAACAATCCATCATATTGTTTCCAATAGGTATCGAGTCCTATACCGAAAATGCCTATTTTGATATTATTTATTCTATTCATAATAATTTGACTTAGTTTAACAAAACTAATATATTAGCAGTTATAACCCAATACACGAAATGTTATTTAAATGTAGAAAATGATATGAATCAAGGTTTTGTAAAATACCTTACTCACAGCGAGAATGATTTAGAATGGGGACTTGTATGCACTGTTGCCGGTTATTCTAACATAATTAAAGGCGAAGTATATCCGTTATTAGATCACCCCTTGTATTATATGTTTAAGTGGGAGAAAGGCAGAGCAATTCTAGAATATCAGTTGATTTATATATATAGGGGAGAAGGAGTTTTCGAATCGCATGAAACCGGAATAATTCAGGTAAATCAGGGAAGTGTGATTATGTTGTTTCCTGGAATCTGGCATCGTTACAGACCCTTGGTTGAAACTGGATGGAATGAACAATATGTTGGATTTAAAGGAAAGATTGTTGACCAATGGGTAAAAAAGAATTTTTTTGCACCAACAAAGCCTATTATTCAGATTGGAATTAATCATGATATCGAATCAATTTTTGAAATGATATTTTCAGCCGTTAAAGAAGAGAAATCCGGATTTCAGCAGGCTTTATCAGGGCTAATTATGGCGCTATTAACCAATGTGAGTGCCATAAGTAAAAACAGAAATGTTGGAAGTTCAGTAATTGATTCGATGATTATAAAATCAAAATCCCTCATGTTAAAAAACCTGAAGGGTGATAAAAACATTACAAAAATAGCTAATGAAACAGGAGTTGGTTATTCATTGTTTCGAAAAACATTTAAGGAATACACTGGCATATCTCCTTTACAGTATATGTTACAGCTTCGTTTGCATGAAGCGAAAAAACTTCTCTCAACAAGTAATTTAATGATTAAGGAAATTGCTAATGAACTTGGATTCGAATCACCATTTTATTTTTCACGTATATTTAAACAGAAATGTGGAATAACAGCAGAAGAATATCGAAGAAGAAGCCGGGGGAATGATAGAAGTTACAAGGAGTAGGAGTAATTATTAATTTGCAAGCACAAACAAGTTTTGGAAATAGGGCGATGGGGTTGTCGAAACATCCACTGTGCTGCCATCGGTGTAAACCAGATGTGTTTCAAGCAAACCTGTTTCTAAAACAGCAACCTGTTTAGCCGAGGACTTATTTTTACCATTAACCGAACGAGAAAAGCGTTATTGTAAAATTTTAATCATTTTTGCCCATCTATTCTATGTAAGATTTTTTTTATACATTTAAGCGCTAACATAAATCTAATACTAACTAATTTTTAAAATCAGATGGATACAATTAAAAAGACCTTACTCTTTAATGCAAGCTGCGTTGCTTTAGTTGTCACAGCTTTAGCCTTTGCAACCAGAGGTTCGTTCGTGGAGGCTTGGGTAACTGAATTTAACCTTACACATACGCAGGTAGGTTGGATTGTTGGGACCGCTTTCTGGGGATTTACCCTGGCCATGGTTTTTGGTGGGCCTCTCGTTGATATTATTGGCATGGGGCGCATTATTGCTATTGCCTTCGTATGCCACATAATTGGGATTTTATTGACAATTTTTGCTACAGGATTCTGGTCATTGTTCATCTCTACCCTTTTTATTGGTGTTGCGAATGGCAGTGTCGAAGCAGCATGCAATCCTCTAATAACCAGTATGTATACCGATCAAAAAACCCGTCGTTTAAATCGTTTTCATGCCTGGTTTCCAACAGGAATTGTAATTGGAGGCTTAATGGTTTATCTTTTTAATAACATCGGAATTGACAACTGGCGGTATGCAATGGGTGCTATGATTCTTCCAACCTTGGCTTATGGATATATGTTTCTTAACAAACAATTTCCTCAAACAGAACGTGTTGTATCTGGATTCACCTACAAGGATATGCTAAAGGCATGCGTTAGCCCGCTTTTCCTTTTTATGGCTTTTTGTATGTTGTTAACTGCAGGAACAGAGCTTGGGACTAACCAATGGATTGCAGCTTTAATGGCTAATGTAACGAAGAACCCTATTTTACTGCTCGTTTGGGTGTCGGGTATAATGGCACTTTCGCGTCAGTTTGGAGGAACGCTTATTCATAACATGAAACCTACAGTTGTTTTGCTTACTTCAGCAGCACTCGCCTTTATTGGCTTACTATTATTAGGATATACTACCGGAATGATGACCTTTGCGGCAGCAGCTGTTTTTGCGCTGGGAGTTGCCTTTTTCTGGCCATCGATGCTTGGGTTTGTTTCGGAAAATATCCCTTCCAGTGGAGCACTTGGATTAGCGATCATGGGCGGAATTGGCTTTTTGGGTGGTGCCATAGCTCAGCCAGCCCTTGGTGCTATTTTTGACGCACAAACTATTGCAACTTCAGGAGACACATTGTTAGCCGGTGCAAATACATTAAAATATGTTGCAATCGTTCCCGGAGTTCTCATTATTGCTTTTACAGTGCTGTATTTCCGAAAAGGAAAGAATGCATAAGTCATAGAAAAACCCTTAAAAGAGCTGGAACTAACATTCCGGCTCTTTTAATTTTATGTTGCAACTGCGCCCTGAATCTTATCTGAACTTTTATTAAAACACAGTCTAAATAGAGCTGTTAATGAAAAGAATAAACGTAAAAGACCTTTCTTTTTTATCTCAAATGTCTTAAATTAACCCCTTTAAACAAATTCAGATACAATGGACGAAAAATTTGGAAACCTTTATGAAAATTACCTGAATGGTAAAATAGTCCGACGCGATTTTGTAAAAAAAGCTGGACGAATTCTTGGTAGTACAATTGCCGCATCAACATTTCTTCCTTTATTTGAGGCTAATTATTTACAAGCTGCCGAATTAGGCGAAAATGAAGGAGAATTGTTTACAGAAGACATCACCTATCCGGGTGAAACAGGCGATATAAAAGCATTTCTTGCCCGGCCAAAGAAAAAGAAAAAATACCCGGCCGTGATAGTAATACACGAAAACAAAGGACTCCAGCCTCATATTAAAGATGTAAACAGAAGAATGGCTGCTGAAGGCTTTCTGTCTATTGCCCCAGATGCCTTATCTCCTCTTGGAGGAACTCCCAACAATAATGTAGATGAAGCAACAAAATTACTTCGCGAACTAGATCAGGAGAAAACAATCAAGAACCTGGTTGCTGCTGTTAAATACTTAAAAACACATCCGCAAAGTACCGGAAAAGTTGGTTGTACTGGTTTTTGCTGGGGTGGAGCAATGACAAACAATGTAGCTGTTAATGCACCCGATTTGAATGCTGCTGTTCCTTATTATGGCAGTTGTCCCAAAAGTGAAGACGTCCCCAAAATTAAGGCCTCGGTTTTAGCCCATTATGCAAGTGATGATGAACGAATTAATAAAGGGATTGAAGAATTCGAAAAGGCTTTAAAAACTGCTGGAAAAGACTATAAGATATTTGTATACGAAGGTACTAAACACGCCTTTAACAATGATAGCAATAAAGAACGGTATAACGAAGAAGCTGCAAAACTTGCATGGAAAAGGACCATTGAATTTTTTAAAGATAAATTGAAAAGTTAAATTGTAGTTATTAAAAAAGTTCCTAATAAGGTCGTTTCAAAGCAACAGAACCGAAGTTACCCCTGTGCTTTCCAAACCGAAGTGATTGCTTCGATGAAAGGTCGGCAATGAAGAAAAAAACGTTTATACCCTTTGCACAGATAATTTAACCCGAATTCGCCCTCCGGACTATAAATAAATCTGTTTTTAGGGCATTCACCATGGCACATTGCCAAAACTTCGCAATTGAGACAATACTTAGTCAAATTATTGAATTTTGCCTGACCAAAGTTTAGCTGCTTGGAGCCTCTGAGCAGATTGGCTATATGAATTTGGTTTATGTTTCCCAGTAAATGATTATGGCTTACAAAATGATCACAGCTATACAAATCGCCATTTCGCTCTAAAACAGGTACCCCTCCACATGTTTTTTTGAAAATACATAAAGTATGTTCCTGCTTAAACGCAGTCCGGAAAGCTTCTTCTAAAATTTGTATTTTAATAGTTCCAATATCTTGCTCCAGCCACGCATCAAAAACAGTAACAAGGAAATCTCCGAAGGCGTTTGCCGGAACCGAATCTTTTGTAACACCTGTTTCGGATTTCCTCACTATTGTAACCAAAGGTAAAAAGCTTATATATTTAGTTTCAAGTGACTTGATAAAGTTGTATACTTCAATTGGGTATTTCACATTGTGTGCGTTTATTACACAAAGAACCTCGAAGTTTATCTGATATTTTTTTAATAACCGGAACCCTCTCATTACCTGTTGAAAAGTATCTTCTCCCGACTTCGACTGGCGGAATTTGTTATGCATTTCTTCCGGACCATCTATGCTAATTCCTACCAGAAAGTTTTCCTCTGATAAAAATCGGCACCATTCATCGTCCAGATTTACCCCATTTGTTTGTATTCCGTTAATAATATGTTTTCCAGGCAACAGATTCATTTTTTGAATCTCAACTACTTTTCTGTAAAAATCAAGGCCAGCCAGAGTTGGTTCGCCACCGTGCCACGAAAAAAGTACATTATCTTCACAGGAAGCTTCTAAATGTTGAATAATATACTTTTCAAGCACCTCTTCCGTCATTTTGGGAGTTTCCTTCTTATATAAATCCTGCTTCTCCAGGTAATAACAATATTTACAATCCAAATTGCATAAGGCCCCTATGGGCTTAACAAACACTTGGAATTCACAGTTCGCTGACGGCATAAAAGGATATTTTAAATTTCCCTGAAATACTTCACTGCTAAAATTACTTAATATTACTTATTACATGTTATGTGAATATCCCTGTTCAAAAATATTTTATAAGTGTCGTGGTAAAATGGTTTCTTGAAATTCATTCCTAAGTTGACAAAAAAGGCGCTTGGATTAAAATCCAAACGCCTTTAAAATGTGCGATTCTTAATTCTGATTATTGAATCTCAATCTGTTTGCTTATTTCAGGAGCCTTTTCAGCTTTAGGTAGTATTACCCTCAGTACTCCATTCTGGCAAGTAGCAGAAATGCTATCTACCTGAACATCGTCGGGTAGCGAAAACATTCGTTTAAACGAACCGGCGCTAAATTCAACTGACCTATTTCCTTCGTCGTTTTCCTTTTTTCCTTCCGACGAAATAGTTAAAACTTCGCCATTTAACTCAATCTTAATATCCTCTTTACTTTTACCAGGAACAAGTAATTCAACGATATATTCCTTCTCGTTCGCACTGGTATTTGCTTTTGGAAAGTAAGTTGAAACATCGCCCAAACGACTGTCCGACTCAAAAAAGCTTTCCATTAAGTTGCTCCACATATCGCGGTTAACTCTTGGTGCACATGCATACGCTGGTTGATAAACTCTTAACATTGTCATAATTATAAAATTTTAGTGGTTATACATTTTTTGTTTACGGTAATATTTTTTCAAATAATATACCACTTAGAAAAAATCCTTAAAATACGCCATTACGGCATGTTTTTAAAAAATTAACATGTCATTATGTCTGCTTTTAAAACAAAGGCATGAAAAAAAGTCTTTATTGGAGGATAAGTCGCACGGCTGAATTGAAAAAATGCGGTACTTTTGCACAAAACAAGTTTGATGCGAATAGATATAATTACGGTTCTGCCTGAACTAATAGAAAGTCCGTTAAACCATTCCATTGTTCAGCGGGCAAAAGACAAAGGATTATGCGAAGTTGTGGTTCATAACCTCCGCGATTTCAGTAGCGACAAGCACCGTAAGGTAGATGATTATGCCTTTAGCGGTGATGCCGGAATGGTTATGATGATAGAACCTATTTTCGCAGCCATTTCGTTTTTGAAATCGCAACGCGACTATGATGAAATTATTTACACTTCGCCCGATGGGGAAATGTTTTCGCAGGCTAAGGCCAACTATATTTCGACTTTAAAAAATATTATCATTTTATGTGGGCACTACAAAGGAATTGATCAGCGGGTTCGAGACCATTTAATAACCAGGGAAATATCGGTGGGCGACTATGTTCTTACAGGCGGTGAACTGGCAGCTGCAATTATAGTTGACAGCACTGTTCGTTTGCTCCCGGGAGCTATGGGCGATGAAATGTCGGCTCTTACCGATTCGTTTCAGGATAATTTGTTGGCGCCTCCTGTTTATACCCGTCCCGCAGAATTTAATGGATGGAAAGTTCCTGAGATATTACTTAGCGGGAATACAAAACTTATTGATGAATGGAAATTCGAACAATCATTAATGCGAACCCGAAAGTTTAGGCCCGATTTGCTGGAAGAAGATTGATATAATTATTTTTTGCCCATATTCAACTAAATGTCATAGTTATAGTGAAAAATTAAAGGTTTCTTTGTAATTTTAATACAAATTATTTCATAATTATAGGTTAAAAATGAAGTAATGATTGTACTTTTAAAGCCTTTTTGTCCTTATTTTTATCGAAACAAAGAATTATTTCCCAATTTCTGTAAAAAGCAGGATGCAAGAAATCCTGCGAAAGGAAATTCTTAGGGAAAATATGAGAAGAAGACTTTTCTTCATCTCGAAACACTTTGACGGCTGGTTAAAGCAAAGCCAGAAAAATAAGTTCTTATTTAATTAGTGCAGTGGTATTTTTGAGGCGTTAATTTTAAACTGAAATAAATAATTTAAAGCATTTCTATGTTTGAACAAAGTAAATATCAACATATTTGGTACAAGTATTCTCCTGCAATCCGGGTATTATTAAAAAAAACGGAAAATAGTACTCAAAAACTTCAACTTTATAAACACGAATTTGAATATGCAAACAAGAAAGACAAACTTGGCTATTCATTCAGTTTTGAAGTAGTAAACGGTAAAATCGCAAATATCACTGGTGGTTCAACTGTTGCAAGAGATCTGATTGCCGTAATTGATAGCATTACTTTAATAAAAACATGGCTCAAAGAGCACCATGTTAAATTCAGCATGGACAAATCGTTTGAATTGGTTATGGAGAAAGTGGAACTTTCCCAAAATTAGGGTCAATCGGAGTCGGGGAAATTGATCTGAAATTAAAAATTGCAAGTTATTAACAGCCGCTCACCAGTGGCTGTTATTTTTCTTTGTTAAGGATTAATTGTCCCTTTATCTTGGAATTCATTTAGAGTAAGAAATTCATCTACTATAATATAAATTCCCTGAAATGTAGGTTGATAATAAATTTAACCTGCGAGAACTATTTCTTACTTAAGGCAACTATTTTAACATATAAGTTTTCGACCTTTTCGCGAGCCCATGGAGTCTTCCGTAAAAAAGTAAGGCTCGACTTTATACTGGGATTGCTGTTAAAACAGTTAATTGGGATAATTGCTCCCAATTGTTCCCAGCCATAATAATCGACCAGATACAGTACAATCATTTCCAGCGTTTTCCCATGTAAGGGATTATTGGGTTGCTCCGGATTCATATTTCAATATCAGTATTTCCTTTTTTTAGCCCAGGGTCTCTGCTGTTTCGCAAATTTGGGATTCCGTTTTTTGGGACCTCCCAGGTTTATCTTTTTATTTTTATCCTTTTTTTCATGGAATGCCCCGACTACAGGCTTAGGTGGCGAAATCTGCAAATAATCTTTGTCGAACAACGGGGTAGTTTTTTCTTCTAATAAAAACTCTTCGGAAACAGTTACTTGTTCGGGAATCAATTCCACAGGAATTCTTTTATTCATCAACGCTTCAATTTCCGGTAAAAAAGGCTGTTCCACTTCATTTGCAAAAGTAATGGCCACTCCGTCTTTATCCACTCGTCCGGTTCGTCCTATGCGGTGTATATAATCTTCGGGAACCGAAGGCGTATCAAAATTTACTACATGCGAAATGTCCGAAATATCGAGTCCACGAGCCGCAAGGTCGGTGGCAATTAATATCCGTTGCGTTCCATTATGAAAACGGTTTAATGAATTTATCCGGAAATTCTGCGATTTATTGGAATGGATTACCCCAATTTCATCGGGAAATTCACCGTCTAAATTTTCGAATAACTTATCTGCCAGTTTTTTACTTCCTACAAAAACAAGAACCTTTACAAATTCGGCCTTATTGCGCAAGAAGTGTGTCAGCAAATTTACTTTGGTATAGTAATTAGGGACATGATAAGCAATTTGGATAATTTTTTCGAGTGGAGTACCATTGGGTGCCAGTTCTACCCAAACCGGATGCGAAAAATAATCCTGAATTATCTCTTGTACATCTTCAGTAAGTGTAGCCGAAAACATCAAATTTTGCCGTTTGGCAGGTAACGATTCAATAATATTAATCATTTGTGAACGAAAGCCCAATGCAAGTAATTCGTCCACCTCATCGATAACCAATTGTTGTAGGGCGCTTAAACGTAAAACCCCGGTCATTGCCAAATCAGCTAAACGGCCAGGAGTTGCAACTAAAATATCAAGCCCTTCATAAACCAGTTTTTTTTGGGTATTTATATTTGTCCCTCCGTAAACCCCGGCAAAACGAAGATTCATGTATGTGGTAAGCTTCTTTATTTCACTTACTACCTGTATTACCAATTCGCGGGTGGGCACTACAATTAGAACCCTGGGTTGTTTTTGATCGGAAAATTTCAGTTGCCTGAGTATCGGCAAAAGATAAGCAAATGTTTTTCCAGTTCCCGTTTGGGCAATTCCAACTACATCTTTCCCCGACAATACTACCGAAAATGCGCTTTCCTGAATTGGGGTTGGAGCAACCAGTCCCAGGTCCTTCAAAGCATTTAACAACGGAGCATTTAGATTTAAATCCTCAAATACCACTTATCAATTTTTAAATTCGGCCAAAGGTAGCTTGAAAATGTAAGACACTGAAACAATAATGCAATAAATTAAAAGATTAGGATTGGGAAGTGATAAAAGAATTAAAAGGTTCCATACAACGCATGCTCGTCGGTGTTGCAAAAAATAGACGAATAAAAATAGAATCCAGGGCGGTTAGTTTCAAGTTTTCGTTGAAGATGAAGTACAGGATGCCCTTCGTCCACCCCAAAAAAACCGCTAACCTTTGCATCAGCACGAATGGACCGAATACGCTGTTCTCCACCTTTAACTTCAATTTGATAGGCTTTACGCAGGATATCAAAAAGAGATTGATTATCGAATTTTCGGTTACAAAATCGTGGAAGATTTATGTTAGGCAAATAATTTAAGTCGTAAAAAATGGCTGTATTATTTACCAATCTCAATCTTTCCAAAAAAACACATCCTGAGTTTTTATATTCTTCATTTAGTGGAAACATAAAATCGGATGGCCAGCTTATGATCTGAGGTTTTGAAAGGATTCGGGTTTCGAGGTTATGCATTCCCAGAACAGAAGTGGTACCAGATATTGACAATATTCCAATACCGCTGGGAAGACTATTTACTATGCTCCCTTTTCCCTTATGTTTTCGAATCATACCGGCATGAAGCAATGCATCCAGCGAATGGCGAACGGTTGGACGGGTCAGCTTATATAGAGTGCATAAATCATTTTCAGATGGCAGCAGATCGCCTTCTTTATATACTCCGTCAACAATTTGTTTCCTAAGTATCTCGTACAACCTGCGATAATGTGGTACAGAAATTTCAGTTTTCATGTGACGGATTTAGCTGCTAACCTGTATTTACAGGTTAATATTGTATATTTGTATTATAAGCGTATTAGATTCATTATTCTAATGACAAAAATAGAAAAATATTACAAACATGTATTTACATGTTTTACGAAAAATACTAATTAGCAGGTAAATACTTTTAAACTTATTTAATACGTCCCAAAAATGAGTATCCTTAAAGGAATTCTTTTCGATATGGATGGAGTTTTAGTGGACTCCGAACATTTTATCGCCGAAGCAGCTATCAAAATGTTTGCGGAACAATGCATTTATGTTGAGCCCGAAGATTTCCTTCCGTTTGTTGGCACCGGAGAAAACCGATACCTGGGTGGAGTAGCCGAAAAGTATGGCTATACCATCAATTTGGAGCGAGACAAAACGAGAACTTACGAAATTTACGACGAACTAGTAAAAGGAAAGCTTAACCCATTGCCCGGTATAAAAGAGTTTATTGCGCGGTGTCGTTCTGAAAATCTTAAATTAGCCGTTGCTACCAGCGCCGATAGGGTAAAAATGGAAATAAATCTGCGGGAATTAAAATTTTCGGATCAAACATTTCATGCTACCGTAAACGGTTTAGAAGTAGAGCATAAAAAACCACATCCGGAGGTATTTCTAAAAGCTGCTGAAAAATTAGGGCTATTGCCAGAAAATTGTTTGGTAGTGGAAGATGCTGTAAATGGAATTAAAGCTGCAAAATCGGCCGGCTGTAAATGTTTGGCAATTACTTCAAGTTTCGGAAAAGAGAAGCTAACCGAGGCTGATTGGGTAATCGATTCGTTTTTTGATGTACCCAATGAAGTTTTTAATTGGCAATAGAACCGAAAGAAAACAATATTTGCAGTAATTTGTCTTACAAATAAGTTAAAATCGTTAAATTCAGTTGTACTGTATTAAAAAGAATTGGGTTTTACCCTCTAAATTAATAGAATCATGGCTTTCAAATTCAATATACTAAAACCATTTGCATTTTTAAACAACATCGATAAAAAAGGGCAAAAGCCCCAATTTGAAGCATTAAAAATTTTCAAATATATTGGCCCCGGATTATTAGTAACTGTTGGATTTATCGATCCGGGCAACTGGGCATCGAATATTGCTGCCGGAGCCAGCTATGGATACGAATTACTATGGATGGTAACCCTTTCCACAATCATGCTGATAGTTTTGCAGCATAATGTAGCGCACCTTGGAATAGCCACCGGACTTTGTCTCTCCGAGGCTGCAACTCTTTATACCCCAAAAATTGTTTCGAAAACAATACTTACAACAGCAGTATTTGCCTCGGTTTCTACATCGCTGGCCGAAATATTAGGGGGGGCGATTGCCCTAAATATGCTGTTTAAAATACCTATTCCCGCAGGGGCGTTAATGGTTATGATATTTGTAGTGGTAATGCTATTTACAAATTCGTACAAGCTAATTGAAAAGATTATTGTAGGATTTGTATCCGTAATTGGCATTTCTTTTATCTACGAATTAAGTCTGGTCGATATCGATTGGGCGGCAGCTGGAATCAGCTGGGTTACTCCAAGTATTCCCGAAGGTTCCATCATGATAATCATGAGTGTTTTGGGGGCTGTAGTAATGCCGCACAACCTCTTTCTGCACTCTGAAGTTATTCAAAGCCGTCAATGGAACCTCGAAGACGAAAAAGTTATTAAGAAGCAACTCGATTACGAGTTTTTCGATACGCTTTTTTCGATGATTGTTGGTTGGGCGATTAACAGCGCTATGATTTTACTTGCTGCAAGCACCTTTTTTACGGCTGGAATTCAGGTAAATGAATTGGAACAAGCCCATTCGCTTCTTACTCCATTGGTTGGTAAAAGCGCAGGAGTTATATTTGCCTCAGCCCTGCTTTTTGCCGGAATTGCCTCAACAATCACATCGGCAATGGCTGGAGGAAGTATCTTTGCCGGAATTTTTAGTGAACCTTATGACATAAAGGATAACCATTCGCGAATTGGAATTGGTATTTCGCTAATAGCCGCTTATGTTATCATCCTGTTTACTGGAAATCCTTTCAAGGCACTGATAATTTCGCAAATGATCCTGAGTATTCAGTTACCGTTTACAATTTTCCTGCAGATTTACCTTACTTCATCCAAAAAGGTGATGGGAAAGTATGCTAATACAAAATTCACCGCTGCTGTTTTATTGTTTTTTGGACTCATTGTAGCCACTTTAAATATTTTGCTGTTTATCAGCTTTTTTAAGTAACAAGTTGATTATACAACTTAAGCAAAACTTGTTTTCGGAAAGTAAAAATATCCAGCACTTTCCTTTTTACTAAAAGCATGTCGACTAATTTCCCAAGCCAACCAAAGGGAACACTATAATAAAGGATATCAGTCATTTTTATACCTTCGGGCACCTGTTCGAAATGATGTTCGTGATGCCAGATGGAATAAGGTCCTTTCCGCTGCTCATCGATAAAAAAATGCGGTTCCCGAACATGTGTAATTTCAGTAACCCATTGCATTGGGATACCTGCCAGAGGCGAAACCTTATAAACAATAAACATTCCTTCGTAAACTTTTTGGGGTAAATTTCCGATAATCCTGAAATTCATCTCAGGCGGAGTGATCTTTCCCAGATTTGTTGGATTGGAGAAAAAGCTCCATGCCTCCTCCATTGAAATAGGTAAAATTTGAATAAATTCAAAACGGCGCATCTTTTTGTTTAATTAAATTTATAATATAATTAAACAATGCTTTTATTAGATAGTTCAAATGGAGAATTTGCCAGAAATTAATCAATTTCAATAAACCCTTTGTTAATTGCTATTTTTATTAAAGCGGCGGTATTGCGGGCATTGAGTTTCATTAATAGGTTTTTACGATGACTATCGACTGTTAGCGGACTGATAAACATTTTATCGCCAATTTCCTGGTTTGTAAAACCATCGCCAATAAATTGAAGCACTTCTTTCTCGCGCCTTGAAAGAACGGGCCCTCCATCAGTTTTATCCGATTTATTTAATATTTCGTTTGCCTCAAAACCCAAATGGATTTTCCCGGCAATAATATCGTGAATTGCAGCAGTAATTTCTTCTTCGGAGGAATTTTTCAGTAAATATCCCATGGCACCATTCTCCATCATGCGAACAATATAGCTGCGTTGACTAAATGAACTTATGGCTAATATCTTTATTGTTGGATATTGCAGTTTCAAGGTCTTACACAAATCAATCCCGTTAATATCGGGAAGGTTAATATCGAGCAGAACAATATCCGGATTGAAATTTCTGAGATATGTAAGCGCTTCTTTTCCGGTCGAGGCTGTTACACAAAGTTTTGCCAAGCCGGAATCGAGCAGAAGTTTTTTCATCCCTTCCACCACTACCGGGTGATCTTCAATAATTAAAACATCGATCATGGTATATGGATTTAGGTTAGTTTTCGGAGTTTGTTTGCCACGTAAATTCTACGGTTACCTCGGCACCTTTATCGGGTTCAGAATAAATTTCCAGGTTTCCATTTAACGATTCAACTCTGGAGGTAATATTCGCAAATCCGGCTCCTTTAGACGTTTTAAGAATACGGGTATCGAATCCCTTTCCATTGTCCTGAACTGTAAGATGAACCCTTTCTTTTTCCTGAACTAACTGAACTAAAAGCTCTGTGGCCTGAGCATACTTCAACGCATTATTAACCAGTTCCTGGGTTATTCTATAGATGGCGATTTCAAATTTTGAGTCGATTCGGGTTTCTTCTCCAAAGAACTGAAATTGAATAGCTACGTCACGTTTATTATCTCCCAGATTATTGCAAAAGTCAGAAACAGCATCTTTTATACCAAATTTCACCAGGGCTTCGGGCATCATATTGTGGGCTACCCGGCGAAGCTCGCGCATCGATGTATCCAGTAAGCCCAAAACACGGTCGTATTGGGCAACACCATCGTCTGTAATAATAAAATTCCCTTTTGCATTTGCCAACGAAAGTTTAACGCTGGTAAGCAAACCGCCTAATCCATCGTGTAGGTCACGGGCTAACCGGCTACGTTCAGCTTCTTCCCCCTTTAAAACCGATTGGGTAGCCAATAATTTGCGATCTTTTTCCAGTTCAATTATCTGCTTTTCTTTTAATAAAGCATCTTGTTCTGCAATCGTTTTTTTACTTCTAATATTTCGATAAACAAAATAGGCCAGCAAACCTCCTAGAGCAAGAACCGCACTTAAAGAATAAATAAGAATTTTCTGTGTATTCTTTTCTGCAGTCAGGGTGAGTATTGCTTTTTCTTTTTTCTCGGTTTGGTATTTTATATCCGCATCCGATATCTTCTCAGCCCAATCTTTATTTAAGAATTCTTCAATAACTTTTATCTGCAATCCGGAATACTTAATTGCATTTTCAGGCTCATTCAGGTAAATCGACACACGCTTCAGCAAGTCGTATATATGGCGCAAATCGAATCGATTCGTAGTGTCGGCTATTTGCAGGGCTTTAATTCCAATATCTTTGGCTTTTACATATTGTTTTTGTTCCACATAATAATCGGCAAGGGTACGGTACGATTCCATCATCCCCACTTTACTCTTATTTTCTTCGTTAATTTTAATTGCTTCTAAGGTGTATTGGATAGCCTTTTCATATTCCCCCTCCATGTAATAACAATATCCGGTGCGGATTAAGGCACTGGCATAGTATGCTTTATTAACGTCTTTGAGCGCTATAAGCGCTTCGTCCCCATATTTTATTCCTTCCTTGTAATTTTCGGCATTTAAAGCGTACACCATCAGATTTACCAAAGAAACTCCCAGACCGGATTTGTCACTTAACACCTGCTGAAGTGAAATGGCTTTAAGCGTATATTCTTTGGCTTTTGACTCATTCCCCGAAGTATAGTACAAGGAACCAATATTAGCCAGAAGCTTTGATTCCCATTCTTTGTTTTTTACCTGCTCATAATATTTTAGCACTTCGTGGTAAATAACAATGGCAGTATCGAATTTACCGGTGTTTTTGTAAACATTTCCGATGTTATTCAGAACATGATATTTTTTTTGAGGATCGGATGCCGACTTATAATAATTATATGCAAGATTATAGCAATAGAGCGCAGTGTCGTTCCGGCCCTGATAGTAAAATAACTGCCCAAAATTTTCCAACGCATCATTTATGAAGGAATTATTACTTTGTTGGCGGGCCAGTTTAATTTGCTCGTTTGCAATTGATTCGGCTTTCACTAAATCAGATTCCATATATTCGGAAGTTAAAGCACTCAGAACTTCAAGCTTTTCTGTGGGTGTTTTAAACCGATTGTTCTTTAATAAACTTTGCAGAGAATCGATTTTAGGAGAACTGGTTTGAGCACCAGTCGAATTGATCCAAAAAAGGGATACTATTACTAAAAGAATTCTATTCATATATTTTGTTTATTTCAAGGTAGTATAGAAGTTAATTCTTTAAAACGTAACTAAAACAAAGTTTTATGACCAACTAAATTCAATTAAAAACTCCGAACCTTTCCCGATGTCAGTCTTACTATCAATTGTTCCATTCAGTGATTCAATACGGGAGCGGATATTAGTCAAACCAGAGCCTTTCGAAGTTTTTAAACTATTTTGATCGAACCCTTTTCCATTATCCTGAACAGTAAGGTTTACCCGCTGTTCATCTTGCACTACCTGTACCAAAATTTCGGTGGCTTCGGCATGTTTGATTGCATTGTTGATTAGTTCCTGGGCGATTCGATAGAGTCCTATTTCATATTTTTGCTCCAGTCGATTAGGATTGCCAAAAAATTGAAATTTTACATCCAATTCACTAGTATTTCCTAATCCATCGCAAAAATCAGACAAGGCATCTTTTAACCCGAATTTCGCCAAGGCTTCGGGCATCATATTATGCGCAACTCTGCGTAATTCGCCTATTGATGAATCCAAAAGTCCCAATGCGTGATCGAATTGCGCCACACGTTCTCCCGGTAAAACCATATTCCCTTTCATGTTGGTAAGGGTAAGCTTAATACCCGAAAGCAATCCTCCCAATCCATCGTGAAGGTCTCGCGCTAATCGCCCACGTTCCGTTTCTTCGCCATGCAACAATGCATTTACCGCCACAAGTTGCCGGTCTTTTTCCAGCTCGGCTATTTTTTGCTCATGTATTTTCGAATTCTTTTCAGCTATCAAACGCTTATTCCGGTTTTTTGAAACCAGCACAACTGCTCCCATTGCAATAACAGCAGAGGCAAGTAATAAAAACACGATGAAATCGCTTTTTCTCTTTTTATCAACTTCAAGCGCTAGTATTTCCCTTTCTTTTTTTTCGGT
Organism: Bacteroidota bacterium; assembly: GCA_020048915.1. Classification (GTDB taxonomy): domain Bacteria; phylum Bacteroidota; class Bacteroidia; order Bacteroidales; family JAAUTT01; genus JAAUTT01. The sequence goes on along the minus strand of JAIFLU010000246.1, from coordinate 17,321 downwards.
TTGATATTTTGTTTCGAGTTCGAAAATTTGCCTGGATTTTTCATTATTATAAACGGAGTCTCTGATAGTCATATAAGTAATATAACTGGCGAGCGATTTCTTATACTCTCCGGCATCTTCATATACCTGAGCCAATTCGCTATAAACAAATTGTATCCCTTCAGTAATATTTAGCCTCTTCCCTATACGAATCGCCTCATTTAAACAATCTGCCGCTTTTTGATATTGCTTTAATCGCCGGTATGTTATTCCCAAAGTGTAAAATGTTTCGGAAATACCATTCCAATCGTTTTCCTGTTTATAATAATCCATTGCTTTTAACCCATACGTGAGGGCCTTTTCAGGTTTTTGCATCCGGTTATAGATGGATGCTAAATTTAAATAAGCATTTATAATGCCCGGTTTTGCCCCAATTTTCTCACACAATTGCATTGTCTTCTCAAAATAACCGATAGCATCGTTATAATCACTAACCTTCTGCTCATAACTTCGGGTTTCACAATACTCCCTGCTACTATAAAGCTGTCCAATGTGGCTATACATTTTTGCAATATTCAGGGTATCTTTCTTTTTCAAATAATAGGAAAGAGATTGGTTATAATAGCCCAGCGATTTTCCGAATTTTTCCAGCAACGAATATATCCGGCCTAAGTCATCGTTTAGGTCAGCAATACGGCTCTCATCGTTTCGCTGTTCTTCAAGTTTTAATGCCGTAATAAAATGATTTGCCGCAGCACCAAAGTTTTCTTTTGAAATATAATACCGACCTAGTCGCTGGTTAGCAAGAGATAAATATTTTGAAGATCCTGTTTTATAGGCATCCTTTAATGCTTTATCTGCATAAAAGAAACTAGAATCAGGATTTTTGCCGGAGTAACGAACCGATTCTTTTAAAAAAAAATCTATCCTTATTGAATCATTAGTGGGCTTATTCTGACTAAAACCAGAAACATTTCCAAAGAACAGTATTAAAAAGAAAATTAGATTAGATAGTTTCATGCAAGGATAATTAGCGTTCTGAGATAAAAGGGTAGATAAAAATAAACAAATCTTTGAATGAAAGCACAAATTGTAAGAGACGGTTTAAAATATGCATAATTTTTTTATAACACAGAGAAAGCCGTTTTGCTCTCAAAAAGAATTCTGAACCTTGAAAATTAATGCTTTTAAACAATTTATGGTATTGAGAAGGCACGGAGGACACAGAGTTTTAGAAATCGCTGGCGATTTCCCCTCTGTGATCTCTGTGCCTTCTCAAAAAACAACATTGATTATTCGGTCATTGTTATTTGAATTCACTACTATCTTTTAATATTCATAATGAATTCTCTGTGTTAAGTTTAAACAGTTTGTTAATATTAGATTTGGAAAGCAATCTCAAACTCATATTCCTTCTCTTTTCCCGGTTTAATTTGGAACAAACCGTTCACTTTACTGAGGTTAAATTTAAGTTGCTCTGTTTCTTCATTTAACAAGCTATTTGACGATAATGGAGTTGTTATTTCCCCAGTAACCTGAGCAATGATCTGTAGCAAATTTCCTTTACAGATAAGTCTTATAGTCAGTTCAGAACATCGAACATGTTTTAAAACGAGCCCTATCATTGTCTTAAAATTCCGATACAGCATTAATTCAATTTCTTCAGAAAAAGAAAAGCCTTCTATTTCAGAAACAAAGCTGGTTTTTATACCACAATCATTTTCAAGAGAAGTACAAAAATCTGTTAAATAAAATACAATACCTTCGCGAATAAGGTTTTCGGGTATTAAACTATCGGCAATCTGCGACAACTCCTTAATTGATGAATTGAGCAGTTCCAGTGCATGGCTAAATTGAATAGCTCCTTCGTTTGACATTATGACGTTTTTCCCCATCAGCTCTGGTATATATAATTACCCTATAAATAATTGCAGTTAGACAAAACTAAGGCATCGCAACAAAAATAAAATCCCCTAAAAAGGGGATAGTTGAGCAGAGGCTTCCACTTACCTTTACCATAAATTGATAATGTTAGATTGCTATAAAATAATGACTGGAAATTTCCATACACCAATAATAACGAATATATTGTACTTTCAAGTAACCAAATTATTCAAATTCAACTATACACCTATGAGAACATTATTATTAATTATCGCAGTAGTTTTTCTGTCCACTCACCTTTCGGATCCTGTCTTGGCTCAAATAGATGTAAAAGGAAAAGTGAAGGATAAATCCATTAACCGGGCAGACCAAAAAACCGATGAAGGAATTGATAGAAGTTTGGATGCTGTTGAAGATGGAGTAAAAAGTTTATTTAAGAAAAAAGAAAAGACGAGTAACGAAGAAACCCCGGCAGAAGAAGAAAAAACCGATCAGGACACAGATAACACCACTGAAAAAGCCAGTGTAAAACCAGTTGTAAAGCAAGAGCCATCGCTAACAGCTTATTCGAAGTATGATTTCATTCCAGGTCAAAAAGTTATTTTTTACGACGATTTTAGTCAGGATAATGCTGGCGATTTTCCAGCTTTATGGAATACAAATGCTTCGGGCGAAGTAGTTACCACCAATCTTTATCCGGGTAACTGGTTTAAAATGGTTGGCTCGGGTTGCATTGCCCTTGATAATGGAATTAATTTGCCAGACAATTATACTATTGAATATGATGCTATTGTTTCCCCTAATGAACCAGATAATACAGCCTTTGAATATGGATTTTATCTCTACAGTGCCGAGAATCCCAAAGACCTGAACGAAGGTGGGGCTGTTCCGGGGCTAAATGGTGGTATTAAAATGAGTTTCGGATATAGGGGTACTTATAGCGCTTATGATGAATCAGGATACACCATTAGCGGCGAAAAAGACGATGCTATTATGGAACCTGGTAAAAAATATCGCCTTTCATTTTGGGTGCAAAAAACCAGACTTCGAGTATATCTCGATCAGGTAAAGATTTTTGATTTACCAAAGGTCTTTAAACCAGGTTTTAAATCTAATATGATGCGATTCGAATTATGGGAATCCGGTAACCCTATGATCTCTAATTTCAGGGTTGCTGCAGGGGCTCCCGACACTCGTAATAAGCTTATGACTGAAGGAAAACTAGTCACTTATGGTATCTATTTCGATATAAATTCTGATAAAGTGAAGCCAGAATCGTATGGTACACTTAAGGAAATTGCAGGAATATTGAATGAAGTACCGGATGTTCGCGTTAAAATATTGGGGCATACCGATTCGGATGGCGATGATGCAAAGAACCTTGACTTATCGAAGCGTCGTGCCGCTTCGGTTAAAGCTGAACTTGCCAAATCGTTTGGGGTGAAGGCTGAGCGAATCGAAACCGATGGTTTGGGCGAAACAAAACCGGTGGCTCCTAACGATACACCGGCAAACAAAGCACAAAACAGAAGGGTTGAGTTTATCAAATTATAAATCACAATAGCACCGGGAGAGGTTTTGAAATAACATCAAACTTCTCCCTTGTTATTTTAATTGTACTCATAAAAGCAAAAATCAATAAGAGGATACTGAATGGATAACCCCAAAAAATTAGTAAGAATATGTCACGCAATAATCTTGCTTTTTCTTACAACCAATTAATAAAAGTGCAATGACTACAAACCTTAAACATATCTTTATACTATTGATTTTAAGATTTTTAACAAGTGCCGTTTGTGCCCAAACGAATCTTTTTGAGGATGACGAAATGCTTGATGCTGAAATCAAAATTAACTATTCAAATACCTTATATTATCCATCAAAAAAAGAACCTAACCAAATTGAAACACATGAAGTGAGTATTAAAAGCAAATTAACCTGCCAGATTATTACTTTTAGTCTTAAACGTTACGAGGCCAATTCCAAAACAAGGAACGATTGTTCGCCATCCATGCATTGTCCAATTTTAACAGGCTCTTCTAATTATTCGGAATATGACGACAAGGGAGAGGCTTCCAACATTATAAAATTCCCTCTCGAGGTTTCGGTTACAAAAACTTCGAAGAAAACGAAATCAAATAAGTTGGTAACAACCTATACCTATAAGGCATCGGGAACAAATGAAATGGAATCGGTTGGTTTGGAAATAAAACCCTATAATGCTCCATTTGGACAACCACAACCATTAAGCCCCAATTATGTGATTTGGCTTTCAGGTGGCAAAGATTGGAAGTATGGGGGCAAAACCCCATATGGCAGCGGAAGCGGCCAACACTGGGACGATTTTGAAGAACAACTGGTACCCTCCGATGGCCCTTTTGGGATTGGAATCCCATATACTTTCAGTGATGCCGACCATGGTGTGGACGGCGCGGAAATATACGAACAACTTCTTGTTTCAAATTACAAAGAACTGGACAATTTCCTTCTCAATCCTATAGGAAGTTTTACCATCAAAGCGGCAGGCAAACGTTACAATTATTTTGAGGGAAACGAAGAAAGAGAAGGGCGTGTGGAAGTGGAAATTGAATTGACTCCTCACTTAGGCATTGTTCCATTGAAAATTGGTAAATAAACTTGAAATATTCTTACAACTTTTCTATTGATCTAAACATGTCTTTATGAAAAATTTAATTCTTCCATTGATTGTTTTAGGGATATTTATTGAAAATATCAGTTCCCAAACAACAACCTCTAAGGTTACCCGAAAACTACTGGTAACATTGCAGCAAGGCGAGAAAATTCTTGAAGCAGAAAGTTGCCTGCCATTAGGTATTTCGGACAATCAGGTTTATTTGGTGACCATGGCCGACAAAAAAATTTATGTATATGAAAACGGTCAGCGAAAAGGCCCGTTTAAAGATACCGAAGAAGCTGGAATTAAAGCTTGTAACGAAACCCATAACGATAATGCCTGCTCCGCATATTCTTCCGAGCAAACGTCTCCCGATCCGGAATATCTGGCAATGACCGATGAAGGGCAGTATCAGATAAAATTGAACGGCAAAACTTTTGGACCCTATATGTTCATAAAATCGATGAGAATATGGCCGGATAAATCAGGGTTTGTTGCTATTACGATGGATGCAGAGATGAAATCGTACCTGGTTACTTCCGATGGACAAAAAACAGCGCTCGAAGGAGATGCTGAAAACCTTCGCTTTAGTGCTACTGGCAAAAAGTATGTATTTGCTGTAAAGGAAAATCCAAACTTCAATCCAGCTCTATTAAAAATGGACTTCTCAAAAATGACACAGGATGAATTGTTGAAGTTTGCAAAAGAACAGGAAGAAAAAGCAAAACAGGCCGGACCTCCCAAAGCATATGTTTACACTAGTAACGGACCAAAACTCGGGCCATTTGATGTGCAGGGATTTTACACCGACAATCCTACATTTACCAAAACCGGCGGAGACAATTGGATAATGGTTATTGATGACACTTTATATATTAATGGTGTGTTGGTTAAAAAATTCGAAAATATTAGTTTAAGCACCTGTAATATTTGGTTATCAAAGGACGGTAAGCGTTATGCAATAATATCGTACGATAAGATTCTGTTTAGTGATGGCTCGGCATATAACTACCCATTAAAACCTTCCTCAAGTGAGAAAGACGGCAAAGTATATTTAAATTGGTTATCACTCGAAAACGAAAAAGACCTGGTGTCATTTTCAAAAGAAATATAATCGGGGAATGAAAGAGTGGTTAATATTCGTAAGCTTTCTATATTTTAATATATCTTCCGGGCAAGATATTTCCAAACCAGATGAAGTGAATTACAAAATCCTTTTCGGCGAAAAATATTTTGGAGCCTATTCGTATCTATCCTCGCAGCAATGGATAACCGACACTCTTCGACTATCCGGAATTGATCCTGCCTTTGCAAAAGCGATTGTATTTCCTGAAATTATCCGATTCTCGGCCTTGCAAAATGCACTGGAAATGCAGGGTTTATTTACCCTTTATGTTCAATATGGAGCAAGTTATGCCAATTTTTCGGTGGGACGATTCCAGATGAAACCCGAATTTGCCGAATTAATTGAGCGTGACGCGAAAAACCTTTCAGGATTTTACTCCCAGCGCTTTAAAAACGTTGACAATTCTATTACTCCCGAAGCACGAATTGCCAGGGTTAACCGATTGAATTCCATGAACTGGCAGGTTCAGTACCTCATTGGATTTATGAAAATTATGGATCAGAAATATGAAAAGATACGCTGGACATCGGCTACTGAGAAGTTGCAATTTTATGCCACGGCTTACAATTGCGGGTTTACAAAACCAGAGAAGGAAATACGAAAGAAAATGATTGAGAAACACTTTCACACTTCCTCGTTTCGCAGCAACATTTGCTATAACTATTGTGCAATTTCAAATGAATATTATTACTCGAAAAAATAATTTCAACTAAAATTAATGCTATCATATTAAAAATCAACATCTAATTCGAATTTTTGTTCTATCCTCTTCATCTTCCATTACAATAATTCAATTTCCACACCAGCTTAAATCCCCAATTATACTTTAATAAGAAAAAATAAACCCCTGAAAAAGGGGATATTTTGGTTAGGTTGCTTCCATACCTTTGAAAGCAAAACCAAACAATCTACCAAATGAAAACGAAATCAATAATATTAGGAATTAAATTCTTAATCATTGCGACTTTCATTATTTTATCCTGCAAGAAAGAAACAGATAACGGCGATGGTTCCCCCCAACCCGAAAGCGGATACGGGCGGGTAAATTTTGCGCTCGACAACAGTCTTACCACAACCGTTGATATTGGAAAAGAACCTCAAAGTTTTAGCGTTACAGACAAAAACAATGTTATATGGACTCTTGACATTCCTGCACAGCCATTTTCAGTTGAAACAACCATTAGCATGATTCCTGTAAGTTCATTTGGGGCTTCAGATCTTTCGTGCAAACCAATTTCTGGAGTTGTATTTGGACCTGATGGTTACAACTTTACAGAACCGGCAACACTTACAGTTGAGTTCCCTACAAGCCAAACCGGCAAACCCTTGTTTTATTCAATTAGGGGAACGGGATTAAACGATACGCTCCATTTAATGCCAGCTGATCAATCAGGTAAAATATTCACCTTAACCGTTTACCATTTTAGTGGCACCATGGCTGGAGAGCCTTTCGATACCAGAAAAGCATATAGCGAATGTAAAGCAAACTATGACGCTGCAATGGCCGAAGCAAAAGCGCTTAACAAACAACCCATTACAATAATTGAACCCCCCAAAGTGCCGATAAATCCTTGCACCGGAACAGTTTCGCGAGCTCAGGAAGGTGCAATTAATGGTTTTGTAGATGCTATTTGTCAGCCGGAGAATGGTATTTTGAATAAATTATTGGCGGCCCAGAAAGGAATGTGCTTACTGAGGGATCAGAATGATGACCCTAATTGCGATGCATCTTTAAATGCTTCGGGCATGAGTGAGCGATTAGTAAAAAAAGCTCAGATGCTAATGAATCAATATGGTAATATCGACGACTACTATTTTCCTGTTATGCGTGCAGTTTTAAAAATTGCCAAGCAAGATGCACTATTGGGAGGCGAATCTCATCAGGTACTCTTAGCCGGAATAGTTAACGCCATTGCTAAAGTACGCGATAATACCTTAAAAAAACTTTGCAACGAACATAATTTTAAGGTTATTCCTCAACTAATTGTTCTAACTCGCGATTATTGTATGATTGCCCCCGATTGTGATTCGGATACATATTTGGAAACCATTCGGAAAGCCGCCACATTCAAAGCTTCCATTATTACCGAGTTTGCTACTACCGACAATAGTATTGATGTATTTACTCAATTTAAACCAACGTTTCAGTTAGATGAAAATTTAAACCGGTTTACCTCTACTGCCAATGTCGAGTTTATTTCGGGCAACCTTGAAAAGGATGAAGAACATGCCAAATGCGGTGGCAAATGGCTACAATTAGTGCCATTCCACCAGCAATTGGATGCTGATTTAACGATTGATGTTTGCTCGGCAAACGATGCTACCATTTCATTTGACCCTATGCTTAGTATGCCCAGCCCTTATGAAAGACAAACCGGTTCATTTTGGGATCCAGCTCCCGAACCTGGGAAATGTGAAACAATAAACACCCCAAGCACCTGGGCTTCAGCTGCTTTTATGTCGCAAGCCGGAATAACCGGAATGTACGATTTTACCAAAAGATCATTGCAAATTAAAGAAAAGGATGTTAATGAAAAGTCTATGTTAATTGATAAAACTATTCCGGCTGTAGTTGGAATATTTGTTATAACCTATACAGTAAAACTGGAGCATACTCCTTTATAACGGCTTATTTTTAAGTAGTTTTTGTAAAACACAATTATTTGGTTCACTAAAACATTATTCTTAAACCCATGAAACATCCATGTAGAGAAGCCCAAAACACAAGGGTATGACTATAAGGATGTTCCATGTGACCTTAATTTAAAAATCAAAAAATAGACACATGAAAAATTTTCTTTCCCTTTTTGCTTTTACACTAATTGCAACGAACCTTTTCGGCCAGGCACCTGCCAGTTTCAATTATCAGGCTGTATTACGCGATGCCGCAGGAACAATAAAAGCCAATACGGCTGCTGTAGTAAGAATAGATATATTACAAGGGTCCTCCACAGGTTCAGCTGTTTATTCTGAATCATTTACAGTTACCACCAATACCTTTGGCCTGATTAATTTGCAAATTGGCAAAGGAACCCTAATTGCCGGATCAATCTCCACTATAAACTGGGGCACGGAAACTTACTATATTAAAACCACTGTAGATGGTTTAATTATGGGCACCAGCCAATTGCTCAGCGTACCATATGCCCTATATGCGACCAAAGCAGGCAATGGCTTTAGCGGAGCTTACACCGACCTCACCGGAAAACCCGCCTTATTCAGTGGGAATTATGCCGATTTAACAGATAAACCAACTCTGTTTAGCGGAACCTGGACTGCATTAACCGGAAAACCAACCTTTTCAACAGTTGCCATCAGCGGGAGCTATAACGATTTATTGAATAAGCCTGCTATTTTTAGCGGCAATTACAACGATTTAACCAATAAACCTACAGTTATTGATGCATCAAACTATAATACAGCTACAGGCTATCAAAGTTTTTCGAGCAACACCACAGGAATAAAAAATACGGCAAATGGCTACCAGGCTTTGAACTCTAATACTACTGGGAAATCCAATACTGCTTTTGGTACGTTTTCACTTTTAGCAAATATAAGTGGGAACTATAATACCGCTTATGGCACGCAAAGTCTTCAATATAACACAACGGGAAGTAATAATATTGCAATAGGAGAAGGTACTCTTTATACAAATACTTTTGGAAGTTATAATTGTGCAACTGGCGGCAGTGCTCTTTTTTATAATAGCTCCGGTAGTTTCAATACAGCAATTGGTTATAGATCGGTATTTTCAAATACAACAGGGAGCCTCAATACTGCTCTTGGCTATAACTCATTAAATTCAAATACTACTGGTTATTCTAATGTAGCAATTGGAATATCGACTTTAAATAAGAATACAACGGGCTCGAATACAGTGGCCGTTGGCGATTCTGCATTGTATAACAATACGGGGATTCAGAATACTGCCATCGGTTCTAAAACATTATTTACAAATACATTAGGCAATAAAAATACGGCTTTGGGTTTTCAAGCCCTCTATGCAAATACAACAGGTGCTTATAATACTTCAAACGGTGTAAATGCACTTTATACAAATACTACCGGGAATAATAATACTGCATTAGGTTATCAGTCGCTTTACTTAAATTCAACAGGAAGCTATAATAATGCAATAGGTACATCGGCACTCTATAAAAATTCAACCGGAAATAATAACACGGCTCTTGGATATGATGCCCTTTTTGAGAACACGACCGGAAAATGGAATGTTGCAGTCGGTAATTTTTCATTAACCAACAATATGGAGGGCGACAAAAACACAGCCATCGGATATATGGCTTTAACAAATAATGATGGGTGGGATAACACTGCTACAGGCTATAATGCGCTAAAATCAAACACTATTGGTTTCGATAACGTGGCAAGCGGGGTAGAAGCACTTAATTCAAATACTTCGGGAAATGGTAATACTGCAATTGGTAAAAATTCGATGATAGGCAATAATACCGGTTCGAATAATACTGCTCTGGGTTTTAATTCCAATGTGGCAGGCAATGTCTCTAATTCAACAGCTATCGGCTATCAGGCTTATGTTATTTCCAGCAATAAAATTGTATTGGGCAATGCCAGTGCAATTACGGTAGGTGGCTATGGAGCGTGGGTTAATTATTCGGATCGTCGGCTTAAAGAAAACATTGTCTATACCAATAAATTAGGATTAAATTTTATTAATCGACTGAAACCGGTAAGCTATAATTACAAACAAGATACAAATAAGCGCCGTCGCGATGGCCTAATTGCCCAGGAAGTGGAACAAACGCTTAAAGAATTGAATATCGAATTTAGTGGCCTGGTGATCGATGATGATAAAGAAAAGACCATGAACCTTTCGTATGCTGAGTTTGTAATTCCGCTAATTAATGCTGTTAAAGAACTTGACGAGAAGAACAAGGCTTTGGAAGCAACCCTCACTGAAATAAAGGCTGAAATAGAAAAGCTAAAACAAAACTCCCTAAGCAAATAAAACTAAACCCTGTATATGAAAAAACGAATAATTTTTATGATCTCAGCTAGTTTAACTTTATGGGGAAATGAGGTTATTGAAGCCCAACAGGTAATTTCCTCCATGGGAGGTTCCTTACAAAACAGTTCCGGCACGTTATCTTATACGCTGGGAGAATTAGTAATCGACACATACACCAGCGGGAGTGTTACAATTACCCAGGGATTTCATCAACCCAAAATAACGGTCACGGAGATAAATGAGTTATCAGATCCTGATTTTTTGATCACGGTTTTTCCCAACCCTACAAACGCTATTATCACGTTGCAAACAGAAAAAGCAATAACCGGGAAAATTAAATATGCTTTGTTCGATTTAAACGGGAAGGTCCTTCTTGATGGGGAATTGGAAAATGACAAAACTGAAATAACCTTTGAATCAATGAATCCCGGTATTTATTTCATTAAAATTTTTAAAGATGGAATAGAAACCAGAACATTTAAAATCGTTAAACAATAAGGTATGAATTGCCCACTCCGGATGATCTCCAAATATGAGAGTAAAATAATATCCTTAAAAAAGGGGATAGTAAAGAAATCTGCCATTCTTACCTTTCAATAAAATAAATTAAACCAGTTTAATACATAAAACTATGACTACAAAATCATTTCTGGGGTTCCTATCCCTGGCTTTTATCCTTACATCGTGCGGTAATTCAGGTAAAAAAGGCAACACACTAAACGACTCTACTGCCATAGTAAACGAAGCTGCACCAGCAATTGCCGATGCATCCGCAGAAACTGTAAAAAAATACCCGATAAAATCGGCCATCGTTACTTTCGAAGGTGAAATGATGGGAATAAAAGAAAAAACCATACTATATTTCGACGATTATGGAATGAAAGAGGCAGAAGAAAAATACGATGGTGATAATATAAAAAGTTCAACCTTATGCGATGGAAAAACCCGTTATACAATTGTATATAAGGAAAAAACAGCCTACCCTGATGGCGATTGCTATCGCGGAGTGGCATACAAATTCGATTGGGATGAAATATCAAAAGCAGATAAAAAATATAAAGCTAAAAAACTTGCGAATGTCTCAATTGCCGGAAAAGATTGCGAGTCTTTTTCGATGGAGTCATCCGGAAACCCTATTGTTTATGCCGGTTGGAATAATATCTGTACGCTGATTGACCAGGATACCAAGTATGGCAAAATAACCTATAAGGCAGTGAAAATTGAAGAAAATATTGCAATCCCAAATGATAAACTCAATGTCCCAACTGGTTTTGCGATTAAAAAAGCTGCCATGTAATGAATGAATAAAAATTTTTGTTTTGATTTCATTTTTCCTTAATTTTTAATGCTAAATTATTCATTTATAAAACCCTGGAATTTATGAACCTGATTGAAAGAGCAAAAAACATTATCCTTAAACCAAAGGAAGAATGGACTGTAATTGAGCAGGAGCAAACTTCTGTTTCGGAATTAGTAACCTCTTACCTGGTGCTTCTGGCACTCATACCAGCTGCTGCGGCATTTCTGAGGTTTGGAGTATTCGGATTTGGGCATATGTTTGGTCCATCCATTGAGTGGGGGCTAAAACAAGCAGTGGTTTCTTTTGTAGCAACCGTTGGCGGTGCTTACCTATCGGCATGGGTTATCGATGCGCTGGCTGTAAACTTTGGTTCAACAAAAGACTTCCGCAAGGCTATGCAGTTGGTGGTTTATTCGTATACGCCTATGATGCTGGCGGGTATATTTCAACTTATCCCTGCGTTAAGTATTCTTGGTATTGTTGGGCTTTATGGTTTATACTTATTATACCTGGGCATTGCCCCATTAATGAAAACTCCCGAAGACAAAGTAACTACCTACTTTGTAGTAAGCCTCCTTGTAATTATTGTTATTTATGTGGTGATTGCGGCAATTTTAACATCGGTATTAATTGGTGGCGGTTATACCAACCCAATGATGATGCGTTAAAAACCCTATTTTAATAGATTAAAAACTGCTTTCGTAACTTCATAACCTGTGAAAGCAGTTTTTATCTCCAACCTTTTTAGGATAATTTATTCTTATAATCTTCGTAACCAAACTGGCGAATCAGTTTAAATTCATCTTTAGCTGTCCAAACGCCAATAGAAGGATGCTGTACTCCATTAAAGAAGGTTGTTTTCACCATGGTATAATGAATCATATCTTCAAATACGATCTTATCCCCAACCTTCAATTCAGCATCGAAACTCCAATCGCCCATAAAATCTCCCGAAAGGCAACTATTTCCTCCCATTCTGTACGTAGGTTTCCCGGCTACCGGTTCAAAGTATGAACCAATAATTCGCGGTTTATAAGGCATCTCCAGGCAATCGGGCATATGGCCGGTAAACGAAACATCCAGAATGGCTGTTCTAATCCCCTTATTCTCCACAAGATCTTCAACAGTTGAGACCAGATACCCTGTTTCCCAGGCAAAAACAGCTCCTGGCTCCAATATTACATGCACATTGTATCGTTTTTTAAAATCCTTCAAAAGGCGAATCAGATGTTCGGTATCATACCCCTTGCGGGTCATTAAATGACCACCTCCCATGTTTATCCACTTAACTTTTGGTATAAGATGCCCGAAGCGCTTTTCGAATGCTGCCAGGGTATTTTCAAGGTCAAACGAGGAAGACTCGCATAATGTGTGGAAATGCAATCCATCGACTCCTTCGGGTAACGTATCTCCCACTACGTCGGCCATAACTCCTAAGCGTGAGCCAGGGGAACATGGATTATACAACGCTGTTCCCACCTCTGAATATTCGGGATTAACCCGCAATCCAACCGAAATGGGGCGTTCGAATTTTTTAACATCCGGCAAAAATCGTTTTAACTGGGTTAAGGAATTAAAGGTAATATGACTGCTGTTTTTCATGATTTCGGCAAAGTCATAATCCCTATAACCGGGAGCATAGGTATGAGCCAGCGATTTCATCTCATCAACCGCCAATCTTGCTTCAAAAGCCGAACTGGCTGTTGCCCCCGAAATATATTCCCGGACAATAGGGAATACGCTCCACATTGCAAATCCCTTAAATGCCATAATTATTTCAACATCGGCAGCATCGCGCACACGGCGGATTATTTCGAGGTTCCTCCGCAACAGGCTTTCGTCGAGCAAATAACAGGGAGAAGGTATTTTAGTAAAATCTATTGGCATATTTTCAATATTCCTTAATTGGTCAAATATAATTTTCAAAAATAGTAAATTAAAAAAGCCAAACCTCACATTGGAGATCTGGCTTTATATTTTACGTCCGATATTGTCTTACGACTTACGACTATTTACTTTCAGCTTTCAGCTTTCAACTTACGACTATATACTTACGACTAATCCTTACACTTCCAAATCGACGTTGAAAAGTTCTTTCCAGGGTAAGCCATGGATATTCAGTTCTTTCATAAACGGATCGGGATCGAATTCTTCTACATTGTATACGCCTGGTTTTTTCCAGAGCCCTTTCAGGTACATCATGGCGCCGATCATCGCTGGTACGCCGGTGGTGTAGCTTACGCCCTGTGTTCCGGTTTCCTTATAAGCCACTTCGTGACTGCAATTATTGTATACGTAGTAGGTTTGCTCTTTTCCGTTCTTAATACCTTTTATGCGGCAACCAATGGAAGTCCAGCCGGTATAGTTTGCCCCCAGATCGCCAGGATTAGGAAGAACTTCCTTCAAAAACTGAATAGGAACAATTTCGATGCCTTTATACATAACAGGATCGATGCGTGCCATTCCAATATTTTGAATTACCCGCAGGTGGGTTAAATATTCCAAGCCAAAAGTCATCCAAAAACGTGCACGTTTTAGGGTTGGAAAGTTTTTTACCAGCGATTCGAGTTCTTCGTGGTATATCACATAACTCTCCTTTGGGCCTATTTCAGGATAATTTAACGGCATATGTATTTCGTGTGGTTCTGTTTCAACCCACTTACCATTCTCCCAATATTTCCCTTTTTGGGTTACCTCGCGGATATTAATTTCAGGGTTGAAATTGGTTGCAAATGCTTTACCATGACTGCCAGCATTGGCATCTACAATGTCGAGATAATGCATTTCATCAAAATGGTGCTTGGCTGCATAAGCGGTATAAATACTGGTAACACCAGGATCGAAGCCGCAACCCAAAATCGCCGTAATGCCTGCTTGTTTAAAGCGGTCCTGATAAGCCCATTGCCACGAATATTCGAACTTTGCTTCCTCTTTAGGCTCATAATTGGCCGTATCGAGGTAACTGGTTTTGGTTTCGAGACAAGCATCCATAATGGTTAAATCCTGGTATGGCAATGCGACATTGATAACCAGATCGGGTTTAAAACTACGGATCAGGGAAACTAATTCCGGAACATTTTCAGCATCGACTGAAGCAGTTTGAATGCGGTTACCCCCAATGGCTTTTGCAATCGCATCGCATTTTGATTTGGTGCGGCTAGCCAACATAATTTCACTGAAAACTTCAGGTACCGAAGCTACCTTGTGCGCCACAACGGTTCCAACACCGCCGGCTCCAATAATAAGCACTTTGCCCATTTCTCGTTTTTGTGTATTAAAAGGTTTAACTAAACTGGATGCAAATGAACGAAATTTTTCAGAGACGAAGCCTCAATTATTTCTGAAATTATTATGTTATTTAAAAGGTTTAGAGACTATAAGTGAACAAGTAGTCAATTTAATTAATCTTTGCCAAAACCAGGACACATTGAACTACAATAATAATCAAAATGACTGTAAAGCGGTTTTATGTTTGATTTGTATTATAAAATAATTAGCCTTAATATATCTTAATCGGTTTATTCAAAAATTGCTTTAATTATTTTAGTATTCCCATTGCCACAAACTAATTGAATAATGTATATTCCGCTTGGTATCTTATCTCTTGTTATTTTAAATGTAGTTTGTCCTTTTATTTTAACCTTCTTTATAATTTTACCATTCATATCAGATAGAATCATTACATCAAATTGATCCTTATGGAAATTTAATATCCCAAAATCTTCCATTGGATTGGGACTTAAGGTAATATCATTTTCAACATTTGTGTTAACTATATTATCGGCTAATTTGTAATAACAATTATCATAATAGTCTGGTCTAAATTGATATAAAAACTGACTTTCCTGTTTAAAGCAGATAACGTCATTCCATAATCCATTTGTCGGAATAGCCCCAAGAGCAAACAATAATCCTCTTGAATATCCAATACCTTCAATCCAACTACAGAATGAGAGAGTTTCATTTAATGGATATCCAAAATATAACCTTCTCCGATAGGTGTTATCAATAAAAACACTATCAACCTTCGTAACAATTAATTCGTCAGGATGTGATATTAGAAACAGGTTACTTCTAATGGTATCTCCAAGCTTTAAGTTAAAGTCATATATTAATACTTCTTTTTTTTCAGCTATTGGTATATATAAGCCATAGGTAATTTTTTTTAAAGAGTAATAATAAATCCTTTTGTTTTCTTCCCTCAAACCACCGCAAAGATCTTCTTCTGAAAATACAGTATCTTTTGAATGGTATAGTTTATGGTATACCTTACCTTCTATAACCGTATCGTTGTCATTTAACCTGTAGCTGTGAAATATGGAACCATAATTAGGATACGGTTTATAATACATTTCTGTCCATAATGCATTCTTGGTAGGAAATGGATGATAGCTTTGGGCGCTTAATGTGGCGTTAAATAAAACAAGGATCAATAAAATTCTGAACATAAAGGCATAGTTGGTATACTCACAAATTAATACAATAATAACATACTTGTCAATAAAAATTTTCCAGAATTTTAAAACGCATGTCGATTATACCAAAAGAGATACTTTTCAGATTCCAACAAAAAGTCTATAAATTTAGATTTAGAGGGGTGTACATCATCGAAAAACGATTTTAGGTATAGAAAGCAGTAATTATTAAAAATAATCTTAGCAAAAAAAGTATATTTTTGACAGGATATTTAATCCCCCTAAAGCATGTCTGAAAAAGACACTGATCTGATAAAAAGAATTAAAGAGGGCGATAACCAAACATATAGTTTACTCTATAAAAGCTATTACCGCCGTTTATTTGCCTTTGCAAATTCTTATTTAAAAGACGATTTTATTGCCGGTAATATCGTTCAGGATGCTTTTATGGCCCTGTGGGAAAGTAGGGAAAAGTTACAGCCGGATACTTTTTTGCCATCCTATTTGCTCACCATTGTTAAGCACAAAGCGCTGAACCATCTGAATCACCTAAAAACCAGAATTAAAGCCGAGGAAAATATACAGTCTCACTATTTGCGGGAACTAGAGGTAAGGTGTTTAACCCTTACAGCTTGCGATCCCGGCCAACTATTTCAAAGGGATGTTGAAGCTATTATTGAGAGGACCCTTGCATTTCTTCCCGAGCAAACCCGAAAAACGATCCAACTAAGCCGGTTCGAAGGGCTGACAAATAAAGAAATAGCAACTAAACTCGACATCACAGTAAAAGGGGTCGAGTTTCATATTACAAAAGCATTAAAGGTATTTCGCGAAAACCTGAAGGATTATCTTACCTATATAATGATTTCCATTATACTTAATTATAACTGATTATTTATCAATGTCGTTTAGTTAAGAATCGATGTTTGACCCCAGCCGGGGTCAGATGTTTATAGAATGTTCAATTTTTCTACAAACAGGCGACCCCAGCCGGG